>JBCBGS010000164.1:0-4943 GCA_038526515.1 Pseudomonadota bacterium | reverse complement strand
GGTCGCAGCTGGCGCTGTTGTACGCCTCGGGATGGACCGCGAGATTACCGAAGCTGGTTTGTGGCTTCCGATTTCTGCGCTGACGGAGGCCGATCGTGGGCTCTGGTCAATTTATAAGGCGCGTCGCGACGGTGAAGGCTGGCAGGCGGAGCCTGGAATTGTTGAAATCCTCCATCAGGATGGCGAGCGTGTCTTTGTACGTGGCTCTCTAAGAGATGGGGACCGCGTAATCATCGACGGATTGCAGCGTATTACACCAGGGCAGCCTGTGACGCCTAACGATGTCAGCACCGTCGGCTTGGTTGCTGGGAACGGGTGATCCAAATGATAACTTTATTCTATCGTCTACCACGCCTGACCATACTGGCCGTGATCGTCGCCCTGATCAGTGGATTCTTCGCGATCCTCACGCTCGGGCGCCAAGAAGACCCAACCCTGATCGAACGTTATGGCTTTGTGCTGACGACCCTTCCGGGCGCCGACGCGGAACGGATCGAAGCAACGATCACTGAGCCGATTGAACGGCGCTTGCTGGAGCTGCCGGAGATCTCAGAGACAGAATCGAGCTCCCGGGCGAACGTATCTCAGATCTCGATTGAGATTGATGAAAGCTTGAACGCTGCTGAAGTGGACAACGCTTGGACCTTGATCCGGCAGCAGGTCCAGCTTGCGGAGCCTGACTTGCCGCCTGGCGCAGCCACGCCCTTTGTCCGGCGGGTGTATGTCGGCGCAGCGACGATGACGGTTGCGTTGACTTGGGAAGGCGAGGGCGAGCCCGGTCTTGCAGTGATGTCACGCCTCGCTGAAGTTCTGGAAGACCGCTTCCGGGGCCTGAACGCAACCGAAGAAACAGAAATTATGGGGCTTCCAGAAGAGGAAGTTCGGATCATCGCCGATCCAGAAGCTTTGGCGGCGGCTGGCCTGTCATTGAACGATGCTGCGCGATTGGTAGCAGCCGCAGATGCGAAAGCGCCCGCTGGTGAAGTTCGGGGTGACCGTAGTAATGTCGGTCTGGAAATTGGCGGCGAGTTTGACGGGGTCGCGCGCATCCGGTCGATCCCGCTTGTTCAATCTGCGAACGGCACAGCTCTGCGCGTGGGCGATGTCGCTGAGGTCGTTAAGGGGATTGAAGACCCGCCGACAAAGCTCGCCTTCTCGAACGGCAAACGCGCTGTTTTCGTGACGGCTTACATTTCCTCGAACCAACGTGTCGATGTTTGGGCCAAAGCGGCTAGGCAGATGGTGGAAGAGTTCGCGGTCACCGTGCCGTCCGATATTTCAGTCACGCCAATCTTTGACCAAAGCACCTATACGGAGTCCCGCCTGAACGGGCTGGCACAGAACCTGTTGATTTCCGCTTTCCTTGTGTTCGCGGTACTGTTCTTCGTCATGGGGTGGCGCGCGGCGATTGTGGTCGGCATGGCTTTGCCACTAACCGTCGCTTTGGTGCTGACGCTCTTCAAATTCTTCAACTATCCGCTGCACCAGATGTCGGTCACGGGGCTGGTGATCTCGCTGGGCCTGTTGATCGATAATGCGATTGTGGTGGTCGATGAATATGATCAGGAAAGGCTGCATGGACATTCGGTGATCGACTCCATCGATCGCTCTCTCAAAAAGCTGTTTGGTCCACTATTCGCGTCGACCCTGACAACAGCCTTAGCCTTTGCACCGATTGCCTTTATGCCCGGAGCCGCCGGTGAGTTTATTGGCATGATCGGGACCTCAGTGGTGTTCTCTGTCATCATGTCGTTCGTGATCGCGATGACGGTCATTCCAGCGCTCGCGGGGATGTTGGATCGTCCGCGCAAGCCCGGTGAACGCAGCTGGTTCTGGCGGGATGGAATCAAGTTCGATGTCATCACGGATGGCTATCGCTGGAGCATTGAGCGCGTTCTGCGGAACCCGGTGATCGGCCTCATGCTCGGCATCGTTCCGGTCATGATCGGGTTCTATTTGGCGGGGCAATTGCCGAGCCAGTTCTTCCCGCAAACGGAGCGGGACCAGTTTCAGCTCGATATCACGCTAAACCCGCAAGCGACGATCTATGAAGCGCAAGACATCGCCCAAGAGGTGAATACGTTCCTGCGCGATCAGTATCCTAATATTGAAGGGATTCACTTCGTCGTCGGTGAACCAGGACCGCGGGTCTATTATAACAGTTTCAACAATACTGAGGGCGTCGCAGGCTATGCAAATGGCTTTGTCCAACTGGGGAATAATGAGACCACGCGGATCTTGGTAAGCGATATTCAAGCGACGCTGCGGCGGGAGTTTCCGCAGGCGCAGATTCTGGCCACGCCGTTCGAGCAGGGCCCGCCAACGCCTGCGCCGATTGCATTCTACATTCGGGGTGAAAACCTGGCGGTGTTGAATGATCTTGGTAATCAGGCTCGGCAAATCCTAGCTCAAACGCCTGGTGTTACGTTCACCACGTCTCAGTTGCAGATGGGCGCCCCGATCGTGACGCTTGAAGCCGATGAGACCGCGACAGCCATGTCTGGTCTTCGTCTGACGGGTCTCGCCAGCGACATTCGTGCAGAGCTCGAAGGCGTTCCTGCTGGTTCCATTCTGGAAGGGATCGAAGAGATCCCGGTTCGGGTCATCGCACCCGAAGATCGCCGGACGGAGATTTCTGACCTTCGATCCAAGACCGTTGGCAATGCTGCTCTCGGCGGCGGCACGCCGCTATCGGCGCTGGGAGAGCTTAAACTGGAACCTCAGACGGCGACCATTCGGCGCCTCGATGGGCGAAGAGTGAACCAGATCTTTGCCTATGTGGAGCCATACGCGCTGCCAGATCCTATCAACCAGAACTTCAAACAAGCTTTGGAAGAGTCCGGGTTCACGCTGCCGCAAGGCTATGACTGGATTGAGAGCGGGTCCGCCAGCGACCAGTCTGAGGCGATGGCTAATTTGGCGAGCCTGGCCGTGCCATTGGTGCTGGTCATGCTTGGCGCCGTAGCGCTCGTCTTCAACTCTTTCCGTATGGCGTTCCTGGTCATGGGCGTCGGCTTCATGTCCATGGGGCTCGCATTTGGTGGGGTTTGGATGTTCAACCTGCCGCTTGGCTTCAACGCAATCCTGGGCGGCCTTGGACTGCTGGGTATCTCGATCAATGGAACGATTGTTGTGCTGGCGCTCCTCACAGGGAATGAAGCAGCTCGAAACGATGATATTATCGCTCAGCGTGAAGTCGTTGTCGCCGCGACCCGCCACATTGTAGCGACGACGCTAACAACGATGGGGGGCTTCGTCCCGATCATCTTGCAGGGCGATGTCTTCTGGATGCCACTGGCCACCGGGATTGCCGGGGGCGTGGCAGGATCTGCAATCCTTGCGCTCTACTTCACGCCATCGGTCTATCGGATCATGACGATGAAACCGATCCGACGGTTTGTGAGCATGCTAAGAGGCCGGGGGTGGCAGCATCCTCAACGCGTCCCAGCAGAATAAAAGAAAGCCCCGCCAGTTTTGGCGGGGCTTTTGATTTTTCTGATGCGTCGGTTCGCTTAGAACTTGTAACCGATCTCTACGCCCCAAGTGCGCGGCTCGTTCACGAAGCCCGTCAGGTTGTTAAAGTCGATCGCACCCTCGAGAACGAGTTCGTCTGTCAGGTTCCGCACAAACGCTGAGAGCGCGACGCCATTGTCGCCTTCCCAACCGGCGCGCAGACCGCCGAGCCAGTAGCCATCTTCAGCGAACTCAACACTCTCATAGAGGAAGAAGTTGGTGTCGCCTTTGTAGGCCCAGTCAGTGAAGACGTAGAACTCACCGCCTTGGTATGGAATGCCGTAACGCGCTGTGACGTTGGCGATCCACTCAGGCGCATTCGGGAAAGAGTTGCCTGAGATGTTGAAGAAGGTCTGACCATCCACAACGACTTCAGGATCGAGCACAGTACAACCTGCACCACATCCTGGTGACAGAAGCACGTCGTCTTTGATCTCGGTGTTGTTGTAAGACAATCCGCCAGTCACGACGAGGTTATCTGTGATCAGAGCTTCGACGTCCGCCTCAAAGCCGTAGCCTTGGCTTTCATCTGCGTTGAACAGGGCAACCGTGTTGTCGAGACCGCCAACGATTGTCAGCTGCTGATCCTCCAGCGTGTACAAGAAGACGTTCGCGTTGGCGCGAATACGATTGTCATACAGCTCTGATTTCACGCCAGCTTCATAAGACAGTACCGTCTCGCTATCGGCGTCTGAAATCGTGTTACCGAAGACAAGGCGCCCTTGAACAGACGGTCCGCGGAAGCCGCGCGCAATCTTCGCATAGTATGAAATGTCTTCAGAGTATTGGTATGTGGCAGACACGTCCCAGCTGATCTGGTCATCGCCGACAGTGACAGAGCGTGGCGCGAGCGCACCGGACCCAAATGGTCCGATTGAGCGGCCGGCTGTGAACTCTTTTTCTTCGTCCGTGAAGCGCACACCACCCGCGAGCGTCAACTGCTCAGAGACGTCGTATGCGACAGAGGCAAAGATGCCCGTTGAGTCTGTATCTTGGTTGCGCTGTGCAGCGCCATTTACAGGCTGACTTGGTCCAAGCGTATCGAAGCTGAACGATGAAATATTCACGCGCTCATCGAAGATGAAGAAGCCTGCTTGTGCGCGAATTGGGCCGCTATCGTCATACGCGACGCGCAATTCGTGCGTCATTTGCGTAAGGTCATCGACCCCACCAGCGCTTTCAGATGGGAAGGGAATGAAGCCAGGTCCAAAGTTGCCTGCGCCTAGGAAGGCCGCTCCAAAGCCGCCATCGATATCGCCGCGAGAGAACACTTCGGCTGTTTCATAGCCATAGACATAAGTCAGATCGACCGAGTCATCGATTTCGTGGTCGACGCGAAGGGTCACACCGAACGACTCTTGCTTCAGTTCGTTCTGGCCGTCGAAGAAGACAGTGTCGAAGTCAAAATCGTCTGATAGTCTGCGGGAGCC
>JBCBGS010000163.1:0-4952 GCA_038526515.1 Pseudomonadota bacterium | reverse complement strand
TTGCGCATAAAGCTGATCCCAGCAAAATAGATCCCCTCAGACCGGCGCCCGGTTTTGAGTTCATTTTCCTCGACAATATCAGCAATCATAGAGGCAGACATAATCTGGTAGGCGATGATCAGGGCGACATCGATCACGGTGACGCACAGGATGATTTGAAACAGTAGGTCACTACCATTGGGTGGCATCACGCCAATAAGCCTTAAAATCACGGGCATTGGCGCAACGGAGAACGCGATTGCACCAACAATAATTGCCCCTTTCTTTTTGCCGAGCCGCTTCGAAATCAAGGGCGCGAGCACCAAAGCCAAAGCGGCGGAGGCAAAGACAGATACTGTGAGAAGCCCGGTCTGCGCGGGCGTGAACTCCCAGAAAAAGCCGTTGATGTAATAGTTCAGCGAAGCCGCCACGCCAGCCGCCATAAAGCCAAATAGAGCCGCGACGAACAGGCCTTGAAAGGACTTGTTTGAGAGGCTCTCGCCAATCTCTGAAAAAATGCGCTTCAGCGTTATCTGGCCGGCGTCCTGCGGTTTTCGAAGATTCGGAATTTGGCGATGCGTTCCGACGGCGCAAAGAAGCATTGAAATTACGATTGCAACCGCCGCAACCGAGCCATAGGCACGGTAGCCTTCGACATTCAGAAATCCGCTCCCATAGGTCTCGGTCTCGACGAGAAGGAACGTTAGCGTGTAAGCGGCGATCGCTACGCCGCCCGTCCAGCCAAAGACATATCGGAAAGACAGGAATGACGTTCGCTCATCATAATCGTCGGTCAGTTCAGCAACCAGAGCGCTACTCGGGACTTCGTAGAAGGTGTATGCAATCCGGACGAGGATTGTGATCATCAGGAGGTATGGAAACAGCGCATTTCCGGTCATGCCTTCTGGCGGATTCCAAGCGAATACATATGCCACGGCGACCGGAATAATCGCCCCGTACATGAAGGGGTGTCTGCGCCCTAGTTTGGTTTTTAGATTGTCAGACCAATACCCTACAATCGGGTCGGTGATGCCATCGACGAACATTGCAATCATGAGCGTCGCTCCGACAAGCGCGGAATCGACCCCTAAAACTTGGCTGTAATAGAAGAGAAGAAAATACTCGAAGCCATTGTTCTTAATCCCATTGGCAGCGGCCCCCGCGCCATAGGCAAGCTTCGTCCAAATGCCAGCTTTCCGCGCAGCTGCTTCGGTCATTCTTCATCCTGTTGAATGCGGCGGGCTTCTATGTTTGCGGCCCGCTCACATTGGTGTGGCGGGGCCTAAAGCCCCAGAACCATTTTCGACATGATATTGCGCTGGATCTCATTGGATCCGGCATAGATCGATGTCTTCCGATAGTTGAAATAACTCGGCGCTACTGGCGCAGCATAATCTGGCGTCGCAAGGTCACTATTTGCCCCAGCACGGGCCACAGCAAACGTGTCTTGAACGAACGGCGCAGCATAGCCACCAACTGCCTCGAGAGACAATTCAGAAATCGCCTGCTGAGCTTCCGAGCCAGCACATTTCAGCATGGAGCTTTCTGGCCCAACAGCCTGTCCTGCAGATAGCGCGGAGAAGATTCGAAGCTCAGTTGCGTTGAGCGCTTCGATCTTCATTTCCATTGCAGCAAGTTTGCGTTGGAAATCCGGATCTTTCAGCAGAGGTTCGCCGCCAGACTGCTCGATGCTCGCGAGCTTCTTGGTTTTCTGTAGCGCGTTTTTGAGGCCTGGTGCATATGCATTCCCGCGCTCAAATTGCAGCAGGTATTTCGCGTAGGTCCAGCCTTTATTCTCTTCGCCAATTAGAGCGTCTTCGATTTTAACGCGGACGTCTTCAAAGAAGACCTGGTTGATTTCTTGCTGATTATCCGTCGGGCCATCCAAGGTTGGCAAGGACGACACAGTGATGCCCGGAAGGTCCATCGGGAAGATCAGGAAGCTGATCCCCTCTTGCGGTTTGCCCTCTTTCGACGTGCGGACAAGGCAGAAAATCCAGTCAGCCCACTGCGCCTGTGTGGTCCAAATCTTGGAACCGTTCAGCACATACTCGTCGCCGTCTCGCACGGCGCTCATTTGAAGTGAGGCGAGATCCGATCCGGAACCCGGCTCAGAATAGCCTTGGCACCACCAAATTTCAGAGCGTTTGATCTTAGGCAAATGCTCCGCTTTTTGAGCGTCGTTCCCGAACGCCATGATCACGGGCGCGACCATAGACTTGCCCATAGGCGACATTTGCGGCGTGCCTGCAGCCGCCATCTCCATGTTCAGGATATAGCGCTGCCCAGCGCTCAGGCCCGGGCCGCCAAACTCTTCTGGCCAGTTGGCAACAAACCAACCTTTCTCGTCGAGCTTACGCTGCCATTCCAGCATTCCGTCTTTGTCGAGATACCCGTTCTTCGACATCGCGTTACGCGCTTTGAGTTCGTCCGTGTAGTTTTCAGCGATCCAGTCGCGAACTTCTTTCTGGAAAGTGAGGTCTTCTTTGGTGAATGACAGATCCATAAACGGCTCCTATTCGACGATGTGGTACATTTCGATTTTCGGCGCGCCTGCGAGGCACGCGCCAAGACTGGGTTGAGCGGCCTTGAAGTAATCCGTTTGACCGTGCGCTTTGAGCGCATCGCCTGAGGCGTACTGCTCCATGAAAATATAGGTCGTTTCTGAACCCTTGGCTTTATAGAGCTGATAAGTGGTGCAGCCAGGCTCATTGGCTTTGACTTTGGCCATCAAATCCTTTGCGACGGCTTCGAATTCGCCTTGCTTTCCGTCCTGGATTTCCAGTGTGGCAACAACCCCAATCATGGCGGTCTCCTCATAATATCTTAGACTACACATGAGACAGTATGCGGCTCGTTGTGAACCACAAGCCCTCCCGCCGGGAAAACTGCGCGCTTCTGGCCGGGTTTACTCCAAGTGTTCTGGTTTCGCTGACCGCCAAAGCGGGCCAACGAACAAGGCGAGAATAATTACGTTGAAAAGCGCATTCGACGCGTTGCCCGAGGTGATCGACCCAGCACTGTCCAAGACAAACCAGGCGAGAAATCCTGTTACGACGGCTTTCCGAACAGCCTCTGGCGCCGCGTCGTAAACCTCACCTGATAATCGCCAGATCAAGACACCCCACCCAAACAGGAAACCTCCCGCGAGCGCGCCAAGAAATACCGTTTCGGGATGCTCGTATGATTGCGAAGAATCGAGCGGCCACATTGATAGATCCATGCTGAACCGGATTGGTTCCACCGTTTCGGGAAAGGTTCCAAGAAAAAATATCGGACCAAACAGCATGACGAATATGGCGGAAATCTTGAGATAGGTTTTGTGAAATTGATGTGTGTGCATGGCGGTGCTCTCGGAGTGCTCGGACCTAAATTGTAGCGATCGCTACATTTATATGTGTGCGTGATTGCTCAAGCAAGCCTTTCTTTTTTTCTTTGATTACGGTGTGTTACGCCGGCACACGGGAGGTGACTGCCTCGAGTGCTTCGTCCAAAACGCCGATTCCCGCACCTGGTCTTGGCCCTTGCTCGCTGAGGACTCGGCGCCACAAACGTGCGCCCGGCATACCGTTAAACAAACCGAGCATGTGCCGCGTCATCGAGGACAGTCGCACGCCCTCATCAAGGCGTCGTTCCAGATATGGTCGGTAAGCCGCGACAGCCTCGAACGGTGATACGGGCTGGGTATTCTCTCCGAACAAGTGCGCGTCGACATATCCGAGAAGCGCCGGCGTTTGATAAGCCGCGCGTCCCAACATTACGCCATCAAAATCATTCAGATGGGCAGCGCTTTCTTCAAGCGTCTTGATGCCACCATTGAGAATGATCTGAAGATTTGGGCGTTCAGCTTTTAGGGTTTTGACCAGGTCATAATCAAGCGGTGGGATTTCCCGGTTTTCCTTCGGGCTTAAACCTTTGAGCCACGCCTTACGCGCGTGCACCGTAATTATCTCGCATCCGGCATCGGCGACCACATCGACGAAGTTGAACAGTGTCTCGCGCGGTGGGTCTTCATCAATCGCGATCCGACATTTCACAGTAACAGGAATCGACACAGCGTCTCGCATTGCCGCGACGCATGCCGCCACGGTTTTTGGCTCACGCATCAGACATGCCCCGAACGCCCCGGACTGGACCCTGTCAGATGGGCACCCACAATTAATGTTTACCTCGTCATATCCGAACGCTTCGGCAACCCGCGCGGCCTCTGCCATTTTGTCAGGCTCATTACCGCCAAGCTGCAAAACGATTGGGTGTTCTTCCTGTGAAAACCCGATCAGCCGCTCGCGGTCTCCGTGGATGACGGCATCGGCGGTGACCATTTCCGTCCAAAGCAAAGCCCGCTTCGACAAAACGCGGTGAAACGCCCGACAATGCCGATCCGTCCAATCCATCATAGGGGCGACTGAAAATCTGTAATCTAGATTTTCCGGCATTTTTATTGCCCCTTCGTGAGAGTTGGTGATTTCACAAGCCCCATCTCGGCCGTCGGTCAATGCGTAAGTCCGGGATCGTCTTTTTGGGCTGCGCGCGGTTATACGTCGGTGACCTGTAATTTAAAGTCTTATACTGATCTGGGAATCATCGAGCCCGACCGAAATAATAAACAGGTACGCCAACCGCGAACAAAACAACGCCCCAGGCCAGGACGATCAGTCCGGACCCTAGATTTGTAAACGTCGTATAGATAAGCGCGAGGCCAGCGATCCCCGCCCATGCTTTCTGGCTTCTCCAGGACACGCGGAACTCAGCAAGCGCGCTGACGAAGAGCGGCACCAAAATCGACGCTGTGTTCATCATAATCAAGAACGTGAAGACGGCCACCAGTCCTTGATCATAATTTGTCACGAGCAAAACGCTGGCGAGGGTCGCGCCGATGATCAGCGATAGGGTCTGTGTTCCGCCAGCATTGCGTTATGAGAACACCTTGGGCGCCAGACCATCGAGAGCCACCGCCATCGGCATTTGACCCG
>JBCBGS010000162.1:0-5012 GCA_038526515.1 Pseudomonadota bacterium | reverse complement strand
GCAAACGATCGAGGCGATTAAGCACGCGAAGGCGGCTGAAGTTCCGATCATCGTCGCGGTCAACAAAGTCGATTTGCCAGAAGCCGATGCCAGCCGCGTGCTGACCGACCTTCTGCAGCATGACATTCAAGTCGAGGCAATGGGCGGTGAAGTCCAAGCGATTGAAGTTTCGGCGCTGAAGAAAACAGGCCTCGATGCGCTGACCGAAGCCATCACGCTGCAAGCTGAACTGCTTGAGCTAAAAGCCAACCCGAAACGCGATGCGGACGGTATTGTTGTTGAGTCGCAGCTTGATAAAGGTCGCGGCCCCGTCGCAACGGTCCTCGTCAAACGCGGAACGCTGAAGCGCGGCGATATCGTGGTGGCGGGTGCGCAATGGGGCAAGGTTCGCGCCTTGGTCAATGAGCGCGGTCAGCAGATGAAAGAAGCTGTGCCGGCCATGCCAGCAGAGATCCTCGGTCTCGATGGTACGCCAGAACCTGGCGACGCCTTCAACGTGGTTGAGAGCGAAGCACGCGCTCGAGAAATCACCGAGTATCGCCAGCGCATGAAGCGCCAGAAGCAAGGTGTGGCAACGCAGCGAGCTTCTCTCGAGCAATTCATGACCAGCCTCAAAGACGGCTCAGCAGATACCAAAGATCTGCCGATCGTTCTCAAAGGCGACGTCCAAGGCTCTGTCGAGGCGATCACGCAATCCCTCGAGAAACTGTCGACCGATGAAGTTCGGGCAAACGTCGTTTATGGCGCTGCCGGCGGTATTTCGGAGAGCGACATCCTGCTCGCGCAATCCTCTGGCGCGCCGGTCTTTGCGTTCAATGTTCGTGCAAACAAACAAGCACGCGACTTGGCCGAAAAAGAAGGCGTCGAGATCCGCTATTACTCGATCATCTATGAGCTGATCGATGATGTGAAAGCCTCACTCTCCGGTATGCTGGAGCCCGAGAAGAAAGAAACCTTCATCGGCTACGCAGACATCCTGGAAGTCTTCAACATCACCAAAGTTGGTAAAGTGGCCGGCTGTAAGATCACCGAAGGCGTTGTTAAACGCGGCTGCGGTGTGCGTCTGCTTCGCGACGATGTTGTGATCCATGAGGGCATGCTGAAAACGCTGAAACGCTTCAAGGACGAAGTGCCGGAAGTGACCAATGGTATGGAATGCGGCATGGCGTTCGAGAAGTATGAAGACATTCGCGAAGGCGATAAGATCGAGTGCTTCGAAGTTGAGATGATCGCTCGTACGCTCGAGTAAATCGACCCATAATCAAGTTTGAAAAGACCGCTCAATTTTGGGCGGTCTTTTTATTTTTATCTATTTGATTTTCGAATTCCCAAACAGTTTGACGTATCGCTGATCTGATGGAGCCCCTATTTCGAATCTCTGGCGCGCTAACGAAGCGTGACGCGAAACGCCTGACCCAAGCTATTCGAAGCGGAACGGTCGGGCCAACAACGCTCTATTATGCGGGTGTTACGGCTCCAATTATCGGAGCCGGGATGGCGCTCATCTCACGCAGTGCGCTCGATAAGGTTGATGTCAGTCCTTATTGGGTGACGATGATTTCAGCCTTTGTGGCCGCGATGGCAGGCATTGTTTGGTATCTCATTTTCATGCGCTGGTCGTATCGACACATGCATGGACGCGCGGGCGAAATGCAGCAGGAAACCAATGTCGAGCTCAGGGACGACGCCTTAATCGTTCGACGGGGTCTGGTTGAAACGCATATCGATTGGGATGCGATCGATGAGATTAAAAGCACGCGCTCTTATACCCTCGTCTGTTTTGATGGCGCAGAACCTCTAATGCTTCCGCATGACTGGTTTGGCGAAAAAACTGCGTGCGAGATCTTTATGCGACGGCTCGGGCAGGGCATGAAGGCCGCATGAGCCGAAGCCGAAAACAAAACCATGGCGCCCGTCCGCCATCCCAACGCCAATTGCGCGCCGCCGAACTCGTGCGTCACGCACTCGTCGAGATCATTGCCCGTGAGGAATTTCGCGACCCAGCGCTGCAAGGCGTTGCGATCACCATCGGCGAGGTTCGGTCGTCTCCGGATCTGAGGCATGCCAACGTATTCTGCTCGGCGCTTGGAAAATCTGGTAAGGCAGAGATGGAAGAAATCGCCGAAGCGCTCAATCGCGCTGCGAGTTTCCTACGCGGCCGCCTTGGCCGCGAGATCGAGATGAAGTTCACGCCGCAGCTCCATTTCATCCCGGACCTCTCCTATGATGAAGCCGCGGATATGAGCGAAGTCTTCCGCCGCGCGGAAGTGGCTAGGGATCTCGACCCAGAAGACGAGTAGGCTGATCAGCTTGTAACGAAAAAATTGTTCTGGAATCGTAATGAAATAACATTGCGTTATTCGAGGAAAGCCTTACTTCATCCCAATACTCCTGTCCGATAAGAGGCTTCTCATGAGCGACGCAGCACATTCCTCCCAAACGCGTTTACCCGTCACCGTGCTCTCTGGCTTTCTCGGCGCCGGTAAGACAACGCTCCTCAACCGCGTCTTGAACAATCGTGAGGGGCGCCGCGTCGCCGTCATCGTAAATGACATGTCAGAGGTAAACATCGACGCGGATCTCGTCCGAGCAGGCGCAGAGCTTAGCCGCACGGATGAAACGCTGGTTGAGATGTCGAATGGCTGCATCTGCTGCACACTGCGCGATGATCTGCTCGCCGAGGTTCGGCGCCTCGCTGAAGAAGGCCGGTTTGATTACCTTCTGATCGAGTCGACCGGCATCTCGGAGCCTCTGCCCGTCGCTGCAACCTTTGACTTCCGCGATGAAAATGGCGTCAGCCTATCCGACGCCGCGCGGATCGATACCATGGTGACAGTCGTAGATGCGGTAAACCTGCTCAAGGACTATTCCAGCCATGACTTTCTGAAAGACCGCGGCGAGGTCTTGGGTGAAGAGGATGATCGAACACTGGTTCATTTGCTCACCGATCAAATCGAATTTGCGGATGTCGTCGTGCTCAACAAAGTCGACGATGCAAGCCGCGATCAAGTCGATGCGGCGCGTAAAATTATCCGAAGCTTGAATGCTGATACGGAAATCATCGAAGCGAACTATTCCGATATTCCAGCCTCGAGCATTTTCGACACAGGCTTGTTCGACTTCGAAAAAGCTGAGACCCACCCAATGTGGGCGAAAGAGCTTTATGGCTTTAAAGATCATGTTCCTGAAACAGAAGAATATGGCGTGACCTCCCACACGTATCGTGCACGCCGGCCGTTTCATCCGCAGAAGATCCACGATCTGCTGAATGGTGAATTGCCCGGTGTTATTCGCGCGAAGGGCCATTTCTGGATGGCAACCCGCCCTGAATGGCTGGCTGAGTTCTCACTCGCTGGTGCCCTTTCCAGCATCTCGCCACTTGGCACTTGGTGGGCATCTGTCCCATCGGAGCAATGGCCGGATAATCCTGCCCTCAAGAATTATCTCGATGCCAATTGGGAAGAGCCTTGGGGTGATCGCCGCCAGGAAATCGTATTCATCGGAGCCGGAATTGATTGGCCGGCGTTAGAGGCCCGCTTGGATTCAGCGCTATTGCCGGATGATTTCAATCCTGAGGCAGAAGACCTCGACGATCCCTTCCCGATCTGGCGCCGCCAGGCAAACTAAAACGCACCTAACTCTGTGTCGTGCGGCGGACGGGTAAGTGTTTCTTACCCCAATCCTTGAACGCGACTAGGGCTGGTGAAAACTCATGGCCCTTCTCCGTCAGCACGTATTCGTAGCGCTTCGGGCGCTCGGAGTAGACCTGCTTTTCCAAGATACCCGCTTCAACCAGTCTTTTCAGGCGGTCAGAGATCAAATGCCGGGTCGCGCCGGTGCTCGAGACGAATTGGTCGAACCGAGACAGGCCGAGGAAGCAATCGCGCAAAATGAGCAAAGTCCAGCGATCGCCGACCAAAGAAAGGGTTCGCGCGACGGGGCACCAGTTATCGTCTAAATCTGTCCACTTCATGCTTGCACGCATAACCTGATTTGTTTTAAGTTCCAAATAAGAACTTTGTGAGCGATGCCAAAACGCTGCAGACAAACCAGGAGACGACCATGGCGAAAACGTTGGAATTCTTTTTTGACTATATGAGCCCGACCTCATTTCTTGGCTGGGCTGTGGTGCCCGGCGTCATTGAACGAACCGGCGCGGAGCTAAAGATTAAACCGATGTTTCTTGGCGGCGTTATGAAAGCCACCGGTAACCAGCCACCCGGCATGGTCGCGGCCAAAGGCAAATATATGAGCCAAGATATGGCTCGGTGCTGTAAGCGTCACGGAATCAAAATCTACTCGAACGCGCACTTTCCATTGATGAATACGCGCATTCTAACCGGAGCAACCATCCGATTAGAGGATGATCCGGTTCAGCAGCACAAACTGATCGATGCCGGATTTAAGTATATCTGGGGCCTGCCTGAAGGCGGAATCAATACGGGCGATGAGGCCCAATTCAAGGAAGCCTTTGGATCAGAAGGTTTTGACGCAGACCTTTTGTGGGAGCTCGGCACCGCCGACGAGACCAAAGCCATGCTGCGCGCAAACACAGAAGAAGCGGTCACGCGCGGAACGTTCGGCGCACCGACTTTCTATGTCGGGGACGAAATGTTCTTTGGTCATGATCGCTTGGATTATGCCGAAGAAGCCCTCTTGGCATAGGCCAATCACTCGTCACCGGCATCGCAGGTTAAGCGCGTTGCGCGCAGTTTAAACTGAGGTTGCCACTCGCCAGCTTCATCCTGAACGTAGCTGATGCGATGCCAGTGATCCTCGTCTTCGACGAAGAAGTCGGCAACCAAATCAATCTGCGCCGGATAGACCTGCCACATTCGGATCTTTTCGTCGTCGGCTTTTGCGCGCAGGTCCTGTACGCGGGCAGCGCCAGTTGCCACCCACATCATTTTCCACTCATTGCTCGCCTGGTCGAACATCCGAACATTCACGCCGAGCGGGGCGTCTGGATTGGCGCCGGGATCAGGATCATACCATTCATCGGTGATCATCAT
>JBCBGS010000161.1:0-5069 GCA_038526515.1 Pseudomonadota bacterium | reverse complement strand
CGCTTCCATGACGACAACGGCTGCCGCACCATCAGAAAGCTGTGACGCGTTACCGGCCGTGATGTATTTGCCCTGTCGAAGCGCTTGCAGGTCTGCCGCCTGTGTTCTCTGGTGGCCAGCAAGTTCAGCAAGGCAAATACATCACGGCCGGTAACGCGTCACAGCTTTCTGATGGTGCGGCAGCCGTTGTCGTCATGGAAGCGCAAGAAGCTGCGCGCCGTAACATTCAGCCACTTGGCCGCTTCATGGGCTTCAATGTCGGCGGTGTTGATCCAGACGAGATGGGCATCGGCCCGATCAAAGCGGTTCCGCGTCTGCTCGAGCGTCATGGCTTGAAAGTTGACGACATTGATCTGTGGGAACTGAATGAAGCGTTTGCCTCACAGTGTCTCTACAGCCGCGACTTCCTCGGCATCGATCCTGAGAAGTACAACGTCAATGGCGGATCTATTTCAATCGGCCACCCATTCGGCATGACCGGCGCTCGCTGCACCGGCTCTATTCTGCTGGAAGGCCAGCGCCGCAAAGCGAAATACGGTGTTGTCACCATGTGTATCGGTGGCGGCATGGGCGCAGCCGGCCTGTTCGAGTTCCTTCACTAAGGGCTTGAAGTAATGAGTTAGAAAAGCCCCGGCCAAAAGGTCGGGGCTTTTTTGTTAGCGTAGTTGTTTTCGAGATCGAGCGGGCCAAGATCGCCCGCTCACTCTCATTGAAGACTAGTCTAACTCGACATCATCCGCTTTGCCGACAGCGGCCAGCGCGAACGCATATTCCAGCGCGGTTTCTTTCAAGCCCTCGAATCGGCCAGACGCACCGCCATGGCCCGCTTCCATATTGATCCGTAGGAAGTAAGGCCCGGCCTCTGGAGCCTCATTGCGAAGTTTCGCGGCCCACTTACTCGGCTCCCAATAGGTTACGCGTGGATCGCTCAAACCGCCCGTGATCAGCATGGCCGGGTAGGGCAGATTGGTCGTCTGATCATAAGGGCTGTAAGCCATCATCGTGTCATAGTCTTCGGCGCTGGTCAGCGGGTTCCCCCATTCTGGCCATTCCGGCGGGGTTAGCGGCAGCGTATCGTCTGACATCGTATTGATGACATCGACGAACGGGACGGCGGCGATAATGCCAGCGAACATTTCCGGATCTTGGTTAGCCACCGCGCCCATCAGGAGCCCGCCGGCCGAGCCACCCATACCGACCACGTTGCCACGACTAGAATAGCCCTGATCGATCAGGTGATTACCTGCATCAACATAATCGTTGAATGTGTTGACCTTCTTCTCGAGCTTTCCATCCAGATACCACTGATAGCCTTTCGCCATCGAGCCGCGTGGATGCACAATTGCGTAGACCATACCGCGATTGGCGAGCGCGAGCGGGGTTGTCCGGAAGCGGGCTGAAATCGTCACGCCATAAGAGCCATAGCCATAAAGCAGCATCGGCGCGGAGCCATCGATCGCCGTGTCTTTGTGATAGAGGATCGTCACGGGCACACCCTCGCCATCGCGGGCCGGTGCGAGTACACGCTTCACGACATAGTCGCTCGCATCGTGACCGGATGGAACTTCCTGTTCCTTGCGAAGCACCCGCTCTTTCGTGGCGAGATCATAGTCAAAGGTCTGCGACGGCGTGGAAGGCGACGAGTAGCTGATCCGCATTTGCGTCGTGTCATACTCATAACCCACCGATGTGCCGAGCGCGTAAGCCTCTTCTTCGAACGCGATGGTCTCTTCCGTGCCGCTTTCGCGCTCACGAACGACGATGCGCGGAAGGCCATCTTTGCGCTCGAGGCGGATCAGGTGGTCTTTCAAGACATCCATGCCGAGGATCAGGGTGCCTGCTTCATAAGGAACCAGGTCTGTCCAATTATCTCGGCCCGGCGCGCTGACAGGTGTTGTGACGACTTTGAAATCGACCGAGTCATCAGCATTGGTCGAAATCACGAAATCGTCGCCCCAATGCTCAACGCTATATTCAAGATCAGTTACGCGCGGCGAGATCACCTGAAGGTTTGGCGTCTCCTCATCAGACTTAAAGAAGTGAACTTCTGACGTGGTGTGGCTCCCCGCACCGATGAAGATGTACTCACCGGACTGCGACTCGCTCACGCCGATAAAGAAGCCTGGGTCTTGTTCGCGGTAGATTTCCGTCGATCCTTCGCTACCCAGCTTGTACATGTGGACCGCGGAAGGCCGTCCCTCATTGTCACGCTCAACCCAGAACACGCGATCTGAATTCGCGCCCCATACGAAAGAGCCATAAGTATTCTCGATCACATCTGGCAGGGTTTCGCCGGTTTCAAGGTTCTTGAACCGGATCGTGTAGAATTCGCTGCCTTGCTCATCAACGGCATAGGCGATCAGTTTGTGGTTCGGGCTATGCTCAACATCATTGAACGAGAAATAGGCTTTTCCTTCGCCCATCGCGTCGCCGTCGAGTAGGATCTCATCCTCGGCGTCTGCGTTGTAAATGTCTGCCGCGGCTTTACGCGCGATGATCGGGTACTCGCCGCCTGTGCGAAACTTCGTCAGATAGGCATACGGGCCATGAATAGAGGGCAGGGAGCTGTCATCCTCTTTGATCCGCCCGCGCATTTCTTGGAACAGCTCTTCTTTCAAGCCCTCAAGCGGTTCCTCGAGTTTTGTTTTGGTGAACGCGTTCTCAGCCTCAAGGTATTCGCGGATATCAGCGCGCAGAACGCTTGGGTCCTGCATCACTTGCTGCCAGTTCTGGTCTTTCATCCAATTGTATGGATCGACCCGCGTGCGGCCGACTTGTTCAATTGTTTTCATCTCGCGCTTGGCGACGGGTGGGGTGAGTGTCACAGAGGCGTCCTCAGCTTCAGCAGTTGGCGGCGGGGTATCGACGATCACAGGCTCGGTTTCAACCGTTGATGTGGTCGCGCACCCCGCCAAAATGGCCAATCCGGCGGCGCCGGTCAGTAGGAAAGAAAGACGCATGAATTACTCCGCTATTTATCGAATAGCGGCAAGCTAACCCCGTCTCGTTGGATGTCCAGCTTCGATCCTAAGATTCCGTTGGACGAAAGTTCAGGACCACGCCATTGATGCACCAGCGTAGGCCTGTAGGCGGTGGTCCATCTTTGAAAACGTGCCCCATATGTAGCCCGCAAACAGCGCAGTGACACTCTGAGCGTGGGTAGATGAGTTTGAAATCTGTTTTGGTCTCGATGACATCATCGCTCATCGGTTGCCAGTAGCTTGGCCAACCCGTGCCACTATCGAATTTGTGTTCTGAGGACCAAAGCGGCGTGTCGCAGCCAACGCAATGATAGACGCCGTCTCGCTTCTCGCTTTCAAAGTTTCCAGGCGAGAATGCTCGTTCGGTCCCTTCTTTCACGCCCACACGGTATTGCTCCGGCGTTAGAAGATCTCGCCATTCGGCATCCGAACGTTTGATTTTTTGACGGCCTGACATTTTGGAAGACGACATGAGTGGGCCTCTCTGTTGAAACACCCACTCGATATAGGTCGTTCTTATCCGTAGAGAACGGTAATGGTTTCAGCGACGCAAGCCGGGCGCTCCTGGCCTTCGATCTCGATTGTGCATTCAGAGATCATCTGCTTGCCGCCAGCTTTCTCGTTTACTTCTTTAACGGTCTGAACCATGCGCAGCTTTGAGTTCACAGGAACCATATTGGTAAAGCGAACTTTGTTAGCGCCGTAATTGATGCCACGTGTCACGCCTTCAACCCGAAGAACCTGAGGTCCAAACATAGGGATCAGAGACAGAGTCAGATAACCATGCGCGATCGTAGAGCCGAGCATTTGCTTAGCCATTTCTTCGTTCACGTGGATCCACTGATGGTCGCCGGTGGCGTCCGCGAAAGTATTGATCCGCCCTTGATCAACTTCGAACCAATCCGATGGTCCGAGGGTCTGGCCAACAAGGCTCTCTAGGTCGGCATATTGTACAGTTTTTGGATCAGCCATGAATTCCTCCCGGGGGTTTGTTTCTGCAATGATTAGTGGCGCTTAGCGGTGATTTCCGCAAGTGTTTCCTTAGACGATACGGCTATCTTTGTTGCCCCAGTAACGGTCACGCACCAGACGCTTGTACAGCTTGCCTGTTGGGTGGCGGGGTAGGGCCGGATCGAAATCAACGGATTTCGGACATTTGATCTTTGCGAGCCGTTCTTGGCAGAAGGCCAGCAGTTCGTCTGCCAGCTCATCTGTCCCAGCCACGCCATCCATCGGTTGGACAACGGCTTTCACTTCCTCGCCAAACTCTTCGTTCGGAACGCCGATTACCGCAACATCGGCGACCGCAGGATGCGTGATCAGGATGTTCTCTGCTTCTTGCGGATAAATGTTCACGCCGCCTGAAATGATCATGAAGGCCTTGCGATCAGTGAGATACAGGAAGCCATCCGCATCAATCTTGCCAACATCGCCAAGTGAAGACCAATCAGCATGCTTCGGGTTGAGGGCGCCTTTGGTTTTTTCCGGGTCATTATGATAGTTTGGCGGTGCTGTTCCGCCGAAATAGATCTGGCCCTCTTCGCCTTGCGCAACTTCGTCGCCAGCTTCATCGCAGATATGGAGTTCTCCGAATATTGGCGCGCCGACAGTCCCTTTATGAGCGAGCCATTGCTCTGAGTTGGCCCAGGTCATGCCATTGCCTTCGGAGCCTGCATAATACTCCTCAATGACGGGCCCCCACCATTCGATCATTTGTTCCTTGACCGGGATCGGGCACGGCGCAGCCGCATGTACGGCCGCAACCAGGCTGGAGACGTCATACTTGGTACGCGCTTCTTCTGGCAGTTTCAGCATTTTCACGAACATGGTTGGCACCAGCTGCGTGTGCGTGACTTTATACTTCTCGACCAGCGCCAGATAGCTCTCTGGATCGAACTTCTCCATGATGATCAGCGTCATACCGAACTTGGTCATTGCCATACACCAGCGCAGCGGCGCCGCGTGATATAGCGGGGCGGGCGATAGATATGTGCCGTCCGGACTCGCCTTGAAGAGCGCTTGCGCAATCATTGTGAGTGCGTTCGTGCCATCGATCGCCGTGTCTTCTGGGAGTGGCGGACGAATGCC
>JBCBGS010000160.1:0-5140 GCA_038526515.1 Pseudomonadota bacterium | reverse complement strand
GATGGGTGCGGCCTCGCCCAAGCGAAACCGTTTGGTCCTCAATCGCAATGGACGGCAAGTTTAAATGCTCAAAGGTGCCCGTATCGATAACCTCACCGGCAAGGTCGTCTTCGTGGAGGCGCTGCATCACCACAAGGATCACACCGCGGGACTGATCGTCCAGACGCGTTACGAGTGACCCGCGATACCAATCTGAGACTTTCTTTCGCACAGCATCAGACTGGGCGTCTTCAGCTTTCATTGGGTCATCGACGATGATGAAGTCGGCGCCGCGCCCGGTTAGCGTTCCGCCAATGGACGTTGCTACCCGGCTGCCACCCCTTGTTGTCACGCATTTGGAAGCGGTTTCCGATTGAAGGCGCATGCCGGGAAACAACGCGCGGTACCAATCGCTTTTCACCACCATACGAAACTGGCGGGCCAATTCCTCCGAAAGGTCCTGGCTGTAACTGACACAGATAAATTTAAGCTTCGGATTGTGGCCGAGGGCCCAGGCCACATATGCCACCGACGTGCAGATCGATTTGAGGCTTCTGGGGGGCTGGGTTATCAGGAGGCGTTTGCACTCACCCTCATGGCAGCGACGCAGCTGCTCCGTAATCGCGTCAATATGCCAGTTGTGTTTGTATACGGCGCCAGGCGCTACGGTGGAAAATACTTTTCGGACAAAAGACGTCAGATCGCTCCTGAGTAAGGCTTGCAGGAGCCTAAGCTGATCTTGGGGATCAATAGGCTTACCCACGGACTGCACCGCTCGATCCACAAGAGGCCATATAGGCGTTGATGATATCCGAGTCCTTAGAATTTAGTCTTGATTCGTCGTCGCCGCTTTCTTCGGTCTCAGAAACAAGAATGCCTAAAGATAACACCTTCTCTATGGCCTTAAGATCACCATTACCCGCTTTTTCGACAAGTTTCATGAGTATCGCAGTCGTAGCTGACACCTGTTTCGCTTGCCCGCCGGACGTCATTTTAATCTGTTGACCAAGAACCTCCCTAATCTCAGTCATAATATTCCGCCGCCCTTTCGGACGCCCTTTGGGGTTACCAGAGCGGCCCTTTTGGAAACGGTGCTCCCGCGGTGGCTTGCCATAGCCCACTTCATAGTTTTCCTGCCCTGCCATTACGCAGCCTCACAGGGGATCGATTGGCGACGCTCAGCCACTGCAGCGAAACTTTGGCCCGTGCCTGCCAGCACAGCCGATTGGCCGGTTTCAGCCTCGAACCGCTTGATCGCCACATCAACATATTTGGGGTCGAGTTCAATGCAGGCTGCGGTACGATGTGTTCGCTCTGCCGCCAGGATTGTGGTGCCCGATCCGGCAAAGGGGTCCAAAACGAGATCACCGCGATCTGTCACGTCCAGCAGGGCATCGGACACCAGCGACACAGGCTTTACCGTCGGATGCATCGCCAGGGTGTCCTTGCGCCCGTCTGAAAAACTGTTCGCCCCGGCATAGTCCCAGACATTGGTACGGTTGCGGCCGAAACGGCCAAGCTGGACATTGTTTGTGTGACTTGCACCCGGGCATCTGAACACGGCAACCAGCTCATGCTTGGACCGGTAAAGCGACCCCATACCGCCATTGGTCTTGTTCCAAACGCAGAGATTG
Source organism: Pseudomonadota bacterium (assembly GCA_038526515.1). GTDB lineage: Bacteria > Pseudomonadota > Alphaproteobacteria > Caulobacterales > Hyphomonadaceae > Henriciella. The sequence goes on along the minus strand of JBCBGS010000160.1, from coordinate 3,527 downwards.
ATGAGTTCGAGACCGACGGATTTGCCCGACATGATCAATACATCGATGTGGCGCCAGTCCATGCAGACAAACAGAACAGCGCCGGGCCGACAAACATCGGCAGAGCGTTCCAGATAGTGGGTTAGAAAAGCGGTGAATTCCGCATCGGTCATTTCACCGGACGCTTGGGCGAACTCACCATGTTGGCCGGTGCTGCTCACATGGCCGTTGACCGGCACATTGAAGGGAGGATCGGAAAAACTTGCCGCCGGCGCCCTGCCCCCACAAACGGTCTGATAAGCGTCCAGATCCAGTGCATTCCCGCAGAAAAGCCGATGGGCTCCCAGATGCCAAAGATCGCCCAATTGAGAGACAGGGGCTCCAGACGAAACCGGGGGCACCGGTGGCTCTTCAACCTCATCGACAGCGTCTCCAAGGATCACTTCAACCTCGGGCATCTCAAAACCGATCCCCTCAAAATCGACTTCGCAGCCACCGTTCAGCAGGAACTCAAACTCCACGGCGAGGGCATCGCGGTCCCAATCGGACTGCTCGGCGATCTTATTGTCGGCGATCATATAAGCGCGCTTCTGCGTTTCGCTCATATCGGAAATTCGCACGCATGGGACATGCGTCAGCTGGAGATGTTTCGCTGCCTCAAACCTTGCATGGCCAGCAATGATCACACCTTCTCCATCAATAATGATGGGATTGGTCCAGCCGAACTGCCCAATCGATTTGGCGAGCGCGCGCTGTTGTTTCTTATTGGTCGCCTTGGTCGCGTGTGGAGACGGCCTGATGCCTCCCAAAGCCACCATCTCGATCTCGAGATCTCGAATTTTCAATCTACTTGGACTCATATTCTTCTACTCTTTACTCATTCAACCGTGAGTTAAATCCTTCGCTTGAGGACATCTTGAGCGCCCTTGACTTTGCGAGAACATATACAGAACATATCGCCAAAATTGCAACCAATCGGCGGAAGAAAATGCAGTGGAATGAATATTTATTTTGCGGTCTTTGTTTGGACGTCAAAACCGGTGACCGAAGACAAAGATCGTACTTGACCCAATACGGTTGGTTTTGCCGGTCAAAGCACGGAGCTTCAGCCTTTTGTGTGTTTGTTTGCGACGAGCTTCTTCGAGATACTCAATCGATCTAAAACTCAACAAGTGTTTCGGCTGACCGGGGCGCAAAAGCTGTCATTGGCCAAAGATGTGTCGAGACTCACAATAACGTTCTATTGTCATCGAGCTCGCAACTTGTCTTTTCGAAGTTGGATCATTCGAACAAAAATGGAACTCGACCATAGTCTCGCGTTAAGCGGTTTGTGATAGTCGGATAAGTATGGCGAGCCGTTCGAAAAAAGGATCTTTGACTGGTAGCGAGCGGCGTATTGCCAAAGCTTTGCTCGCATTAGGTTGGCGCAATCAAGATATTCAGGATCTCATTAATCAAGGTCGGAATGCCACTATAAACAGCGCGCGAATAACCGAAGTTAAGAAGGACGAACAGCAAAAGCCGGCCGGCAAAAAAGAAACCGACCTCTATATAGCCAAGAAGGCGGCGATAGACCCAAAAACCGGCTTGAACCTCTACGATGACGAACGCCTAGTGCGGGCTCGAGAGGCGATGATCCTAGCGGTGCAAACTTTCAATAGCCCAGGCGTTAACTTCAAAACAGAAGTATTCTCGGTTCTGGCGAATATCGCTTGGACATACCTGTTGCATGAGTATTTTGAGCGAAAGAAAGTGTCGATCTATAAGAAAGATGGCCAAACCATTTCTTTATCAGCGATGCTCGAGCGGGATGACTGTCCCGTAACAGACGGCACCAGAAACAACCTACGTGCTCTAAAGATCATTAGAGATAAGGTGGAGCACCATCTTCTCGGCGGTGCAGATCCAGATTGGCACGCGCTATATCAGGCTTGCTGTTTGAACTTCGACCGCACGATTTGCGAACTGTTCGGTGACAAGCTCTCGCTTTCCAATGAGCTTTCGCTCGCTCTTCAGTTCGCGCGAATGGAAATTGGCCAGCTTGGCGCTGTGCAGTCCCATGACCTCCCTAAGATGATTAAAGCGGTCGATGCTGAACTCACTTCGGGAATGTCGGACGAGCAAATAGGGGATCTGCACTATCGCTTCGGCGTCGTATACACATTGACGTCGACCTCGAAGAGCAAAGCTCATATCCGCTTCGTTTCACCAGATAGTCCTGAGGGCACAGCAATCGAAAACATCTTGGTGAAGTATCGGGATGCAGGTGAGTCCCATCCATATCGCGCTTCCGAGGTAGCGAAGTTAGTTCAGAATGCGACGGGTGAACGATTTACTCTGCATAATCATACGCAAGCCTGGCGCCTACACAAAGTACGACCACGAACGTCTGAACCGAAAACGGCTCAAGTAAATGACAAATACTGCGCGTATCACTCGCTGCACAAAGAATACTCCTACTCGCAAGACTGGGTTGATTTATTGACCACCGAATGGGCTGACCCAAAACTTAGAAAAAGAATCAAAGCGAAGAAGTTACACAAACCGAAGTGAGCTGTTTCGGCTAGGAAGAGAATCTCCGACGTTTCATTGAAAACCATCGACGAAAACACAAAGTGAACAACTGAGTTCATATTGAAATGAGGATCGATGAACGAGCTAACGGGGACGGAACTTTGGGTTGCAGGATTCTTACTGGCGTTGGTATTTGCCGGTCCGGTCTTCGCTCTTGTCCCGTTGATCTTCAATAAGCAGTTCCAGCGAACTGATGGCGGCAAAGTGGTCTTCGCAACTGCGCTCACAGGAGTGACCGCATTCTATATCGCGTGGAACAGCGGTTTCACGAAACAGAGCGACGCGGTGATGTCGTTTTTTCATCAGTTTGTGGGGCCGGGCATTAGCTTGTTGTTTTTGATTGGATTGGGTTTCGGCGCACGCGCTATTGGCCGGATGGGTTTAGACGGAGCTCAGGTCTGGGTACGGATCGCATCATTTTGGATTTTGCTTGTCTGTATCCCACTCGGTTTCGCGCCGATCGCAGATGCTCTCGACGGTGAGCGAGCAATCGATAGCGTATCTCAGTACTTTGCCGAGTTTGTTTGGCGAATATTCGATATGGTGACTTTTGGGTTCCTATCATCATTCAGCTACGCGGGTTACGATCAGATAGTGGTCTACACTGCTGCTAATAGCTGGTCGGTGGTCCTATTCAATTTGGTGATGGGACTGTTCGTGTTTTCTTCCGTCCTTCAGATCATTCGACCTGGCTGGAGCTATCAGGCTTTCACCAGAACTTCTTAACCGAGTGCGGACGGACAAAGCCCGAACGGAACGAATAGAGTTTTGCTCGATCATTCGACAAAGGGTCTTTTGTCAGGTTTTAGGACTTCCGGCCTCGCGGCTTATGTCTGCAATCGGGATGGTAGAGCCTTAGGCCCTTCTGGATAGATGGGCATTCTCAATCTGATCTCTGCAGATCAAAGGCGCCCGTATACCATATCGCAAGCTGATAAGGTGTCTGCCTGCATTAATGCCGCCTCTAAGGCTTG
>JBCBGS010000159.1:0-5193 GCA_038526515.1 Pseudomonadota bacterium | reverse complement strand
GGGGGACTTCCTCACCGGTGTCCCTGGCGTTGCCCGCCGATTTGCGCAAATTGCTCGGACAATGCCCCTGATGGCGCTGACAACTCGGGCGCCTTCTTCTTTTTAAACAACCCAAATACCATTTATCTATGTGCCCAGTTAGCGCTTGATGCGTAGAGTTACGCCATATGTTTGCGGCGCGCCATAGGACGCAGTCGTATTCACAAAGATGGCGCTGCGGTCATCGGCAAAATTCACATATGTCTCGTCCGTCACATTGTTCGCCCAAGCGAATAATTCCCATCCATTATCCGAAACAATGCCAGTGCGCAGATTGAGTAGGGTGCGACCATCGCCGCTAAGACGGTCAGAGTTTTGAGGCTCGAAGAACACCTCGCTACGATAGTTCGCATCCGCCCGTGCGGTCCAATCGAGCGAGTTTGAGATCGGGTATGTGAATTGCGCGCCAAGCCGAGCGGTCACTTCCGGAGCCAGGTTCAAGAAGTTGCCAGAGCAGTTGGCCACTGTTGGGCCCGTCTCGGCGCCTGGCACAGGGCATCCGGGAAAGTCATCATAGGTTGCATCGAGCAAACCGATAGACGCATTCAAATCCCAAAACTCTCCTGCGACCGCGGTAATGTCCGCTTCGATCCCGCTGATCTCAGCCTCTGCTGCATTGTTGAGGGATACCCCGGCACCGGCAATTTGTGAGAGTTGCAAATCTTCATACTCGGTTGTAAAGGCGGCGAGATTTAACTGCGCTCGATCATCAAATAATGGCGTTTTGAAGCCTACTTCAAAAGAACGGGCTTTTTCGGGCTCGACTTCCAAGTTCGATCCAGCACTGACAAAGTCAGTGTTGAACCCGGCGCTCTTAAAGCCTTCCGCGTAGCGACCGTAAAGCGTGTAGCCTACAGGACTTTCATAGCTGAGTGACACGGTCGGCGAGAAGTCATCATCAGTGCGTGAACGCGCAAAGGAGGTCGAGCCAAATATGCCTGTCATATCGTCTTGAACATGCGATGCGTCTTTTTCCTCCTCGACATAACGACCACCCAACTCGAGCGAGAGCGTATCGGTCAAAGCGATGTCAAGATTGAAAAAGGCCGCGACACTGTCCGTATCGACCGAACTGGTCAGGTCAATCGGTGGCTCCACGCCAGGGACACCGGTGAGGAAGTCCCCCAGTGCAAAATTGGACACATTATTGGCTTCCTGCGTGAAGTAGTACAAACCTGCCACATAGTCGATGCGATCATTGATGGTGCCGGCATAGCGGGTCTCGAGGGAGCTGAAATTCGTCTCACTGCTAAAGAAGTCGACAAAAAACCGGAACGGCAATTTGTCATCATCAAGCCCGGCATCAAAGCTTGTGTCGCGATAGGCCGCGACCGTCGTCCAAGTGCCCCCACCGAGATCGATATTTGCGGTCAGGGACGTGCCCCAAACATCACGATCGAGGAAGTTTGGCTGGTCGATATTCACGGTAAAAGGCGTCGCCTCAGTTGGATCGTCGATGAAGGCAACATCTGTAACTTCAAAAAAGGCCGGATTGCCGCGATCGATGAGAGCATCTGCTGCGAGAATGAACTCGCTGCCAGCGGTTGGTGTCCATCGTAGCTTACCGCGATATGTGGTGAGATCTGCATTATCCAGATCACCGCCAATGCCTGCATTCTCAACATAGCCGTCTCTGTCTGTATAGCTCGCGCTTAAAGATCCGAACAACGTGTCCGCAACAATCGGACCGCTTATACCAGCGCGAGCTTGGAACAGATTGTAATTCCCCGCTGTGAGTTCCGCTTGAGCATGGAACTCGTCCGGCTTTTTCGTGATGATATTAATGGCCCCAGCAATCGTGTTTTTACCAAACAGTGCGCCTTGGGGACCGCGCAGGACTTCGATCCTTTCAATATCGATCAGGTCTTGATTGAAATTCTCAGGCCGTCCCGTGTAGACACCATCAACATAGAACCCAACCCCGGTTTCTAGACCAACAAACCTGACCAAGGTCGAAATACCGCGAATAGATATCAGACCTTGGAGATTACCCCCAATGCCACCGGACTGTCCCGCATTCGGAACCGTGCTCAATACCTGATCGAAAGAGACTACGCCTTGCGCTTCCAACTGCTCTCCCGTGAAAGCAGAAACCGAGAGCGGTGCTGAGAATGCACTTTCTTCTTTCTTACGCGCTGTCACGGTGACGGGGGTAAGCCGTCGGTCTCCATCTGCTCTTGGCTCGTCCGCCGCATCTTGAGCGAATGCCACGCCCAAAGGCATAGAGAAAGAGAGAGCTGCCGCAACTGTGAGCACTATCGCTGAGCTTCGATTTCTTAGGTTCATGGTTCCGCTCCCAATCGTATCTATGAATCGGGATGCTAGCTTTCGTCCGTTTTCTCGTATTTCGAACGTCACATTTTTTTTGTTGAAGATTGCACGGAGCGAATAGCGCACTTGTGCGACTATCAGTGCATTTAGAGCCGAGTGATCCAAAATAAGATTCACAAGCGGCTGTTTTAGGGCGCTTTGCGTCATTGGCTCAAAGGCCGTTGAGGGGCGATTTTAAGTCGCTGGGCCAAAGCTAACATTTACTCGCGTGATTCAGCTAATCAGTTTTTGGATCAATCTGAAAATTGCCTGCGTGTAAGCCTTTCGGTCTTCGCCTTCGGAAATTTTCAATGCCGCTCGATCGAAGGCTGCAGAAACGACGTCGGTTAGAGCCTGGAGTTCCGCTTCAGACAAAGAAGCAACAGACCGCTTGAGGCCCTGTCTCAAGGCGAGACTGCCCTGGGACTGAGTCAATTTGAGTGCTTCTGTATGCCCCATCACAGATGGCGCGTCAGACAATAGAATCTTCACGCGTCCCGGTGCGAGCATGGCATCGAAATATGCATCAGTCCCGACTGTCATGGCTTCGGTAGGATCGGAAATCGAGTCCGTTGCAGCGTTAATGGAGTCGGAGATTGCCTCCGCCTCTCGTTGAGCAACGGCTCGAAACAGGTCTTCTTTGTTCCGATAATGATGATAAAGAGCTCCGCGCGTAAGGCCTGCCTTAAGGACCAATTCTGGTAATCCAGTGCGCGCGAATCCTCGTTCTACAAACATCTCCCGCGCGGCGTCGAGAAGTCGCTGTTGGGTCAGCTCTCGGCGTTCTGCTTGCGAGCGTCGGCTTCCAGTTTCAGGTTTACTCTTCGACACTTTGATTAGGTCCTTAGGGATCGCCACATTGATAAACATACACCTTGTATGTTGTTAAGCTTCATGTTACATACATTATGTATGTTTATAAATCATGGAGAGTGAAAATGCACCCAAACCAATATTATCCACTTATTCAAACCGATGACGTTGCGGGAACGGCCAAGTTCTATCAGCGGCACTTCAACTTCAAACCGATGTTCGAGAGTGATTGGTATGTGCACTTGCAAAGTTGCACTGAGCCAAACGTCAATCTAGCTGTCCTGGAACATGATCATGAAACCATCCCAGCTGAAGCTCGCGGGACCACGCGGGGCATGATCCTCACTTTTGAAGTTGATGACGTTGATGCAGAGGACGCACGCCTCCGTGGGGAAGGCGTGCCGGTTGTGTACAGTTTAAAAAGTGAAGAACACGGGCAGCGACATGCGATCTACCGAGACCCAAATGGAATTATGATTGATGTGATCACACCAATACCACCTTCAGACGAGTTCGCAGCAGGATACTCAGACGAGGCTTTGCCAACTCAGTTGCTCTGACCGCCTCATCTAAGCCTCTAAGTGAAAGTTTCGCAAAGCCGTAAGCGATCGTTGTGGGGTGAGTTTAGGTCGCCCAAAGAATGGATGATTTGACAGCCCCAGCTGGCGCGATCATCGTTCCAATGGAAATTATTGCCGCCAATAATGGGGATTGCAGAATGAGCAATGAGAACAAAGCGAGCGAGAGCAGCGCACCGGGATTGATCTTACTGTCTATCAGTTGCGTAACTGTGGGTTATGGCCTCTGCGGGCTGGTGAACAACCTCGGAAACGGTCTTGCGCCAATTGTAATTGGATTAACTGGGGCCGTCCTTTCGCTCTCTCTAATTGTTCGTAATCGCCGCAAGAACTAAACCTCAAGTCCAACAGCCTACAAGTTGGTTGTTCGGCATGGAGACTACGCGAGCGACCGGTCCGGGGCGACCGTTTGCCATTCAGACTGTTGAGCAAGTCGACCCTTGAGGTTCAGTCCTGCTCTACTAAAACAGGCGCAACAGGATTGGCGGCTGGCCAATTTGAATCACCAACACGTTGCAGACTCATCTGAAACATTTGAATTGGCTCGCCCCCGTCAACAATGTACTCGCCGATCTGAGACCAAGAGTCTCCATCGAATGTCGCTGTATATTGCACGATAGCATTAGACCCTGCAGGCGTACTCCAAACATAGCCTGATGGGGTCAATTCAAACGGAAAGGTTCCTGCTCGCCCGCCGGTGTAGCTACGCATTTCCCACGCACCGTCAGGCCCGGATTTGGAGACGACAGCAAATGCATTGAATGCAGTTTCGCCCTCTGCGGAATATCCTCGACCTTCAATAACGACAATCTCGCCATCCAGCATTGGCCCAACACGCTCGGTTTGAGTGATCGAATATGGCGTTCGATCCGGGGCAACGCCTGATGCTTCTCCAACCCATTCTCCGAACATAAACTCTAGCGGATGTGGGTCGGCGTGATGGTCTTCTTGAGCTAACGCGGAACTGGCACTTATGAGCGCTGAAACCGACAGAAAAGAATAAATAGCTAACTTCTTCATTGCGTTCCCCTTCGATCTATGACGGTTAGACCACAATGATTACGGTAATAAAAGGGTGGGTGCGAAGCCTACCTATGACCCCGCAAAAGAAAAATGAGCGTCCGTTTTAGGGCGTTGTTTGCCGCTTAGTGGGAGTCCATTGTGGGGCGAGTTTAGGACACATGAATTGCGCCAAAATGCGATGGTCGATTGCTTGACTTTTGATAGGTCGATCTACAGTCCGATCCGTGAGAAGCGGGTTGCGGAGTTCCGGTAATGAAGTTGACCATAATCGTCTGCGCGATGTTTGCACTATTCGTCGCGACGGCTTGCCAAACCGAACCGGTGAGGGAGTCAGAATACCCTCGGTTTGAAATAGCAACAGACGAAGAGGAATTTCCAGTCTCGATCCCAGGATCGTACGATGCGACGGTCGGCTGGCTCGTGGTGAAAG
>JBCBGS010000158.1:0-5266 GCA_038526515.1 Pseudomonadota bacterium | reverse complement strand
AGCAGTATCGCTTCCCTTATTCGAAGTGGATGGAACTACCCCAAAAACCGAGGACATCAGGAAGCTGGAAACGCTGGCCGCGGAAAACACTGAGGTGCACGAGCGGATTAACTACCCCTATGTCGCGACGATCTACCCGCCTTTGACGCAAGCAGCGTTCGCGGTCGCACACTGGATTGCGCCCTTCAACCTAAACGGTTGGCGCACGGTTCTTCTTGGCGTGGACATTCTAGCCTTCGCGCTCCTGATTAATGCACTTAAAGCCTACGGGCGCCGCGCGGATTGGAGCGTCCTCTATTGGTGGAACCCGATTGTCATCCTGCAAGGTTTTGGTGCCGGGCACATGGATCTCATCATTGTCCCATTCCTGCTCGCGACCATATTATTTGCCAAACAGGCTCGCTTCACTTGGGCTACGCTCGCGCTTGCCGGCGCCGTCGGCGTGAAGTTGTGGCCTGCCCTCCTGCTCCCAATTTTGCTACGCCCATTTCTGTTTCGACCATTAAAATTGATCAGCCTAAGTCTGCTATTCGCAATCGCTTGTGGTCTGTTGCTTGCGCCGCAGCTCGTGCACGTCCTTAACCCAGACGCAGGCCTAAATGCTTACGCGACTGAGTGGCGAACGCATGCATTCTTATTCACGGTGCTTGAAGATGGAGTTTTTCGAGCGATCGAAAATGCAGGCGCCGTAGCCAGGATCACTGTGGCAATTACCGTGCTGGCGACTGTCGTTTTTCTTGCCCTCAGATATGCGGGGTCAACGCAGCGATTACCGGCGCTGCTCGCGATTTCGATCTCGGCGTTACTCTTTCTCTCACCAACGGGGTATCCCTGGTATCTCATCTGGCTCGCGCCGCTACTCCCGTTCTTCCCACACCCAGGATTGAATGCGCTCACCCTGACGGCCCCGCTTTATTGGCTTAGGTTTCAACTCGGCGATGACGCTCCGCTTTACCAGTGGATCATAGTGCCCATCGCTTTTGGCGTTCCGCTGGCGATGATCGCTCACTCCATCTTCTACAAGGATAGAAATCATGAAATCCGTCATCATCATTCCGGCGCTTAATGAGCAGGACGCAATTGGTGGAGTTGTCCGCAGTGTAAAGCACCAAGTCGATCGCGTTATCGTTGTGGATAATGGATCGTCAGACCGCACGGCTGAGAAAGCTGCCGAAGCGGGTGCCGACATCGTTTCCGCGACGCCCGCGGGCTATGGTCGTGCTTGTTTGGCAGGAGTGGCCGCGGCGCCGGAAGCGGATCTTCTGATTTTCATGGATGGCGACGGCGCAGACGACCCGCAGGATCTAGAAACGTTAATGACCCCGATCCGGATCAGAGAGGTAGATTTCGTCATTGGGTCACGCGCCATTGGGAATGTTCAACGCGGCGCGCTTACGTTGCCACAACGCTGGGGTAACGCGCTCGCAACAAGCCTAATGAAGATCTTCTGGGGTGGTTCTTTCTCCGATTTAGGCCCCTTCCGTGCCATCGAGCGCAAGGCTTATGAGCGCTTGAATATGCAAGCTCCAACCTTTGGTTGGACGGTAGAGATGCAGGTTCGCGCCCTAAAGCTTGGCTTGAAGTGCCACGAGGTACCCGTTTCTTATCGACGCCGCATCGGGGTCTCTAAGATTTCGGGCACTATCAAAGGGGTCATCTTCGCTGGGGCGTACATTCTCGGAACAATTTTCAAAGAAGTCGCACTAGGTCATCGCACCATTAGCAAACGGGTTAGTGCTTCCAGTTCCGCGGCGGTTGGCCATGCTGGCCTGTACTCTCAAAATTAGCCTCCTCAGCTTTGTGGCGCACCTGAAGATTGAACAGGACGCCTTTGAATTTGGGAAGCAAAACGCCCGCGAAAACGACCATACTACCGATCAAAAGCACCCAAAGCCCGAGCAGTTGGAGAAGCGGCAGCTCAACCAAAGGCAGGATAAAATAGAAAGGCGCGAACAGGATCATCGTAAGACTGCCAACAAAGAAAGCTGGGCCATCCGCTGTGTCTGCGCCGCGATAGTCTAATCCGCACACATCGCACTCGTCGCGAAATTTCAAATAGCCTCGGAATAGGCGCCCCTTCCCGCATCGACCGCACCGCTCGAAAACGCCTGATTTGATTGGATGCTCGAACATGACTTTACCTTTCCACACCGAATGGTTGATCATTTGAGCACGCTTACTCGAGAATAAACTGCGCGATATTGGCGCGGCCAGAATTGAGATCAGGGGCATCAGGGCCGTCCTCCTAGGCCACGACGATCGCTTGGGCAGGAAAGCTTGCCTGTCTCGCAGTCTTCAGAGACAATGTGGGTATGAACGCGATCCTCCGACAACTTCCCAAAGTTCAGACTCTGATGGACAGCGCCTATGCAGCGCCTTTGATCGATGTTTTCGGACGCGAGCATGTGACCGAGGCTGTTCGAGGAAAAATAGAACATGCCCGAACCAAACTTCTTGCCGACGCACCCATGCCAGAGGCAATTTTGTCCGAGCGACTGTTCTGGACAGACATCTCAGAAACACTCGACCAATCTCGGCAGCAGTCTCTGAAACCCGTCATAAACGCCACGGGGATCGTCATTCACACCAACTTGGGACGTGCCCCTCTTGCGCCCGAAGCGATCGCGGCCATGAATGAGGTCGCCAGCGCCTATTCAACGCTTGAGTTCAATCTAGAGAGCGGGAAACGAGGCTCCAGACACAGCCATGTGGAAGCCATTATTTGCGAACTCACTGGTGCTGAAGCCGCGCTCGTCGTCAACAATTGCGCAGGCGCCATTTTAACGGTGCTAAGCGCCCTCGCGAACCGCAAAGAGGTGATCGCGTCGAGAGGTGAATTGGTGGAAATTGGTGGGTCATTCCGCATGCCGGATGTCATCACGCAAAGCGGTGCGACTCTCAAAGAAGTGGGAACGACAAACAAAACCCATGCGACTGACTATGCCGATGCGATCTCAGACGGTTCGGCCCTCCTGCTGAAGAGTCATACCAGCAACTACGCTGTCGTAGGGTTTTCGGCGACCCCGACCAGAAAGCAACTGTCCGAGATTGCCCGAGCGCACGAACTTCCATTGGTTGAAGACCTCGGCAGCGGCGTTTTGGTGGATCTCGCCCCCTACGGCCTTCCAAATGAACCGGTCGTCAAAGACGTCCTCGCTGCTGGCGTGGATATTGTCACGTTCTCCGGCGATAAACTTCTGGGAGGTCCCCAGGCTGGTATCATTGCTGGGCGCAAAGATCTTATCGACCGAATTAAGCGGCATCCAATGGCGCGTGCCGTTCGTATCGACAAACTCTCACTAGCCGCCCTCATCGCCACGCTGGAATTGTATCGAGCGCCGAGTGATCCGATCACCCGTGTACCAGTACTTAGAAGAATTTCTGAGCCTATTGATCTCGTTAGAAAGCGCGCCGAAAAACTCGCGGAGCAATGCGGCTCCATAAAAGACCTTCAAATCGCGATTGTACCCTCAAAGGCCCGCGCCGGTGGTGGGTCGCTACCATTGCAGGATCTACCGAGCTTCGCGCTTTCACTGAGCCATCAAGACATGTCACCAGATCAAATGGCCGAAAGACTACGCGCTGCGAAAACGCCAATTATCGGCAGAATCTCAAATGATAAGTTGCTGCTTGATCTGAGAACGGTCGTCGACGAAGAAATTGCGGAGCTCTCAGGTTTGCTTTCCACAGCTCTCTCACGTTGATGCATAAAACGGTCGCAGTCATCGGGCACGTCGATCATGGCAAAACAGCGTTGGTGAAAGCGCTGACGGGAACGGATACTGATCGCTTGGAAGAAGAGCGCAAACGTGGACTTAGCATTGTTCTCGGTTTCGCGAGCCAACCGTTCTCGGAGGGATGGTTGCACTTTATCGATACGCCGGGACACTCCGACTTTATTCAAACGGCTGCGATGGGATTAAGCGGCGCGGACGCTGTTCTCTTAGTCGTTGATTCCATAGAGGGTCCGTCTCATCAGACCGTTGAGCATCTTAAACTCGCGCAGTTATTTGGCATTCGGGATGTTGTTGTTGCGCTGAGTAAAACAGACCTCGACCGGCATCGTTCAAATGGCAACCTCGCAGATGAAATCGCGGAGCTTCTTCGCGAATACGGGGTCGCCACGACATCAATTATCGCCTGCTCAAGCCAAACCATGGAGGGTATCGATGACCTCACATCTGCGCTGCACGGTTTGCTCAACTCAAAACGTCCGCACCAATCCCCTGAACGGGCTTTCCTGCCGATAGACCGCGTCTTCTCCGCTGAAGGTGTAGGAACAGTGGTGACCGGCACTCTCCTGGGAAGATCCCTGAGCGTAGACGATGAGGTTATCGCTCAACCAACGGAAACAACCTGTTCCGTCCGCGGGCTTCAAATCGCAGGCCGCCCCGCTGAGAACGCCACCCCGGGCGCACGGGTTGCCGTAAACGTAAGAGGCATCAAGTCGCAGAACATCAGAAAAGGCGATGTGCTTTGCGCTCCGAGCCTGGTTAAGCCAGCACGCCTATTCGATGTGGTACTCCAGGCGCCAACCGGTGGTGTCCGCGCGATAGCTCATATGGAAGCGGTGACCGTGCTCTACGGGACCCAACACAGTCCCGCGCGCGTTCGAGTTCTCGCGAAAGACAACCAGGACGCCATCATCGGACAGGTGGAGTTTGAGACCGACCAAATTGGTTATTCCGGACAGCGTTTCGTAATCAGGCGACCTGCATCATTTGAAACTGTTTGCGGGGGATATATTCTGGATGCTCAAGCGACCTTAGCGAAACGCAAGAAGAAGCAGCACGTTTCAGTCCTCCAGGCAGCCGACAAGAAAGACATACTCCAAATCGCGAAAGCCATTGCTGAGCGAGACAATGGATCTGTTGCCTTGCCCCTGTTGTCTAGATTGGGTCAGAGAAACGTGGACGAATGCATACCAGCGATAGTCCCTGAGTTCATCATGGGTGCAAATGAAATTGCGTACTCAGTTGAGCAAATACAAACCGTGAAGGCGCAAATCATAGAAACAATGAAGGCGTTCCATCAAGATCGCCCGCTTAGACCGCACGCGCCGTCACCGAGCACGAACGTGATCTTCAGCCAATCGCCCAAAGGGTTGCTCCATCATGCTATTCAATCGCTAATCGACGAAAACGAAATCGTGGCGCGTTTAGACGGCTTCGCTATCGTGGCGCACGATCCGATCGAGAATTTCAGATCCTCTCAGCGCGAGATTTATGATGGCGCTCTCGAGCAGCTAAGACGTACCGGTCTGATG
>JBCBGS010000157.1:0-5273 GCA_038526515.1 Pseudomonadota bacterium | reverse complement strand
AGCATGTGAATGCCAATCAGCGATGGAATGCCGAGACGGGCGAACCGATAGCTCTCGCGTCGTTGAATAGTCGTTCCGACGAATAAAGGCGTAGACCAGCCCGATTACCCAAACTCCCAAATAGACGGATCCAGTTGCCGCCAATCGTCCTGATTCCGCTCCGACATAGAGTTTATCAAGGTAGAAGATTGAGATAGCCGCGACCGGCAGCCCCATGATCACGCCTGTATTGAAGTATCCAAGTCGGTTATAAAACGTCTCAGACTTGTTTCCTTCATTCCCGTGCTTGCGTCGCTCAATCCACATCATCGACCCTAGCGCCGTGATAACGGATAATGAAAGCCCAAGCACAAAGTATAAGAACTTCAACCAAATCCCGCCGTACGTGCCGTAATGCAGGGGTGACATTGCATTCACAAAATGCCCGGCCAATGGCTGTTCTTTGAATGGATCGTCAGTGATACGCTCTCCCGTAGTGCCATCTACGGAAATAATTTCGACCGTCGATAGCTGAGTATCTGGCGCATAGAAAATGTCGATCTCTGATGTTTCGTCGCCATAATTCCGGACGACAAAACTCTGCGGTTGCTCACCAGTTTCCGGATGGCGAATTTGCGCGATTTCATCGGCACTTAACATCTGAACCTGAACGCCAGTTCGCTCAACTTCCGGACCGAGCACCGCACCGATGAGAGAGTCGATGTCGCCCTTGAAAGCGACCGCAGCAGCCAATTGCGAAACCAACCCAACCACGCCCAAAAACGCTCCCGTGAAAGCGATCATGGCGTAGAAAGGCAAACCCCATAGTCCGACAACCTTGTGACTATCCTGCCATTTCAATCGCTGTGAACGCTTGAGCCGCATAGAGTAGGCTTCTTCGCGAATTTTTGTGTGTGCGACAACGCCTGACAAGATGGCAAGCATCAGGACAACCCCGACAATCCCTACGAGCCAGCGCCCTATTTGGCGGCCACCCAAGAAAGTTGGCCAAAGAAAATCGCGGTGAAAGTTCAACGTCCAATATGATAAACCATTCCCACGCTCAGCTATCGGTTCGCCCGTCTCGGCATTCCATCGCTGATTGGCATTCACATGCTTATCGTTCTCGTCGTGATACTGAATGAAGCCCCAAAAATATGGCGTATAAGTCGTGGGATAATTCAGACGAACAAATTCCAACTCCGTTCCGCCCGCAGACGTTTCTTCCACCCAATTCGAGAATACATCATTGATGGGCGGCGTTTCGTCAGAAATTGCGACGCGCAAGTTTGGATCTTCCCAGGTTTTGATCTCATTATCGAAGAGCGCAAAAGTGCCAGTTAAAGCGACAATGTAGACAATCAATCCGAGCGTGATGCCTGTCCACGAGTGGAGGTCGTAGTTCCGGAGGTGACGCGCGCGATCCATAGCTTAACCTTAAACTGGAGCGGGAACCATAGCGACGACGACGCCGCTAACGATTGAAATTGTTATCAGTGCGCTCGCCACACGCCAGCCTTTTTTATCCCAATAGCAAAAGAACTGAAAGCCGAGCCAGATCAATGGCACCGCCAACGAGAGCCAAAGGGCGAGCGAGCGAAACTCGAATGGCAGAGTCAGCAACAAGACAGCCCCAAAAAGGATTGCTGCAACCAGAGACCAAAATATAACGCTCGTCAGGCGAGGCGCTTTCCAGGTTGCGACCCCTAGGAGGCCCACGACGAAGAGTAAAATGGCGATGGTCACTGGGCTCATAACACTGCTCCAAAGATGCCGACAAATCCGATACCTGCCGCAACCATGGCAATGGGCGCATGCCAACTCGGTCTTTGGGCAGCAATGAAAAGGCCGAGAACAAAAACGAGGCTAAGCATTCCAAGCCAAATTGGCACGCCGCGGAGCCACCCTTGAAGCGGCGCCATAAGCATCAGCGAAACGAGAAACAGGATCGCAGCAACAAAGCGTAATCCAAATCGGATTTGCTTAGACGCTTTAACCTGAGCATACGCTGCTCGACGCTCATCCGCCTGATACAACAAAGCGCAGGCAACATACAAAAAGCAAAGTGAAGTTAAGACGGTTAACATTATTCTACACTGGAGGAGCCATCCGTAAACGGCTCCTCCGCGTGCCTTCCCCCTTTAGAACGTGGCTTCGAGTTGCAACGCGAACGTTTGAGGTCGCCCAAATCTCGCGAACTGAGGATCGTTGAAGTTGTTGGCTGGATCGAAGGTGAAGAGCGAGGTCACATACTCTTCATCGAAGACATTATCCCCGGTGAGATAAATACCGAAATTGTCATTCCGCCACCCCGCACGAAAGTTCACTAGCGTGCGCTCATCAATTGTCTTTTGTTCTTGGGGGCGGGCGAGCTGGCTGAAAGAGGCAGATGCGAAATTTGCATTACCATTCACGATCCAATTGTCCTTCTGCCAGGTAAATCCACCAGCCAAGGTCAGGTCAGGGGCGTTGATGAAAGTGTTTCCTGCAAAATCAAACCCGGTCGCTCCATTAACTTCGCAAGTCTCCAGGCCATCTGTATTCACAATCGAAACCGTCGCACAGAAATCAGTAAACTCAGATTCTGCAATGCCGATGGACCCATATACATCGAGGTTATCTGTAGCCTCATACTGAGTTTCGATTTCCAGGCCCATGACCTCAGATGCGCCCGCATTCTGCGTTTCGCTGTCGAATGTGTTCGAGCTCAGCTGCACATTTACTTGTTGGTCTGTCCAGTCCGTGAAAAATGCATTGGCGTTGACGGTCAGGCGATCATCAAGCCACTTGCTTCGGAAGGAAGCTTCGTAATTCCATGTGTATTCCGCATCAAACGTATAGGACGTTGCGGTTGCTGCATTGATACCGACACCCCCAGAACGATATCCGCGCTGAACAATAAAATTCAGACTGCGTCGATCATCAATGTCCCAGCCAATTCCGAATTTTGGAAGGAAGGCATCGAAACTCGGAGACTGCAGCGTGGTTTCTTCTTCTGTCGCGTCGAGCGCATTCGCAACAAGCAATCCATTCACTTGTGTGATGACGGCAGCGATGGGAGGAAACGCCGCCGGATCTGGAAGCGGCGTTACGATACTCACCTCATTGCCCGTCGTGATGGTTTGCTCTTCCACATCGTACCGGAATCCGCCGAACAACCTGACACTATCGGTTAAGTCGTAGGTGAAATCAGCGAAGATTGCTTGGGTTTCAACTTCGACTGGGTTTTGTTGGACCGCGTTGATCAAGAAGCCACCGGCATACAACGGAACTACCGCAGCTGCTGTCTGCTGTCCCTGCGCCTGCGCAACCGCCAAAGGAATGCCAGCTTCAACCAGCTGCAGCGTTACAAGCCCTGCGACTGTCGGTCCCAAATTCGCTTGGGTGACGACATCAAATGTAAAAGTTGTGTCGAAAAACTGCTGGCTTTCAATTTGGGAAATATACCCTCCAAGTACGCCTTCAAGACGGTCACCAGCATAACTCAGCAGGAACTCCTGAGTGAACGACTCGGTATCAATATTTTGTCCAAAAAACTCTAGGTCATCTGGTGTGCGGTCAGTGTCGCCTGAACGTTCTCGCTCCAGTTCGCTATAGGTTGTGATGGATTTAAAAGAGAAACGGTCATTGATTTCGTAATCAATCGTGGCAACGCCTAGATCATAAACGGTGTCGTCCATGTAAGGCCGATTTACGGGAAGCTGCCGATTATCGTTCGCATCTGGAATGTCGAATAATGCAATCGTCTCCCCGAATTTTCGGTCGTCGTGAGTATAAGACAAGCGCACTTGCAGATCCGGAATGGCACTCGGCTCGATCAGCACTTTTCCGCGAATATTGAGCGTTTCATTTTCATCTTCGAACCCACCTGAGAACGTGTTTTCGACGAGTCCTTCTGTCTCGCTAACTTCCGCACCCAACCTGAACGCCACCTGATCCTCAATGATCGGCCCACCAATCGCAGCGCCGAATCTTTGCTCTTCATCGCCGGTGCTGAAAACGGCGCGGGCCCGCCCTTGCCAATCATAGGTCGGTTCCGCCGTATTAATGACCACAGCTCCTGCCAATGCGTTGCGACCTTGCAGCGTTGACTGAGGACCACGCAAGAACTCGATCTGTTCAATGTCCCAGATGTTCAGCGGGCCACCGCGCACAGCATCGCGCGAAATAGGCGCGCCGTCGACGTAGATCGTTGCGAGATCGGAAAACCCAGCACCGCTGACATTTTCGTTGCTGATGCCGCGAATGGAAAACCCTCTGTCATCAAATCGCGTTGCGATGTTTGCAGTCCGCGAAATCGCATCAGCCAAGTCGTTGATGTTCTGAGTTTGGATATCAACCTGCGTCACGACCGCGACGCTCTCGGGCGTATCTTGCAAAGACCGGTCAATCTTTTGACCGGTAACGATGACTGTATCTTGTCGCGCTTCCGCATCGGTATGGATACTATTTATTTCCTGAGCTGTTGCACCCGCAGCCATAAGCGCCGCGAATGATGCAGCCGTCGCAAATTTGATCATCTCGATCCTCATTGAATTTCCAATTTCGCGGTACGGCTATACTGCCAAAGATGATATTGCAACCTATTCTCAATATCAAAAACTCCGGAATTGGCGTTTGGGAACAATTGTGGCTTTAACGTGACATATGACCGTGGTTTGGCGCGCGCGTGTTTTCGTGCAAAATACGACCGTGATGGACAGATACAGAATCAACGCACGTCGGCCGCGGGTCTCTCCTCTCAGACGGAAACAAGCAATCGACGCACCGAACAGTGGCCAGCTAACCTCCACAAAGAGTTCGAATTTGCGCACCAATCCAAAGCGACACAAAATTATCAAAGGCGCGATCCAAGCGATAGACCGATATGGGTTAGCTGGTGCCACGGTAACTAAAATTACGAGTTCAGCAGGCGTTTCGCGCGGCGCATATTTACACCACTTCAAAACCAAACATGACCTTTATGAAGCGGTGGCAATCGTGATCGTAAATCAGATGTTCCAACGCTTCGCGCGATCATGGCCCGCCTCTTCGCATTCGACCACAGAAATCCGTCAGCTACTACATGCTGCCTGGGATGAAGCGTTTATGCAGGCCGACGGGAAGGTCTACATGGAGTTTCTACAAGCAGCACGTACGGATCAGGTTATCGCCCATCATATGCGCCGCCCGGCACTCAGAGCATTGCGGATATTTGGTTGGGCCGCGCGAAGGACTATTGTCGTTCACTCTGACAGTGCACTTTCTTCCACAGATATCGTTAGACTAGCACAATGGTTCCTAAGAGGCATGTC
>JBCBGS010000156.1:0-5298 GCA_038526515.1 Pseudomonadota bacterium | reverse complement strand
AATGCGCTTCACGACCCGTCACGACAACTTTGGTCAGCATAATACCCTTATGCCCAGACACCACTTGCCAAAGCGTAGGCTCTCCGACCCAAACCGCATCTGGCCGCGCGCCGCGTTGAACCATGTCATCGATCATCAAAGGTGCGCCCTGACAGCCGACCTCCTCATCATAGGAGAACGCGAAATGGATTGGCTTTTTCAGATCCAGCGCAGCGAACTTTGGAGCAAAGGCGAGGCATAGGGCGAGAAACCCCTTCATGTCAGACGTGCCACGCCCAAACAAACGCTCATCGATCTCGGTCATTTCGAATGGGTCGGTCTCCCAAGGTTGGCCGTCAACTGGAACGACGTCTGAGTGCCCGGAGAGGACAAGTCCACCTGGTGCATCCGGACCTATGCGCGCCCATAGGTTAGATTTATCGCCTTCGCTATTCTCGATACGGCGACAGTCGAACCCGAGAGGCATAAGCTGCTCTTCGACCCAAGTGATCAAATCTAGGTTTGAATTGCGCGAGGTCGTGTCGAAGCTGATGAGCTTCGCGAGACGGTCCATGACGGTGGCTGTGTCAGTCATAAGACTGCCTATCGCGGAGCTGTTGAGAATAGCAATCACTTATTCCGAGTTGTGGGTCCTGTTTGTTGACATGCCGATCTCTGCGTCATGTCTCGACACGGCTTGTTCTGCGTGACAAGGCGCAGGTCTGAACCGTCTAAGGATCAATTGAATGGCCACTGTCTTCGCAGCATTGCTCCCAATTGCGGCCATTCTGGCGCTCGGCAAAGTCTCCGCATCGCTGAATCTTTTGTCCCGTGACGGCTGGATCGGGCTCGAGCGGATTACCTATTTCGTCCTGTTTCCGGCATTGATCGTCAGCAAATTGGCCGTTGCGGACTTTTCGGGGATCGATTGGCGGATGCCGACGGCTTTGATCGGTGCGCAGCTGCTCTTATCCCTCGCGACCATCATTGTGGCCAGTGCGCTGCGCACGCCGCGCGATCGAATTGGGGTTTATGTCCAATCTGCAGCGCGATGGAACACCTTTATCGCGCTCGCCCTGGCGCAGGATCTGTTCGGGGCGCAGGGCCTGGCCCTGGTCGCGGTGAGTGCCGCGGTGATGATCCCGACGGCGAACATCTTGTCTGTGTCCGCACTCATGCATTTTTCAAACGAAGCTGTGAAGCCGGTTGAAATGCTGAAAAAGCTCGCAGTGAACCCATTGGTGCTCGCCTGTGTTATCGGGATCGGCCTGAATGTTTCGCGTTTCCCCGTCCCCGGGCAGGCCTTTGAGATCCTCGACCTACTTGCTCAAGCCACGATCGCCCTTGGTCTGCTAACCACCGGCGCAGCGATAGATTTGAAAGGCCGGGGCAGTTCAATGACCGCAGCAACCGTATGGTCTGTTGTGCGCCTTGCTGGTTTGCCATTGATTGCGGGAACCATTGCAGTCTCCCTCGGGCTGTCTGGCGAGGTCCTATATGTAATCCTCATCGCCACAGCTGTTCCCACGGCCGTAAACGGGACCATTCTCGCTCGCCAACTCGGCGCAGACGCAACCTTAGCGGCGAACCTCATCGCGTTCCAAACGATTGGATCAATCCTGTCGATTACGATTGTTCTTTGGATGGCTGGGATTGGCACGTAAAAGCTGGTGCCTCGAGGGGGCACCGTAAACTTGTTTCGCGCATTGCCGTATTGTTTCAGTCATACAAAAATAAGCCATTAAAAACAGCAGTATGAAGGAATTTCGTGTGCCAGGTCGTGTCATGCTATCGCAGTAAGCGGCGTGTTTGCAGATCTTTCGATAGAAAGTTGATCTACTGACGCCCAGATAGGTGTAGATAGATCTGATGTTGATGTATTTGTCCTTCATTTTCGTACTCCTGGTTACTGGAGTCGTAAAATTGAACAGGGCTGGCCGAGGCTCCTTGAGCGCCTTTCTCTCAAAAGCTCTGCATCAAAGAGAAAGAGAAAAATACATTCAAATCAGTGTTTAAGGATATTCTGGGCGCTTTGCTTTTTTTGGTCACAAAAGACCAAATTCCAAATTGGAAATTCCGTTATGGACTGAAATGATCTATTGTGTGTGCATCCATAAATGAGGTTCCGATGGCAAAAAAGAAAAAGTCGACGAAGAAGCTTGCAAAGTCGAAAGCGGATGAGGAACTAAACCAGGAGGCCCCGGAAAAGCGGAAAGTGATAGGCTCACGGCTCAAAATGCTGCGAGAGGAGCAGAAACTAAAGCAGCCAGAGTTGGCCGCGAAGCTCGGTTGGGGGCAATCCAAAGTGTCCAAGATAGAACGCGGTATGCTGAAGTTGGACTTAGTCGAGTTTTTGAAAATGATGGATGCTATGCGATGCTCAAAGAATGACGCGCGTTTTGTGCTCTATGGAAAGCGCCGTGCAAAGAAAAAAGGCAGCGTTTCTTCAGAACAACTTCCGAGCGATGGATTACCAGAGTCAAAATTATCACGGTAACTCATTCTGCAAGAGGCTTAAGTCGCCCTAAAACGGACGCTCCAATCTCAGAAACATCTCATTCCATCCGCAGGTTGGACGAACGCGAGGACTCGTAGAGTTTACAATAAGCTCTCGCTTGATGGAGTAGGCTTGTACCCAAATGGAGAGTTTTTCGGGCAACGCTTTACCTGTAATTTTGAAACTGTGTAGAGTTGATGATTTTAATTGCAATGGAATGAACTTGCGAGTTAGCCACTATAGACGACTAGGTCGATGAGCTTTGAACTCATTGAATCGATCTCAATCAATAGTTTCGGTAAGAGGTGAAAACGAGGTGGCGGACTACGTATTCCTGAGGTCCAGCCCGAATTGGGCGACCTTTGATCTTGAAGACTCTCGAGAGTTCATGCGTCGATCCTCGCTGCCCGAGGATGCGATTATCAAGTTCGCTGCTAGGTGGCAGAAGCAGTTTGGGCAGCGGTACCAATCTTATCGAGAAGAGATGAAGTCGATCTCGTTGAAGAGCATCGCGGACACGAACGTTCAGGTCATTGATGGATCAGAGGGCATCCAGTTCGAAGATGATGATCTGATCTATTTCACCGATGACGATGATTGGGTCGCACCGAAGCTCTTTCGACGATTGCGAGAATTGCCAAAGTCGGAAGACGGCTACGTTTGGCGATCCGTGTATACAGGATGGCTCTTAGTCGATACGCCTCATGAGCCGGGCGGCGCGCCTTCGCTTCGTCTTAGACCAGTGAATGAGAAGATTTACACCAACAACTATGCCGTCACCGGCCATGCCATTAATCGACTTGGGCTGGAGCGTTTGTTCGAGCACTATCATGCAAAGCGCGTGTATGATGCAAAGCAGTGGGTTCCACATCGGTGCGACGAATTCTTGTCTGTCGCAAACAAGCACCCTTGTTGCACCGTTTTAGTTGTCTTCAACTCGCGCGTTGATGGGTACTTGGAGAATTTACGAGACCCGCTCCGCGAGTTTATCGATGACCTCAAATCGCAGCAAATTGACCCAAAGGCGCAGTGGATAGAGCCCTATTTGCAGCGTTTTATTGAAGTGAACGAAGCGCTGTTAAATTAAAGCGGTTTACGGTTCTCGGAACCGGTTTGGAGAACTCCAAGGATGTGGATGAGACGATGCAGATAGTTCTGAAAACCTTGCTCGCGTGCAGTGCACTTTTTGTGGCGTCTTGTGGTCAATCCGGGCCAGTGCAATCCCATGAAAGTGAGCGTCCTCACATAGTTATCCTCTTGGCGGATGATCTGGGGATTGATGTCGCCCCTTGTCACTCACAGACTGTCAGAATGCCTTTCTTGGAGAGCCTCTGCGACCGGTCTGTCGTATTGGAGCGCGCATATACGCATCCTGTATGTACACCAAGCCGCGCGACCTTGATGACGAGTAGGCACCCGTACGAGCACGGCGCTAATAATGTTGCTCAGTCCGCGCGCAAACTGGCGCTAGAAGAAACGACGCTTGCTGAAAGGTTCAAGGCGTTGGATAGCGAACCGTACTCCACTGCAGGATTTGGAAAGTGGCACCTCAGCGATGACGAGAATGGTGGCTTAGATTCGCCGAATCTTCAGGGTTTCGATTTTTTTGAAGGAACGCCGCGACAGCATCAAACCTATGCTTTTTGGGATTTCGATTGGTGGCGCAATGGAGAGCTTATCGAAGAATCCGTTCCAACGTATCGGACTACGTTCATCGTGGACCGAGTGTTGGACTATTTCAAAGCCTCGCAAGACCAGGGTCCGCAGTTTATCTATGTTGGTTTCACGAACCCGCACCTTCCGTTTCATCTGCCACCTGCCGAATTGCACGCATACGAGGAGATGCCGCCGCCACCGAAACGAGGACCATTGAAGCAACCTGCTCAACCGGGCTTTTATCAGGCAAACAGGCGCGACGCGCGTTTAGACCCGTACTTCTTCGCTATGCTCGAGTCACTGGATCATGAAATACAGCGGTTGGTGGTTGAGCTGCAAAGAGAGAGTGATCGACCGATTCTCTTTTTATTCGCGGGAGACAATGGGACGAGCCCGGAGGTCTATCAAGGGGACACGTCGGCGGGATATCGCGCGAAGGGCACGTTGTATGAAGGCGGCGCGGCTGTCCCTATTCAGATATGGGAAAGCGGAAACGAACTCGGATTGGAGTACGCTCGATCTGCCAAGCTCTTTCATTTTGCTGATATTGGCCCAACACTTCTCTCATTTGCCGGGGCGACGCGAGAACAAACAGATGCATTCGAACGTGAGACTAGCGGTATCGCTCTGGCGGACGCAGTGAGAGGCGGGCATCAAGAACATCACGATCTAATATACCTGGAGCGCGGCACGATCAACGGAGCGCCTTTCGCGTTTGGGTCGGTCGATCAAGAAGGCTTCAAGTTAATCGTCTGGGAAAAAGAGGAAGTTGTATTCCCAGCGATTGAAGGGTTCTTTCCAAGTCAAATAGAGTTCTACGACATCAAAAATGATCCGGGAGAGGTGACTAATCTATTCGAAACCTGCGAAGCAAATTTCAGTCTTGTCCAGCGACATTTCGACTTCATTCAGAGGGAATTAGGAAAGGCCCGTGGCTCTGATGTTCCATTTGATAGCTCAACGCTTAGGACAAAGATAAGCGCTCAATCCGATTTCTGTACGCAGCACAGATAGCACAGAAAAACTATCTGCAGTATTACTTTCCATTCCTTCGCAGAGGCAGTTCAGTACATCAGCAATCATGGCGATTTCGTCTACTTCAAGTGTCCTAAATTCGCCCCAGAACGGACTCTGACGGATTCCGAAAAGCGAGCAAACCAGACATT
>JBCBGS010000155.1:0-5477 GCA_038526515.1 Pseudomonadota bacterium | reverse complement strand
CTTGCCCGGTAAATCCGGACAAGTCTTTCTGTATCGCCTGTCAGGCGCTGTTCGCACACATCTGACAAACCATTTCGGCGTAACCAGCAGCGAACTCGAAATTCTGGAACTCGTTCTAAGACGGCACCGCCTGGAACAAATCGCCATACTCCGCGGCATCAAACTAAATACGGTTCGGACTCACGTTGCGAGGCTAAACAGTAAGCTTGGCTGCAACAGCCTCACCGAAACCATCGCGATGACGGTTGAACTTTCGCAAGCGCTAAGCCTTCGCGCTGAGCCGCCACACGTCCTGGTCACAGAGGATGAAAACGCATCGCGGCGCATTTCACTGCGAAATGACGATCAATGCGTGGAATATCGCCGGTTCGGGGCCGCACATGGCCGGCCGGTTATCGTTTTGCACTCATTGGAATATGGCTATCTCCCGTCCAAGGAGATGATCAACGCGGCCCGCAA
Organism: Pseudomonadota bacterium; assembly: GCA_038526515.1. Classification (GTDB taxonomy): domain Bacteria; phylum Pseudomonadota; class Alphaproteobacteria; order Caulobacterales; family Hyphomonadaceae; genus Henriciella. The sequence goes on along the minus strand of JBCBGS010000155.1, from coordinate 5,018 downwards.
AGACGGCATCAACTTGATCTTCCCACTGCGTCCGGGATTCGGCGAGACAACCCCGACAGGTTCGATTGGAGACGCGGCCAAAATGCTGGTCGAATTCATCCGCGTTCTCGATCTCAGAGACATAATTCTTGTTGGACAATCCACATCGGCGCCCCTTGCATTAGAAATTCAAACCCTCAGCCAGCGGGTCTCAAAGACGGTGCTGATAAATTATGGGCTCGATGTGACCGACAAACTGTCTGCGATCCAACCAAATTGGCTGAATGGACTGCTCCGGATGGGCCTCAGCTCTCGCGCAGGGTTTGCATTTGGCGCCCGATCATTGCGCACGATCAGTGAGACCTTTGGCGGCATGCGGTTCTACCGCATGATGTACCGAAACCAGGACAGCGATTTGGCCTATATGGAAGCCAATCTCGGGCATTTCCAACTCGCATCTGACTATCTCTACGGCGCCGACCTCAAGCATACGCGTCTGGATTTGGAATCGGCGTTCTTGGATAATCCTCGCGCGGTAGACTTATTATCTGAAGTCACACCGCTGATCATCCTAAACAGCATGGATCAGCAAGGCGTTGGCCCGGAAGCCTCCAGGGCAGCCGCAGAACGCTTGGGACTCGATTTTAGGCCCATCGAACATCCCGGTCGGAACTGGATGTTCCAACACCCAGAAACGCTCTTCAAAGAGATCATGGATTAAACACCCTCATCGGTCGGACCGCGCCTTTTCGCTCGGGAACCCCTTCTCAGTTGAGCTCCGCGCGATACACTCAGATCCATGGACCTTTCATCGAATCCCGCCCTTGAGCCGTTTCGCGCCGAAGTACGCAAATTCTTCGAAACCGAGTATCCGCAGGACATCCGCGCGAAAGTCGCAACGGGCGCCAGCCTAACGACCGCCGAAGTCCGCAAGTCGGAAATGGCGCTCGGCGCGAAAGGCTGGCTCGCCAGCGCTTGGCCGAAAGAATATGGCGGCCCCGGTTGGAGCCTGGAAGAGCAATATATTTTCGACGAAGAGCTCGAACGTGCTGGCGTACCGACTGTGACCCCAATGGGCGTGATCTATGTTGGGCCGATCCTGTATACATTTGGCTCGCAAGCTCAGAAGGATAAATGGCTGCCTGGCACCCGCGATGGATCTCTTGGCTGGGCACAAGGCTATAGCGAGCCCGATAGCGGGTCGGACCTCGCTTCGCTGCAATTCTCCGCAAAGCGCGACGGCGATGAGTATGTGCTGAACGGGACCAAGATTTGGACCAGTGCGGCCCAACACGCCGATTGGATCTTCCTGCTGGCGCGCACCTCTAAAGAAGAGAAGAAACAACTCGGCATCAGCTTCATCTGCTGCGAGATGGATCGCCCTGGCGTAACCTTGAAGCCGATCATCACAATTGATGGCAAGCATGTCCTGAATATGGTGATCTTCGAGGATGTGCGCGTGCCAGCCGACTATCTGATCGGCGAGGAAGGCAAAGGCTGGACCTTTTCGCAATATTTGCTTGGGTTTGAGCGGACGTCCTATGCGCGGATCGGCGGCAAACGAAAGCAATTGAGCCATATCAGAGCGCTGGCGACGGCTGAGCCAACCGGCGGCAATACGAAACTAATCGATGATGAAGCGTTTGCGCGGCAATTGACCGATGCAGACATGGCCGTAGACGGTTTGGAAATGACGGTGCTGCGCGTCCTCTCTGCCGTGAAAGATGGCGGCAGCCCTGGAAAAGAGGCCTCAATCATCAAGATCCTCGCTACCGAAACTGCGCAGCAAATTACGACCTTGTATTTGAACGTCGCCGCGGCGCACGGACAACGCAAGTTCGAAGACAGCGTCAGCCCAGATTGGACGGGACACACAGACTATGCCGCCTCAGGCGTCTCAACCTATTTCGGCGCCCGCGCACAGAGCATCTACGGTGGCACAAATGAGATCCAAAAGAACATTATCGCCAAGCGCGTTCTAGGATTATAAAACTCCGTTAATGAAACAATATTTCATTACGAGGCGATAATTCGTCACTGAAAAGGATATATTCTCTCCTGCCCCCACGACAGGGGGAAAGAATAACCTGTTCTATTTTTGCAACTACGCGACACTGAAATCAGCGGAATCAGTCCGATTCCGGATGTATTGCATGTAAATTAATTGACACCAAAGGCGTTCGTTCGAAGTTGTTTTTCGTCTCCTGCAGCAAGGTTATGTGAGACACTAAGAAAACAAAAAAACAAGGAAAAAGCATGGGCAACGTTAGAACGCGCAACAAAATCATGTGTAGCGCGGCACTAAGTTGGGCTTTGGTGGCATTCGCGCCAACAGCTCTCGCACAAGATGCAAATTCTTCGGAGGACGCGGCAAGCGAAGACCTGGAGCTAGACACAATCGTATCAATCGGCTCGCGGGTTCCGTCTCGCTCTGCGCTCGATACGCCAGCTCCTGTAGATGTTCTGCCGGGTGATGAGTTTGTAAACCAAGGCACCAACGATATCTCAGATATCCTGCGGACTGCGGTACCGTCTTATAACGTCAACACACAGCCGATCTCTGATGCTGCGACTATTATTCGCCCAGCTAACGTTCGCGGCCTGTCGCCAGACAACACCCTGGTCCTTTTGAACGGCAAGCGTCGTCACCGTGGCTCAGTTATTTCCTTCCTCGGCGGCGGTATTGCTGACGGTGCGCAAGGTGCTGACGTCAGCACGATCCCATCTCTGGCGCTGAGCCGTGTTGAAATCCTACGTGACGGTGCATCGTCTCAGTACGGATCTGACGCGATCGCCGGTGTGATCAACTTCCAGCTCCGCGAAGATAGCAGCGGCGGAACAGTCGAAGCCGTTTACGGCTCTACCTATGACGGCGACGGTGACAACTATCGCATCGCTGGTAATATTGGTCTTCCGCTCACCGAGCGCGGCTTCATCAACATCACAGGTGAATATTCAGACACAGACGGCACCGTCCGTTCAGTCGTTCGCGGTGACGTTGAAGCCCTGATCGCAGCCGGGAACACCGCTGTTGCAGATTTCCGCACCATCAACACCTACACTGATGAAGTTCCTCAGTACTGGGGTCAGCCTGACGTCAAAGACAATTTCAAGCTGTTCGTAAACTCAGGTATTGAAGTTGGCGAAAACACTGAAATCTATGCGTTCGGTAACTATGCCGAGCGGACAGCCGAAGGTGGCTTCTTCTACCGTAACCCAACCAATCGCGGCGGCGTTTATCGCGGCCCGACAGTCGACCCAACAACAGGCCTGGCTGATCCTAACGGCGTAGCGTCTATTCTCGTCGGTGACCTGGACGGTGTTGGAACTGGCGGCGCTTGCCCTGCTGGTATTCCACTGACAGAAGGCGGCGGTCTGATCGCAGACCCAACCATCCTTGCTCAGGTCACAGCTGACCCGAACTGTTTCTCATTCGTAGAGACAATCCCGAGCGGCTTTGTTCCACGCTTTGGCGGTGACAATACCGATTACTCTATCGCTGGTGGCGTTCGCGGCATCTTCGATATTGGTTCAGGCCTGAACTATGATTTCAGCATTGTGCACGGATCAAGCGAAACTGAGTTCTTCATCCGTAACACAATCAACGCGTCTCTCGGGCCGAACACACCACGTGACTTCATCCCAGGTGCGTATCAGCAGACTGAAACCGTCTATGACGCTGATTTCAGCTATGCGCTGCCAGTTGATGGTCTCGCGTCTGATCTGAACATCGCGTTTGGTGCTCAGTATCGCGAAGAAGAGTTTGAAATCACGCAAGGTGATGCAGCTTCATTCGCACTTGGACCACTTGCTGACCAAGGCTTCTCTTCAAGCTCGAACGGCTTCGGTGGCTTCACAGCCTCCAGCACGAACTCGCAAGAAAGCTATGCGTTCTACGTCGACTTGGAAGCCGACGTTACGGATCGCTTCACGATGCAAGGCGCTGTGCGCTTCGAAGACTATGACGCCTTCGGCAGCACAACTGACTATAAAGTCGGCGCTCTGTTCCGCGTCACGGACACGTTCCGTCTTCGTGGTACCGTTTCAACCGGGTTCCACGCCCCGACAGCGGGTCAAGCAAACGTGACCAACGTGACCACGCAGAACGTTGGCGGTGTCTTGGTTGACCAAGGGACTCTGCCGCTATCGTCTGCTGCAGGTCAGCTCGCTGCTGACTTCGTTGAAGCACGTGACGGCGGACGCCCAACACTGGGAACAGAATCTGCTCAGAACTTCACGTTCGGTGCAGCCTTCGACGCTGGCCCAATGACTTGGACGGTCGACTATTTCAACATCGCTGTTGAAGATCGCATCGCCCTGTCAGCCAACGTGAACTTCCTGGAAGCTCTCGACTTTGTCGGCGCGCAAAACGGTCTTGCGGCTTTCGCAAGCGTAAGCGACGGTCTGACTCAGCTCGGAAACGCTGGGATCATCGATCGTAATGCGTTCGTTGGCTTTGAAGACCTGAACCAGTTCCGTTACTTCTCAAATAGCTTTGACACCACCACACAGGGTGTTGAAGTTGTCGGTACTCTGCCGCTTGAGCTAACCGAAACTGGCGACTCTGATCTGTCACTCTCGTTCGCTTACATCGACACTGAAGTTGATGACCGCGGTACGATCAACCCGATCAGCGAAGGCCGCGTTGCAGCGCTGGAAGAGTCTCTGCCAGAGCTGAAAGGCTCTCTGACCTTCTCTCACGTTGAGAACAAGTGGCGTGCGCTTGCACGGGCCAACTACTTCGGTGAGTGGGAAGACACAGGCAACGGTACGGGCACACAAGGTGCTGAGATCAACATCGACGCAGAGGTAGGTTACTCACTGACCGACCAAGTCGAGCTGATCGTTGGCGCGAACAATGTGTTCGACAACTTCCCAGACGAAAACCCGAACGCAAGATCTCTTGGCCAGCTCTATCCAGAGTCTGCACCAGGTGGCTTCACCGGCGGGCCTCACTACCTCAAAGCACGTTACATCTGGGAACCTGCTTTACCCTCCCAACCGACAAGCCGCCCCGACTCGGACGGCTTGCCTGTTTG
>JBCBGS010000154.1:0-5561 GCA_038526515.1 Pseudomonadota bacterium | reverse complement strand
CTGGCAATTTGATCTCGTCGGTAATGACCGAATTGATGTCTATGTCGATCTTGAGCGGCGCCTACCTCATACTGATCCCTTCGATCGTCAGATTACGATTGGATTTGGTTGTATGCTCGAATTGCTCCGGATCGCTGCCGCAGAGCAGGGGTATCTGGCAGAGATCACGCCATTTCCGGATGGGCAGGCCTATCCACGTCTCAATGGCAATCGTGTTGCGCAGGTGCGTTTCGCACAAGAGGCAAGCGTTCGATCAGATCCGCTGTTCGAGAGCATTTTAGAGCGCCGGTCTACGAAAGAGCCTTACGATACCGCGCGGCCCGTCGCGCGTGAAGCGATCGATAAAATTATCGCTGGTGGCGGCGGCACATTGGATATTGGCGGCACGATCGACGCCGCGCAGCGCGATCGGATTATTAATCTCGCCTGGGAAGGCTTCCAAATCGAGTTGGCAACGGACGTGACCCGCCGCGAGAGCGTTGATCTGATGCGCATCGGCAATCGCGAAGTGGTCGAAAATCCAGACGGCATCGATATGGGGGGAATTCCCATGGGGCTCTTTAAAATGACCGGTATCGTCAATCGCAAGGATCTCGATACGCCCGGTACCACGGCGTATAATGAGGGCCTGAAAATGTACGATCCCATCATCCACTCAGCGCAAGGATTTGTTTGGGTGAAAGCTGAGGAGAATACACGCCTCAGCCAGTTGGAGGCCGGCCAAGCCTGGGTGCGAATGAACCTCGCCGCGCAGCAAAACGGCGTGTGCGTTCATCCGCTCAGCCAGATTTTACAAGAGTTTCCAGAAATGGCCGAACCGTATGAGGCTATTCGGGCGGAACTTAACGTTCAGCCAAACGGCGTGATCCATATGCTGGGGCGTGTGGGATACACCAAATTCCCGGCTGCCAGCCCGCGCTGGCCGATTGAGAGTAAGCTGATAAACTCCGCCGCATGAGCGATTCTAACCCGCACGGCCTGATCTTCACCTTGTTGAATGAGATTGGGATTATCCAGCAATTGAGCACAGCCCGTTTTTCGAGGGTTCTGGCGCCAGATTTGAATCCGTCAGAATTCGGTGTGCTGAATCACTTTGTAAGACTGGGAGACGGAAAGACGCCAACTTATTTGGCGAAAGCGTTCCAAATGACGAAGCCGTCTATGACCGCGATCCTCGCGAAGCTAGAGCGCAAAGGATATGTCGAGATCGCGGCCAGCGAACAAGACCGAAGGCAGAAAATTGTCACTTTGACCGAAGCAGGCCGCGCCGCCCGGGGTAAAGGCCTTGAAGCGATGGCGCCACTCGCGGATATTGTCCTGAAATCACAAGACATTTCGGACCTTGAGGCGATCCTCCCCACACTGCAAGCGTTGCGCGAATTCCTCGATCAGGAAAGAAATGTTGTGGACGGAATAAACTGATCTTGGCACCCGCTGCAAATCAGCCCTATTGCTACCAATTCGTTAACACTTGACGCTTATTTGTTAAGATTATCGTATTCACAGGGGCTGTGAGGAATGATCGCCTTGGTCTTTTTAGTGTATGCCTTGATGGGGGCTGGAGCTGGTTGGGCGCTGCATACATATGCTGCGATCGAGCTACCGCTTGCGATCTGCTCAGGCGCAATTGTCACGGCGCTGATTGGTCAAGTGCACCTTTTCGCGACGCGTTCTGGAAAGTCTGATGACCTCTCAACTCGCGTAGATGCTCTTGAGAGTGCGCAGCGCGAGAGCACGCAGCAAATGGATGTGGTTGAGGCGCGTACGGCTGCTATAGAGACGACCGTCAAGCAAGAGCTGACAGAGCGCCGCGATGCGCTGGTTAGCGAGATGCGCCAACTTGAAACTTTGATCGAGCGTCTGTCGCGGAGTTTCGAAACCAAACTCGCAGATGCCGAAGTGACGGGGGATGTTGCACCTCAGGATGACGCCGTGCTTCGCCGCGTGAAAGACGCGCTGGAAGATGGCCGCGTGGATTTGCATTTGCAGCCCATCGTGTCACTGCCGCAGCGCCGCGTGTCGTTCTACGAAGGTTTCACGAGGCTTCGCGATCCTGATGGCTCTCTAATCTTGCCAGCGGATTTCTTGGATGCGGCTCGTCGCGCCAATTTGCTTGGCGTCCTCGATAATATGATGCTGTACCGCTCTGTTGAAGTTGTGCGCCGTTTGGCAGCGCGCGACCGGCGCGTCGGTGTTTTCTGCAACGTGTCATCGCATTCGCTCGAGGATCCACACTTCTTCCCATTCTTCTTGAACCATATGGAGCAAAACCGGGATCTTGCCGGTGCGCTCATTTTTGAGATCCGTGCCAGCCGGTTCGAGCACCGCTCACGCCAAATGCGTGAGGCGATGGAGCGTTTGACCGCGCTTGGTTTCCGCTTCTCAATCGATCACGCAGAGAGCATCGATATCGATCTTCCGCGGCTTCAAGATGCAGGCATCCGGTTCGTGAAATTCAATGGCGGTGACCTGATCGACCAGCTGCGCGATCCCTTTGGGCCGCGTCCAAATTCGTCCGCCGATCGCAAGATTGCGGGTGAAGAAGTGGCGGCGGTTTGCTCTCGCTATGGTGTGACGCTGATTGCCGAGAAAATCGAAGAAGAAGTCAGCGTCGTTGAGGTGCTGGAATACGGCATTCCTTACGGCCAAGGTCATATCTTCGGGGCGCCGCGCCCGATCAAGTCATCCTTGATGGAAGAGACTGCGCCGCCAGCCGAATTGGTGCGGATGTTGACCTCACGCGCATCTTAAGATTGACGCGCGGAGCGGCGAGACCTAACTCGCCGACATGACAGCACCACTTTTTCCAGGCGGGCTCGCCGCGATTTCAGACCAATATGATGCCATCCTTTGTGATGTTTGGGGCGTCATCCATAATGGACGGTATGCGTTCGAAGAAGCCTGCGAAGCGCTCGTACGATTTCGTGATCAAGGCGGCGCTGTTTGTTTGATAACGAATGCGCCAGTGCCGAAAGAACAGGCCATTCGCCACTTTGACCCCCTCGGTGTGCCACCAGAAGCTTTTGATGATTGCGTCACATCTGGCGATGCGACGCGTGAAGTGTTGAGCCAGCGGGTGGGTGAAGTGTTCTGGCGCATGGGGGCAGATGAAGGCTGGGAGCATGACCGCTACCTTTATGAGGGACTGGATCTGCAGTTCGGAGATGAGCGCAATTCTGACGCGGTACTTTGTATTGGGCTCGAGGATCAGCTGAACGATCATCCGGATGATTACCGAGATCGGTTGGCCGAGGCGGCTGATCGCGGCATGGAAATGATCTGCGCCAATCCGGATATCCGTGTGCGCATAGGCGATCAGCTGCATTGGTGCGCGGGCGCGCTCGCCAAGGTGTTCGAGGAAGAGGGCGGGACGGTCATCTATCCGGGCAAGCCGCACAGTCCCATCTACAATCTTGCGTTGTCCAAGCTCTCTGACCTCGGTGTTGAGGCCGCGTCGGAAAGAACGCTCTGCATTGGTGATAGCCCAGCAACGGACATGCGCGGCGCGCTCAATCACGCCTTCCATGGTCTCTATGTTGGCACCGGCCTGAAAGAGCATGGCGCAAATTTTGAGCACGAGGTCACAGACTTGCTGAACGACTATTCGGTCGCCGCCAAATGGGCGATGCCGAAACTCACATGGTGACGAATCCTGAAACACACTGTAACACGCCGTGAACGAGAATGGAGACGTATCCGCCATGACGTATAAAGAAGGCTACAAATACGAAGACATGTCGATCGGCATGACGCACCAGACGGTGCACACGATTACCGAGAAAGACATCGATCTTTTCGCCGAGGTTTCAGGCGACCGAAACCCATTGCATATGGATGAAGAGTTCGCCAAGCAAACCCAGTTTGGCCAACGCATCGCCCATGGCGCGCTGACTGCAAGTTACATCTCTGGCATTCTCGGAAACGATTTGCCGGGCCCGGGATCAATCTTTGTCGGCCTGAACATGCGCTTTCGCCGCCCTGTCTACATTGGCTCCGAAGTGATCGTTAAGGTCGAAGTGACCGAGATGAAAGAACGCGGCAATCGCGTTACGCTCAAAGTGACGTGTAGTGTTGATGGCAAAGCCGCGATTTCAGGCGAAGCCATGGTCATGGTGCCAAGCCGAGACGCATAATGACGGTGATTGCCCATTATAAGGACGTTCCGGACTCCGCTCGCGGATACTCCGTTGCTTTGGGCAACTTTGACGGCGTTCATGCTGGACACCGCGCCGTGATCGAAGGTGCTGCCGCTGCCGGCGGCAAACTTGGCGTCGCAACGTTTGAGCCGCCGCCACGTGCTTTCTTCCGGCCAGACGATCCACCGTTTCGGATTTATCGACCAGCACGGCGTAATGCGCGGCTTGCGGAGCTTGGCGCAGCTGCGATTTTCGAGCTACCCTTCAATGCTGATATGGCTGCGATGACCGATGAAGCCTTTGCGCGGGATGTTCTGAAAGACGGCATTGGCGCGTCGCATGTGACGGTTGGCTTTGATTTCCGCTTCGGACGCGGGCGCATGGGCGATGCCGGCCGTTTAGCCTCGCTGGGTCGGGCTCTAGGGTTTGGCGTGACCATTATTGAAAAAATTGAGGCTCTGGGAACGAAAGCCTCCTCCACCGCAATCCGCGAAGCCTTGATTGCGGGCGCTCCAGAAAAGGCGGCGGAAATCCTCGGTCATGACTGGGTGGTTGATGGTATTGTTGAGCATGGTGAGAAGCGCGGCCGCACAATTGGGTTCCCGACCGCGAACCTGCATCTTGGTGAACTGATCCACCCCCGGCATGGGGTGTACGCCGTTCGCGCGCGTCTCGCAGGTGAGAGCGACTGGCGCTCTGGTGTCGCGAACTTTGGACGAACGCCAACCACCGGCATTCGTGACCCTCTGCTCGAGACATTTATCTTTGATTTTGAGGGCGATATTTATGGTCAGCAATTGGAGATTGCGCTGGTTCGCTATTTGCGACCTGAGCTGAAATTCGATGTGCTCGATGACATGGTCGCGCAAATGCACCGCGATGTGGAAGATGCTCGGAATCATCTGGCGGGATGACAGGGCTTACGACCCCTGCTAAGCGGCCCTCATGAACAAAGCCGCACGCATATTCATTATTCGAATTAGCGGCCCGGTCGTCCGCCCTTAGGGGCTCGCGGCCGGGGAGCCCTTAGCCCTTTCTTCACACGCTGATCCGAAGACGACCAAATGGCCGATACTGACAAACCGAAAAAACCTGAAAATCCCTACAAGGACACTTTGTTCCTCCCGACCACCGATTTCCCAATGCGGGGCGGCTTGCCGAAGGCCGAGCCAAAATGGATCGAAAAATGGGATGAAATGAAGCTCTATGAGCGGTTCCGCGCCGATGCGAAGGACCGCGGGGCAGAGCCGTTTATCCTGCATGATGGCCCACCATACGCGAACGGACCGATCCACCTCGGCACCGCGATGAATAAGATCATCAAGGATATCATAGCCGCGCATCTGGTGATTGCGGACGATGATATCCTTGATGATCTTATTCATCGCGGTGCCGAGGTGGATCGGTCCGTTCGCGTATGGTGGG
>JBCBGS010000153.1:0-5707 GCA_038526515.1 Pseudomonadota bacterium | reverse complement strand
GGTGCGGACATTAGTACGAGCCTGTCGTCTAACGGCATTTCGCTCGATGGTTCATCCAGCAGTGATCCCGATGGGGACGCCCTAAGTTTTGCTTGGACGGTCGGGTCCCAACCGAGCGGCGCTTCGGCGACCATCGATAATGCGAATACGGCAACGCCGACTCTGCAAACACTCGTGCCAGGTGATTATTCGGTTGAGCTCACAGTTACAGATGGTCGAGGTGGCTCGTCCTCCGACAGTCTTACGCTCAGTCTTCAGAACGATGCGCCAGTTGTTTCAATCGACACGGTGGAAACCAGTCTCGCGATCGGACAAGCGGTCACGCTCAATCCAACCGGGTCCAGCGATCCAAATGGCCACACGCTAACCTATTCGTGGACGGTGACGTCTGCGCCCAGCTCATCGAACCTGGTTGCCTCGTTCAATGGTTCTGTGCCCGAAGTCTCGTTTGATGCCGCAGGACAGTATGTCGTTTCGCTCGACGTGACCGATGGATACGCAACGATATCAGAAACGCGGACATTTGATGTGACAGAGTTTGTTCAGAACGATATCGCGTCTGGTTTCACCTATTTGGAAACAGATGCGGACGGCGATGTTTTGGCGATCTCGGAAGAGCAGAGCGTTCGCACCGTGGATGCGAGCGGCACTGTTTTAGACACGTTCAGTCTTTCCAAAACCGTCACAAGTCTCGCTGTTTCGCCGAACGGCTCGTGGATTGGCGCAGCGCACCTAGACTCTGTTTCCATCATTCGACTGAGTGATGGGCGTATCTTTGGTCCTTGGGATGTGTCCATTCAGCCGGGAGATATCACCGCGGGGAATGATGGCGTCATTCATACGTTCCCGCAAACGGGGCAGTGGGTTCAGGCGCTCAGTATCAATCCGGAAACCGGGGTAGAGACATCGAGTACAGGTGGTTTGGTCAGGCACCGGACGGTCGCAAAGCCGCACCCAGATGGGACGAAAATCTATGGGGCTAATACAGATGTGTCTCCGAGCGATATTGAGCGCTATGACGTTGCCAGCGGTGGTTTGGTTTCAGCGTATGACTCGCCATATCACGGCGACTACCCTTTTAGCGGTAACCTATGGATCGCAGAGAACGGTGAGATGATCCTGGCTGCGAGTGGCGTCGTTGTTCGCTCGACGGATACGCAGTCCACGGACATAACGTTTCTTATGCAGCTGGAGCCGCAAGGCGAGATTCTTCATGCCTCTTACAGCGCGGCCAGTGATCAATGGTATTTGGTAGAGCGTGTAAATGGCGACAGTGTTTTGAACGTTTATGATGGGAGTAGCGGGCGGTTTCTATCCTCTGTGGACATGCCGGAACTAATTTCCGGATCGGGCGCGACAACTGTTCCAACCCATATCGTGTCTGACTCAACTACTGAAACGATCCGAGTATTCGCCAAGGACCATCCGACAAATCCTCAAAACTTTGCTGTTTTCAGACGTGGTTTTGTGGATCGAGATTTACTCGATTTTCCACCAGATGTTGTCGTGCCTGCGAGTGTCGCAGGGCGTGTGGGGAGCACAATATCAATCGATGCGAGCGCAAGTTCGGACCCAGAGGGCGCGGACCTTCAATTTGCTTGGACGCTGGATAGCGAACCAAGCATGAGCTCGATCATACTCACGGATACGGAAAGCCCGTCGATCGACTTCAATCCGGTGGTTGCAGGCGATTACATCTTCTCACTGATCGTATCTGACGGAGAACGCGCCGCTGCGCCTGTGACAGTCTCGGTCCGCGTGGTTGAGCCAAATGAAGGCTTACAATTCAGGCTTATCGGCACTCCGTCCGACATCGTTTACAACAAAGTCCTAAATCAGATTATCTACACGTCCTCTGAGACTGAGAGTCTTCGGATCGTCGATTTACACGACTTCTCCGAGCAAGTTGTCACGCTTCCCCGAATCGGTGAGCGCGTTGATGTCTCTCCCGATGGAGATTATGCGGCGGTCTCGCATTCTGGATTGGCGAGTTTGATTGCCCTAAGCGGACCGCAAGCTGTTTTGATGGATACGCAAGAGTATTCCGCGGATTGGGGGGACATCGTCGTTGATGATCGCCCGATCGCTTTCGTTATCCCAAATCGTGATCAATGGGTGTCTTTGTATGCGCTCGATTTTAACACCGATCGAGTGAGATTGGCTTCCGGTGCGAGGGCTGGTTCTCAAGTTCGAATGCATCCTGCGGGCGGACGCTTGTACGCAGCAGATCGTGGGCTTAGCCCAAGCGATATCGAGCGCTGGACTGTCGGCGATATTGATAACATCACCAGCAACGATTCCCGGTATCATGGCGAATACGCAATGTCTGGGAACCTATGGATCAATGAGCAAGGCAACCGCCTTCTTGTGGCTGGTGGACACATTTTCCGGTCCTCAGATGATCCGAACTTAGAGATGATTTATGTCGATACGCTCGCGGATGGAATTCGGCCAGAATGGGCGGATCACTCAAGCGCGGCCGAGCGCTGGCTGACCCTGTCATCAAACACCTTGGTTTTGCTGACGGATACAACCTTCCAAACGACACAAACGGTAGGCGTCGAGCCCTTGTTTATCGATCCGACAAATCTTGATCCGGTCATCGATAAAGCTTTTTTCTCGGAGAATGGGGACACGATCATCGTTATTGCGCGCTCTGATAATGTCATGACCGATAAGTATGTGGTCCAAATCGTTCAGACCCCAAATTAGCAACCTGCCAACCAACAGTCTTACGGCCTGACGGCAGATATCAGACTGAGGTGCTGGGGGTGTCGTAGTGAAGTGCGCCGAGCCAGGCCGGTTCAGGCCTTGGACGTACGAACCGGTAGTTTTCAACGCCCCAAAAACAAAACCCGATGCCGGGGCATCGGGTTTAAAGGTATTCGGGGGTGAAGAAGGGTTAAGCGGCGACCGCTTCCTTCTTCGGTTTAGGATCGCGAAGCACATAGCCGCGGCCCCAGACTGTTTCGATATAGTGCTCGCCGCCTGTTGCCTGCTGCAGTTTCTTGCGCAGCTTACAGATGAACACGTCGATGATTTTAAGCTCAGGCTCGTCCATACCGCCATACAGGTGGTTGAGGAACATTTCCTTCGTGAGCGTCGTGCCTTTACGGAGGCTGAGAAGCTCAAACATTTGGTATTCTTTGCCGGTGAGGTGGACGCGATCTTCGTCGACTTCGACAGTTTTCGCATCAAGGTTCACCAGGATCTCGCCGGTGCGGATAACGCTCTCGGCATGTCCTTTAGAGCGACGAACGATGGCCGTAATACGGGCGATCAGCTCGTCTTTGTTGAATGGCTTGGTGAGATAATCGTCGGCGCCATAGCCGAGCGTTTTCACTTTCGCCTCGATGTCTGGATTCCCTGAGAGAATCAGTACTGGTGTGTTCACCCGCGCCATGCGCAGCTGTTTCAACACGTCATAGCCAGAAATGTCAGGCAGAGAGAGATCGAGGATGATAATATCATACTCATAGACCTTCCCGAGATCGACACCTTCTTCACCAAGGTCAGTTGTGTAGATGTTAAAGCCAGCAGCCTTCAGCATCAGTTCGATACTGCGGGCGACCGCATTATCATCTTCAATTAGTAAGACTCGCATATTCAGCTCCCCGAATCAGTCTATTCGCATTCCTAGCGTGATCGTTAACCATTGTGAATCTAGGTAATGAAAGTAACCGAAGATTTAACAATCGCATTCGAAACGACAATTTTATTCATACCTCTTAAGAATGAAGTTCTTGCCCAGTACGCCCAAGAAGCGTGTGAGCAATGGCGATAACGTCCTGAATCGGTTGAGAGGACGAATTTGTTGAGATTAACGTTTTTTGGCTGCGAATAGCTTCGCGCACGGCGTCATCCCGAATAACAGTTCCCGCCAATTGCGGTCTGAAGCCTAAGAAGGTCTGACACGCCTGGGCCACCGCAGAGAATGTGCTCTGGCCGGCGGCTCTGGTTTCGCACTGATTAATCGCGATCATCTGTTCGACGCTCGGCGCGTAACCCTTCAGCACTTTGATAAAGGCGTAAGCATCCGTCATCGATGTTGGCTCATCCGTGATGACCATGAGAACTTTATCGGCTGCGCGGGCGAGGCGCATACAGTTGGCTTCAATTCCGGCGCCAAGGTCCAAGATGACTTGATCATATTGCAGCGCCAAAGCTGACAGTCCGGCGGCGAGGCGAGCGACTTCTTCTGAAGACATCTCCGCCAAGGCACCTGAGCCTGAGCGTCCGGGTAGGACATCAAATCCGCCATTCGCAGATCCGCCATCAACCGGCGTGACCGCATCTTCAAGCTCAACCCATCCAGCGATCACAGCGGCGAGGTCTGTTTCAGGCGCAATGCCGAGCTGAACATCGACATTTGCGAGTCCAAGGTCGCCATCGACAAGTAGCGTTCGTCGACCGGCTTGGGCCATCGCACTTGCAAGTGTGATCGACATAAAAGTTTTGCCGACGCCGCCTTTTCCGGACCCGACCGCGATAATCGAGGCTGGCTCGACGCGTCGCGGGGGGCGCTGGTTCGGGCGCTCTTGCGATTTGGGAAGTAGGAAGCTCATTATGCGGCTCCTTTAAGGGCGACATGGGCAGGTGCGTCTTCTGTCAGCAACTGGGCCAGTCTAGATGGGGTCGCAGGAACCAGGCCGCCGCCGATAAACGGGGTGATGGCCAGGTGGGAGAATGAGATCTTCGCAGCGATGAGCGCTGACACGATCCCGCCTCGGCGACGTGTCACGTCGAGTTTCGTGACGATAGCGCGGCGAACGCCGCAACGTGCAAAGGCTTTCGCGGCCTCTGCTTGATCTTCTGGGTGACCTTCGGCGCTGATCACCAAAACAGGTTCAGCATCGATGACAGCGAGTAAGTCCTGCAGGCTCGCCATATCTTCTTGATCAAACGGAATGATCGCCGGCATGTCGATGATGCAGCGTTTATTCTCAGCTTGGATCGTCTTTAAGGTCGCGAACAGGTCGTCGGGTGTAGTGACCGAGCGGATCTGGCCTTGCTCTTTTTCAAGATAGGCCGCGAGCTGTGCGCCGCCTGCGGTCAGGTCGAGGTCTGCCGCGACCGGCAGGACTTCTGCTTTCGCGACCGCTGCGCGGCGGGTCAGTTTTGCCGCTGTCGCTGTGCGTCCATGTCCAGGCGCGCCAACTAGAACGATATTTCTGTGCGGAACCGGTGGGATCGGGTCGCACGTGATGGCGCTGTCCAGACCTGCGGCGAGGGCAGAGCCGGGTTCTTTGCTTTCAAAGCCGCCATTGAGGCCGGCATCCGCAATACGCTCGGCGAACCGCTCTGGTGCGCCGTGCCATAGTAAAGAGTCGCGGACGCGATTTCGGATCGGACTTTCGACCAGTCGCGGTGCTGGATTTGCGCCCAGACGGGTCAGGATCCGAGATTCACTCGGGACCATGCCACCGCCCATTTTGTCGGTCGCCGCTCGGACCTCTACGCCCCCGGGCACTTCGCGTTCGGACAAGATGATCGCATCATCGCCCATTTCCGCGAAGATCAATGCCTTAGCTGCCTCTAGGGACTCAGCGGCAAACATCTTCATTCGCATACAGCACACTCCACTCTATAGAATCGAGTGTTGCGCTGAAATGGTTAACAGAATCTGTTGATTTATTAGTTTTTTAGGATTTCGCCCCTTTGTGGGGGAAGTTTAATGTGGACAGATCGTCTGAGAATTATCGCGTGA
>JBCBGS010000152.1:0-5806 GCA_038526515.1 Pseudomonadota bacterium | reverse complement strand
CCCGAATGAGATGTGGCAGACCGACTTCACTTATCTGAAGGTGATTGGCTGGGGCTGGTATTACCTCTCCACGGTGCTGGATGATTTCTCGCGTTATATCGTCAGCTGGAAGCTTTGCACCAACATGGCCTCCATCGATGCGCAGGAAACCCTGGACCTCGCCTTGCAAGCCTCTGGGCTCCACCAGGTCAAAGTCAGACACCGGCCTCGTATCCTCTCGGACAATGGGCCGTCTTACGTGTCTGAACAATTTGCCGACTGGCTTGCCGAAGAAGGCTTCACCCACACGCGTGGAGCGCCTTACCATCCACAGACCCAGGGCAAGATCGAGCGCTGGCACCAGACGCTCAAAAACCGCATCCTCTTGGAAAACTATTTCCTGCCCGGTGACCTCACCCATGAAATCGACGCCTTCGTCGATCACTACAATCATCGCCGCTACCACGAGAGCCTGGACAATCTCACGCCCGCAGATGTCTACTTCGGCCGCGGCGATGAAATCCTGAAGCAACGCGCCCAAACCAAACGGAGGACCATGAAACTACGCCGCTTGCATCATGCAAGATCTACTGATTAAACCAAACCAGATGAGCCAATCTCTCCTGATCCAAAAGCATCAGAGTGTCTCAACCGTTTGAAAACGGACAATGTGTTCCAGCGTAGGCCAACAGGACTCAGCAGATGATTTGTGAGAGGGGCTTAGCTCATGCCGTCTGGAACTATGATTGGGCCAACCGAGCGGGCCTTGTTGAATTCCCGCATTCGTCCGAGGACATCAACACCGATTTGGGAATACAGATCCAGCAAATCCACGAGCACCCAGTTCTCACGAATGAGGCCATTCTCCACGCGCCAAAAGTCTAAGCTTCTCAGCAAAACTTCTTTGCCAGCTGGGGCAATGCCCATCCATCCATCGTCACTCAGGGTCAGCCGCATATTTGGCCAGCCTGTCTCGCAAGCGTAGTTGCCTTCACCAACCCAATGCGACATCAGATCCCCCATCGCATCCAGTTTCCGATCTGGCATTGCCCTCAAGAAAGGAACTTGATGCCAGTTCCGAAAGCCAGAGATCCCGCGTCCAGTACCAATGCCTGCTGGGCCGTACCAATTAAAGCGTGGGTGCCAATACGCCTCTAAGTTCATGATTTTTGGGTCAGGGTCAGCTGGATGCTTGCACAAATCCTCAAGCATCGCGATGACATGGTCGCGCGCAGCGTCCCCGTTTCCGTGAACAGTCAAACCATCCCCCGTCATCGGGGCCGGTGTGCACATGAATTTGCCAAGTTGTGGCGCCATTGGCCAAGCACCAGCCTGCATCATAAGTTCCGGAATGTCCCAGATCGCTTGAACCTCAACAACGCTGTCGCCGTCTATTTTGAAGAATTCATGGAACCGCATGTGAGCAAGATGGCCGGTCGGCGGGATGTCTAAAAAGGGTTGGAGGAATGTCCCCATATAGTTTCCCATGGTGCCGACCCAGTGTTGCCCTTCCGGCGTGGTACCCGCCATGACAATCATGTTTCGGCGCTCGAGGTCCGGCATCGCTTTGAAAAGGGGGACGAGGCAGTGTTTGTAAAATGTACCGGGCCCTGAGAACGATCCGAAGGGGTGGGCGATTTTGAATTCAGCGGAGTCGGAGAAAGAGCTTTCAAGCGCGGCTTGCACGTCTGACTGGGTAAACGAACTCGTCGCCTTGAAGTAATCAGAGACTATTTGCTTTAGTTCGTCGGACTGCATGGCCCATTCCTTATTTGAGGGTTCGTTTTTGGCGACAAGCGTCATACTAGAGCGGGGAGATGCTGGCTGTCATTCGCTCGATTATCAGGATTGCATTCGAAGTCAAATTGGTTAGGTCTTGATGCTTATGAAGGTGGCTATGGATCAAATCACACACGCTAAGCGTATTGTTCGCGAGCATATGAGCCTGTTCGATGCCGAGTTGAAGCATGGCCAGATTTCGGATCATTGGGACACCGTATCCTCAGAATTCCGTTGGCGAAGTATGCACCCTTTCTATGAAAAGCAAGGTATCAACGCTGTCGTATCAGAATTCTGGGGGCCGCTTAGTCAGTCTTTGAAACACTTGCAGCGACGCGAGGATATTTTCTTCGCGGGAGCGAATGATGTCGATGGTGGAGGTTCTGTTTGGACCTGCAGCATGGGGCACTTTGTCGGCCTGTCTGATGCCGATTGGCTCTCCATCCCAAAGACCGGGCGCATGTCGCATCTCAGATATGCCGAGTTTATGAAAGTAGAAGAGGGGCGCATTGTTGAGAGTGCACTCTTTTTTGACTTGATTGGTCTGATGCACGAAGCCGGGGTCTATCCACTACCCCCGATGACGGGCGCGTACTTCATCTATCCCGGTCCCGCCACGCACGATGGTCTTTTGCTTTCACCGCAACACGAGGATGCCGGGACAGAGACGCTGGCTCTTATCAATCGAATGATTGAGGATTTGTCCGGTATAAATCACCTGACTGACGAAAAGTGCCCGCCGGAATTGCTCGCACGAACTTGGCGCCAGGATATGGTTTGGTACGGACCATGCGGTATCGGCGCGAGCTATACGATTGAGCGTTATCAAAAACAGCATCAGCACCCGTTTCGAATGAACCTCGATGATAAGACCTATCATGGGCATGTCGCGCGCTTCGCTGAGGGGAGTTATGGCGGTTTCTTTGGGTGGGCTAATCTCAGCAATCGGAACATGGGCGGCTTTCTCGGATTGCCGGAGGCGGCAACATCTAGCGAGATGAGAGTGGTCGACGTTTACCGCCGCGACGGAGACAAATTGGCTGAGAACTGGGTCATTATTGATATCCCTTATTATCTCAAACAGCAGGGCCTCGACGTACTGAAGCGGCTGGAAGAGCTGCGATCCTAAGAGGTGATCGATAAATTTTGCATTCGAATGCAAAATGTGGTTCAATCAGCCTCTAGGAATTATCGCGAGCCGGATGAATGAGCCCCACAACATCAATGGTATTTCTGCCTGGCTTTATGTGCGACGAGCGCCTGTTTAAGCCTCAGATCGATGAATTAAGCGCTCGGGGCGTAGCCTGCTCGGTTGGAGACTTAACGCGGGCAACATCGATAGAGCGCATTGCTCGGCAAGTGCTCGCGGAAGCGCCGGAGCGTTTCGCGCTCACTGGTCTATCGATGGGTGGCATCGTTGCGTTTGAGATCGTAAAACAGGCGCCGCACCGTGTGACCCATCTTGCGCTGCTGAACACAACGGCTAGGGCAGATGCGGCAGGGATTGCGCGGAAAAAGCAACTTGGGCGCGTCGCGTCTGGCGAACTTGATCTGGTTTTGAGAGAAGAGTTGAAACCTCAATACCTGGCGCCCGCGAATCGTACAGCCGAGTTGCTATCGATACTGGAAACCATGGGCGTGAATTTGGGGGAGGACGTGTTCTGCCGGCAAACAATGGCGCTCATGCTTCGTGAGTCATATTTGGCGTTCGCGAGCGACATTCTGTGCCCGACCTTGTTGGTTGCTGGCGCGGAAGATCGGGTCTGCCCGATTGATCGTCATCAAGAGATTCAAACCCAAATATCGACCTCAGAGTTACGCGTTCTGGACGGCTGCGGCCACATCTCGACCTTAGAGCAACCAGAGCAGATTAATGCCGCGCTTCTGGAGCTGTTAGAGCAACCAGCAGCGCGCGTGACCCAGAGCGGAAATTGCAAGCTGACAGTGCACTGACGACGAATTGACTTCGAATGCAATTTGCTTAAGCTTCTCTCGGGAAAGGGATAAAACGATGTCGGAAACGCATCTGAAAACGCGCCAATCAATTGAGCAAAGGGTCGTCAAATATGCCGATCTAAAGCCTTGCTTCGACGCGTTTATCGACACCCGAACACCTGGCTCTGATCGGAAAGAGAATTTCACGATCATCGGACCTGGTGTGTCGGAGAACCCGAACCAGCACGTTCATATTGCGGAACCTCACGGGTTTAATATCGGGGGTGCGAGACAGCCGCCCGGATGCACCAATTCTCAACATAGCCACGACACCGCCGAAGTATTTTACGTCCATAGCGGCGAATGGCGCTTTGACTTGGGCGAGCATGCCGATGATGCGCAGATTGAGCTATCTCCTGGCGACCTGATTTCCATCCCAACCAATGTCTTTCGCGGTTTCACGAACATCGGTGAAACCGAAGGATATCTCTGGGCCGTTCTTGGCGGCGATGATCCCGGTCGTGTTTTGTGGGCGCCAAAAGTATTTGATATGGCTCGAGACTACGGGTTGATTTTGCTCGAAGACGGAATGTTGGTCGACACGAATAAAGGCGAATCTGTTCCAAACGGAAAAGCGCCTATGCCTGTCACTTCACGCGCGCAAGTGAAAGCGCTCGACGTTTACACGGATGCCCAATTGGCGGGGTGCGTCATTCGCTCTGGCGCGTGTGAACAAGCCGGGGCCTTCAGCAGGTTTGAGGGTGTTAATGAGGCAATGCTGATTGGGCCTTCACCGATTGATTGGCAGCACGGATTTACCCTGAGCGAAATTGTATTGGACGCCGCTGCCGAGGTGCCTTCGCACACAATGACGGTTCCGGATGTGTATTTCGTGCAATCAGGAAGTGTTTCGGTCTTTGTGGACGGCGAGAAGACCGAACTGACCGTGGGCGATACGCTGACAATACCATGTGGCGCGTCGCGAAGATTATTTAACTCCGGAGATCAGACCGCTTGCCTCGTTGCTGTTCGGGGTGGTGACCAACGCCCGGAGATCGGCTGGGCATGAACCAGGTTCTTGAGGGGAAGCGCGCGATTGTAACCGGCGCGAGCCGCGGCATTGGGCGGGCCATATGCGAGACCTTGTATGCCGCAGGTGCCGAAATAATTCCTGTAGCGCGTGCCTCAGAGGCATTCGATGAGCTGATCGAAATTTGTTCGGACCGTTGCACACCATGGGCGGGCGATGCATCATCAGACTCCATGTTGAATTTTATCGGTGAGCAAGAGCGGATCGACATTCTCGTGAACAATGTTGGTACGAACGTCCCGAAACCGATGGACGACATTACCGATGATGTTTTGGATCGCATGCTCGATTTGAATGTCAGGACCACGTATCGAGTGTCGCGAGAGACATTGCGCCGAATGCCGGATGGTGGGCGTGTCGTGCACATCAGCTCTCAAATGGGGCATGTCGGCTCTCCCAACAGAACGGTCTATTGCATGACGAAGCATGCTATTGAAGGGCTCACCAAATCCATGGCTGTGGAACTCGCGCCAAGAGGCATCCGAGTAAACTCCGTCGCGCCGACATTTGTTGAAACACCTATGACGAAGCCGATGCTAGATGATCCAGAGTTTTCCGAATTTGTGAATAGAATGATCCCGCTCGGCCAAGTGGCAAGCACCGAAGATATCGCTGAGGCAGTGCTGTATCTTTGCGGCCCATCAGGAAAAATGATTACCGGACACTCGCTGGTCGTGGATGGTGGCTGGACCGCGCAATAGGATTTTCAATGACTTCGAAACCGATCACGCATGTTGCGACGACCGACATCAAAGACATGATGGCACCTGGGCCTGAGCGTCGAATGGACTTGCCCGGCTTTGATGAAGAGTTCGTCGACTTCCCGCATTATATCATCCGCATCACAGAGCGGATCTGGCATGACCGCCAGGTTGAGAAGTGCTTAGATTGGTATTCGGAAGACTGCGCCATTCATACGATGGCGGGTGACATTAGCGGCGCGCAAACCGAGGTTGATAATACTTGGGCGACCTAAAAAGCTTTTCATCGTCGCCTCGATGCCGACAATGTTATCTGGTCAGA
>JBCBGS010000151.1:0-5818 GCA_038526515.1 Pseudomonadota bacterium | reverse complement strand
GGCGCGACGAGCAAGTAAGACTGAATAGTCCGGTCTTCGATCCGCTGATTGCCTTCGATTCTGATTTGTCGAATGGTCTCAGTAACTTGAGCATTCGACTCCGAAACAGGGGTTTCGGTGAGCGCGATCGCGCTCGTCGCCATCAAGACTGCAGCTAAAACTTTACGCATCGATCCCTCGATCCTCCATGGCAAACGAATTACTCGCTCGCTGGCCCATTAAAAAGGCCGGTTTCCAGAACGTCACCCCAGGTGATGAAAACAAACATGGTCAATAGCAGACCAAGCCCTGCCATCAATGCCATTTCCTGCACCTTTTCTGGCATTACTTTTCCAGTCACGGCTTCATAGGCATTAAAGACAAGATGTCCCCCGTCCAGGACAGGCAGTGGCAGCAGGTTGAAAAAGCCAATGCCTATCGAGATTAGAGCGCAAAGCTGCAAGGCAGACCAACCCAATACGCTCAAACGCGTCGTGAGCGGCACCGTTTCAGCGCCCATTGTTCGATTAACGATTCGCCGCCCAGCATCTCCGATTGCAACGGGACCACTCATCAACGCCAGTGGTTCTTTGCCGGTGATGATGCGACCTAACATGTAGACCGTGTGCTCTACCGTGTCCTTAGTCTCGATGACGCCCATGCCGACCGCTTCAAGCGGTCCATATTTCCGAAACTGAACAGATTCTCTGAGCGGGGCCGGCACAATGCCAATCGTACCTTGTGGGACAAGCTGTCCCAGCTGATTCTCGCGAACGACACGCTCCGGGGTGACAATCAAATTGATTGTCTCATCACCGCGCTGCACCTCAAAAGGCAACTCGCGACCGGAAGACATGCTGGTAATGACAATCATATCTGCAATCTGCTGGATAGGTTTGCCATCAATAGTCTTGATAACGTCGCCTTCCATCATACCGGCTTCTGCCGCCGGCTGCCCCTCATTCACTTGATAAGCGTAGACGTCGTACAACTCCGTGCCGCGGAAGGCGAAAAACAAGGTGAATAGGAGCACGGCAAGGACGAAATTGGCCGCTGGACCTGCGAGCGCAACAATCGAACGAGCCCCAACACTCAGTTCGCTATAAGGCTTGCCGATAGGTCCTTCTTCGACCTTCCCGACATCTGCAGGCATTTGGCTTTCGCCGACAAACTTCACGAATCCACCAAGCGGGATCCAATTCACTCGCCAACGTGTCCCTTTAGAGTCTTTGCGTTCGTAGATTGAAGATCCAAACCCAATCGAAAACGACTCGACAGCGGCGTCGTAATACCGACCCGCGAGGTAGTGCCCGAGCTCATGAATGATCACGACCACGCCAAGCAGAAATGCCAGGCAAATCAGAAAAATCGGGCCTTGCGCCAGAATTCCCGTCACGCTCTCCGCTCCTGCTTTTGGCCCTTCACATCAACGAGAAGTGCACCGGTTATCCGTTCGGCTTCGGCTTGAACTGCTAAGATTGCTTCCAATGTGTCGCAATCCTCACAAGCCATTGGACCCGCTAAAAAACGCTCCAGAGCCATTTCCACGGTCCAGCTTATGTCGAGGAATCGACATTGGCCCGCAAGAAATGCAGCTACCGCAGCTTCATTAGCGCAATTTAATACAGTCGGCGCGCCATTCCCCGCCCTCAAAGCCTGACGGCACAGCTCAATCGCCGGAAAGCTGTCAGTGTCCGGCGCCTCAAAATCGAGCTGACTTAGCGCAATCAAATCCAACGATTCTACCGGCGTGGACTGACGACGATCCGGCCATGTAAGCGCGTGCGATATCGGTGTGCGCATGTCCGGCACGCCCATTTGGGCCAAAACGGATCCATCTCGATAAGCTACCGCCGAATGAATGATGGATTGGGGGTGGATTACGACATCAATCAAATCTTCCGGAACATCGAACAGATAGGATGCTTCAATCAATTCTAGCCCCTTGTTGAAAAGGGTCGCGCTATCGATCGATATTTTGCGCCCCATACTCCACTTGGGGTGCGCTAACGCCTTGTCTGGAGTGACGCTTTCAAGCGCCTGTCTGGATAGCGTTCGAAACGGCCCCCCAGACCCGGTCAGGATCAGACGCGCTATGTCCTCACGACGTTCCATGACCTGGAACATGGCGTTATGTTCAGAATCTGTGGGGACAATCGAGACTTGGTTTTTTGCCGCTAGGCGATTCAAGACGGGGCCTGCGCAAACCATACTTTCCTTGTTCGCAAGCGCGACTGAGTTGCCAGCCTCAATCGCTGCAAACGTAGACGGCAATCCATCAATCCCAACAATCGCGGCAAGGACCCGGTCTACCGGACGGGCAGCCGCCTCAGCCACAGCATCAACACCTGCTGCAATAGAGATCTCAAGATCGGCCAAGCCCTCTCGAAGGTCATCTAGTGCATGATCGTCCGCAATTACGATGTGTTTTGGTCTGAACTGCCGCACCTGCTCAATAAGCAGCTGGGCATTCGACCCTGCGCAAAGTGTATCTATCGAGAATGCAGGGGTATCCGATACCCTATTTGCGTGCTCAACAACCGAAAGCGCGGAGGTTCCAATCGACCCCGTAGAGCCGAGAATAGAGATAGTACGCAGCCCGCTCATAGGTTCAGACCTAGTACTTTTAGCAATGGCGGAGCAAACGAAAATACCAGGACCGCGGCGACGCACACGAATCCCAAACCATCAACCCGGTCGAGCAGGCCTCCGTGTCCGGGAACCATAGCGCTAGAGTCTTTTACCCCATGCCGACGTTTCGTTGAACTTTCAAACAAGTCGCCAAACTGGGCAAAAATCGAGATGAGCGCTCCCATTGCAAACCAGGCGATGTAACTGCCGCCGGTAATATAGGCCGCAAGCAAGCCACAAAGCGCGCTAAAACCTGCTCCGCCTATCGCTCCGCTCCAGGTTTTGGAGGGCGAGTCGGGGTGCAATAGCGGACCACCGATGCTGCGACCCGTGAAGTAAGCCGCAGAATCTGACCCCCAAACAATTCCCATGAGAATCAAAGCCGCGGCTGCACCATCCCATGGTCCATCCCGAAGGAAATAGAGCGCCAGAGGCATTCCCGTTATGTAGAGATATCCAAACGCTTCAGATCCACGTTTCTCACGCAGCGGGTGCGTAAATGTTGCAAGGATTGCGCACAGTGCAAACACCCAAAGCGCCCATACCGGCATACCGAGGATCAGCGGCACAAATGGAAGAATTGCCAGCGTTACAATGCTCTTCATCGAAGGCGACGCTGTCATGCGGACCCACTCATAAGCCATCAGTGATGAAAATACGCCGCAGGCGAATGCGAGCCAAATCCCCCCCTTCCAAACGACGAATAGAGCGAAGGGGATCAGCACTGCTGCGGAGAGCAACCGTAGGCCAAGGTCCCCCGGCTGACCATCATGCTGCTTTGAGCGCGCCACGTTATGCGGCTCCTGACGCCAAACCACCAAATCGGCGCTCGCGTTTGCGATAGATTTCGATGGCTTCTAATAAATGGGTTTTGCCGAAATCAGGCCACAGCACATCCATGAATACGAGTTCGGCATAGGCTGCTTGCCAAATCAGAAAATTACTCAACCGATATTCGCCGCTTGTCCGGATTAGGATGTCTGGATCGGGTAAGCCGCCTGTATCGAGGAACTCTGAGAAGGCCTCCTCGTCGACGTCTGACGCAGACGTCTTCCCATCTTCGACAGCTTTTGCCATCGCTTTTGCGGCCCTAAGTACTTCTTCACGCCCGCCATAGTTAAACGCGATGCACAGATTGAAGGCGTCATTGTCCGCGGTACGGTCTTCGGCGCGTTTGACCAGTTCTAAGATGTCATCCGGTAGGCCTTGTCGTGTACCTAGAATTCTGATCTTGACCCCTTCTTGCGCAAGACGGTTGAGATCACGCTTCACATAGGCCTTTAGCAAACCGAAAAGCGCGTTCACCTCAGAGACTGGGCGACGCCAATTCTCTGTCGAGAAGGAGTAAACGGTGAGGGTCTTAAGGCCGATGTCTTGCGCCGCCTCCACGGTTCTGCGCAGCGCTTCAACGCCGCGTTCGTGCCCAACAGCGCGTGGCAGTCCACGGCCGTTGGCCCAGCGCCCATTGCCATCCATAATGATGGCAATGTGATCCGGAAAATCGTCGGTGGCGGGGCCACCATCTCCAGTTTGGGCAGCTGAAGGCGCAGAGGTCAAACTTGCATAATCTCCGCTTCTTTATTCTTCAGCGCTTCATCTACTTTTCCAACAAAACTATCGGTAAGCTTCTGGACTTCATCAGAGAGCGAACGTTGTTCATCTTCGCTGATATCGCCGTCCTTCTCCATTTTCTTCAGCGCATCCATGCCATCTCGGCGCACATTTCGAACTGCAACCCGTGCGGCCTCAGCATACTTCCCAGCGACCTTCGTCAGTTCAACACGGCGTTCTTCGTTCAAAGGCGGAATAGGAATGCGTAGCGTTTGACCATCAACAACAGGGTTGAGACCGAGACCAGATTCCCGAATGGCTTTGTCCGTGGCGCCAACCAGTCCTTTGTCCCAGACATTTACCGCGATCATGCGCGCATCCATGACAGACACAGAGCCAACTTGGTTGAGCGGCATGTTCGAGCCATATGCGGCGACTTGCACGCTATCCAAAAGATTGACGGATGCTCGCCCGGTGCGCAGTCCCTGAAGTTCAGTCTGAAGTGAACTAATTGCGCCTTCCATGCGGCGTTCGAGGTCTTTTTTATCGTAACTCATTTTGGTTCCTCAAGATCAGGAGATAACTGTGCTCGGGCCTTTACCGGTCAGCACATCTTGCAGCGCTCCTTTGTTATGCAAGGAGAAAACCACAATTGGTATGTTCGTGTCACGCATCAGGCTGACCGCGGATGCGTCCATGACCCGAAGGTCACGCGCGAGAACGTCTTGATAAGTCAGATGATCGTAGCGCTCAGCGGTTGGATCTGTTTTGGGGTCGGCTGAATAAACACCATCAACCTGCGTCCCCTTCATCATCGCATCGCAGTGCATCTCTGCCGCGCGCAATGCAGCGCCAGTATCGGTTGTGAAGTACGGATTTCCGGTTCCAGCTGCGAAAATGACGACCCGCCCTTTTTCCATATGCCGGATAGCGCGGCGACGAATGAATGGTTCGCAGATTTCGTCCATTCGAATTCCGGATTGGACGCGGGTTTGGACGCCGATGGATTCAAGCGCGCTTTGCATTCCAAGCGCGTTCATAATCGTCGCCAACATGCCCATAGAGTCGGCTTGGGAGCGTTCCATGCCTTGGGCGGCGCCTTTCATCCCGCGGAATATATTCCCACCACCGATGACGAGACAGATTTCGACCCCTAGTTTGCGCGCAGCAGCGATCTCTTGGGCAAAGCCAAGACAGGTCGGCATGTGGATCCCGTAATCGGTTGGCCCCATCAAGGCCTCGCCGGAAATCTTCAAGAGTACGCGCTTGTACTTCAAGCCATTCGGGGCTTCGGTTTCACCTGGCATTCTGCGTCTCCCGTTGCTCAAGAGCCCATAAAAGATTCCCGGCCACCTGTCATCGGTGGCCGGGACCTAAAAGCACTTATTTTTTGACGGCTTATGCCTTGGTCATTGAAGCAACTTCTTCTGCGAAGTTGTCTTCGGCTTTCTCAATGCCTTCGCCGAGCTTGAACATCACGAAGCCAGCGAGCTCTGCGCCGCTGTCTGTGATGAACTGACCAACGGTCTGATCTGGGTTCATCACGAACTGCTGTTCAACCATAACGACCTCTTTATAGTATTTCTTGATACGGCCTTCGATCATCTTCTCGATGACGTTTGCAGGCTTGCCGCTTTGCTCTGCTTGTTCTGTGAGA
>JBCBGS010000150.1:0-5940 GCA_038526515.1 Pseudomonadota bacterium | reverse complement strand
ACGCCTGCGCCGTCCGGGATGTCGCTCTCAATGTGGATTTTGACGCCGCCAGTGAGCCAGCCGAGTTCCGAAGCCTTCCAGAGTGCCCCCATCGCATAATCGGTCCAATCTCCTCGTTTCGCGTCGCCGATCGGCCGCTCGATCAGATCATCGAACCGGGTCGACTTGATAGTGACGATTGGAGCGTCCTGGCGCGCGAGGGCGACTTGAATGCGCCGCTGTAGCGCAGCGGGTAGGACAGCGCCGCCATTATAATCGGTATGCTCGCCGATCAGGTTGACCCGTCCTGGCGCAGAGGCCGCGATTGTTGGCGGACTTCCGAAAGTGTTGGTGAAACCATCGATCGGGTTCATAGGGCACCTCTTAGTCGGTCGGCGGCTTGGCGTGGCATGACGTCTACTGTGAAGACCGCTGTCGCTTGTTCGACAGAGGCGAGATATTTCACGCGATCGGGCGCGCGCAATAATGGATAAAACTGAGCTGAGAATTGGAATTTTCCATCTCGCCCATATGGCGCAGCGTGCAGGCTGAGCATGCAAGGGGTTTCGCGTCCGAAGAAGGCGTCATAGCGACGAACGGTATCGCCAAGAAGGTGCGCAAAGCCATCCGCCTGCGCCTCATCAAATGCCCAAGGGCCTGACACCGGCTCTAAGGCAGAGATCCAAACCTCATATGGAAATCTGGCATAGCGGGGCGCGTAAGACACTAAGCCACCCGCTTCCCCAATGCGGTAAGTGGCGCCCCAGGATTTTACATCCTCGGCGAGATCATAGCCCGCTTCAAACGCGTCGAGCGCGGTTTGCTGCGGCGTTGGGATGATTGGAAACCCATAAATTTGCCCGTGTGGATGGTGAAGCGTTACGCCCACTTCGTCGCCGCGATTCTCGAATGGCAAAACGAAGGCGCAGCCCTGATCAAACATCGCTTGGTAGCGATCGATCCAGGCTTCAACCAATAGGCGCCGGCGCTCTTGTGGCAGCGTCCCGAGTGAACCTTCCGCGTCTGCCGAATAAACGATGACTTCGCAGGCGCCTTTTGCAGCGTGCATCTTCAGGCCGGATGCTTCTGGTTCTTGGGCCTCGGCGAACAGGCTGGGGAAACGGTTCGCAAAAACAGCAAGCTCATAATCTTCGAAGGGAATTTCGGTGAGCGGTTTGCCGTTCTGGCTGGGGGCAAGTGGATTGGCGGCAGCGCTTGGTTTGAAGGTTCGGTTCTGGCGCCCCGCGGCATAAATCGACCAGTCTCCTCGCAGAGGGTGATAGCGTAGCTCAGACCCCGTTACGGCTTGCAGGTCTTCGCCTTCAATCCGCGGTAGGTCATGTGGTTGGTAGCCATAAAGGAAGAGGTCTCGGCCATCCGACTTCGTGTGATGGCGGCGATAAGCATCGCGACCAGCGATCTGGCGTGAAAGCGTTTTGATCGGGTCACTCATTCGCTGTATCCATCCCACCTTAGATCATCATTGCGAAACACGCTTCGCGTAAAAGTTCGTATTCGATCACTGTAAAAATATCTATCCATGAAATCCAGAAATCTTCTGAAATCTCTATTATCCGCCCGAATTATATGTGTTTATTGCGTCTCTGAGACACCCAGAAGGGGCGGTATACCGAATCTGAGAGTCTCTCTGTTACCTGGTGCGTGACCACATATATTTTCGAATCCGATAATAAATTACTCTATTCCCAACATTTGTGTTTTCTGCAAAATGGAGACACATCAAGCGCGTTCCAATTCGAGGTGAGCCATCTATGACAGAACAGAACGGTTATTTGACCCTCACCGCAGGCAATACCAGCCTGGTTTTGGATTGTGCGATCAGCGAACGCCCCAGCATTTTGTATTGGGGGTCACGCCTCGCGAAATCCGAGCCGGAATTGATCAAAGCGATGACCACCCGCCAGCATGCGCCAGGCGGGGCAGACGCCGAGGTTGGGAGTTCGCTTTTGAATGAAACAGGCTCGGGCATAGCCGGCTTGTCAGGCTTCTCCGCGCATCGCAACGGAACAGCATGGGCGAGCTTGTTTCGCGTGACGAACGTGCTGCGCCCTGAACCGCACCGCGTCGAAGTGGTTTGCGAAGATGAAACAACGAAGGTCCGCGCGACTCATCTCATCGGCTTCGATCCAGACAGCAATTTAATGACCTGCCAGACGCAGATCGAGAACTTGGGCGACACGGACTTAGCGATCGACTGGTGTGCGTCTGCGAGCCTGCCTCTCGATCCACGTGCGACTCGATTGTTCGGATTTACGGGGCGTTGGTCCGGCGAGTTTCATCTCGAAGAAGTTGCCCCATTCTTGGGAAGCTATGTTCGTGAGAACAAGAACGGACGGACAAGTCATGACAATTTCCCTGGCTTGGTTGTTGGGACAGAGGAAACGCATGAACAGGCCGGGCCTTGTTTTGCCTTCCATCTCGGTTGGAGCGGCAACAATCGTGTGCGCGTTGACCGGCTAAGCGACGGCCGGTCTTTCGTGCAAATGGGAGAGTATTTCTTTCCAGGCGAGATGTCGCTCGCGCCGGGCGAGACTTATCGAACACCTCGCCTTTATGCTGGCTTCACCAGTCGTGGTTTCAGCGCCCTGTCGCGCAAGTTCCATCATCATTTGAAACACACGGTCATGGACGGGCGTATCGACCGCAAAGAACGCCCCATACATTACAATACATGGGAAGCGGTTTATTTTGATCACGACCATGACACACTTTTCAAACTGGCAGAGAAAGCGGCAGCCGTGGGGGCTGAACGTTACATCCTAGATGATGGCTGGTTCGGATCGCGGCGAAACGACAAGGCGGGGCTCGGGGATTGGTGGCCGTCGGAAGATGTCTATCCAGACGGACTTGGACCGCTTGTAGATCATGTTACGGGCCTGGGGATGGAGTTTGGCCTTTGGTTCGAACCGGAAATGGTGAACCCAGATAGCGAGCTGTTCCGCACGCATCCTGATTGGATCCTGCACGCTGAAGGCGTTGAGCAGGTGCCGTTCCGTAGCCAGTTCGTCTTGGATCTGACGCGCCCAGAAGTCAGCGATTATCTATTTGATCATATGCACAAGCTGCTCAGCGCGCATGATATCAGCTACGTGAAATGGGATATGAACCGCGACGTCCATCATCCGGGCAGTCGCGGCAGACCCGCCATCAATCAGCAGACGCGGGCCCTCTACGCCTTGATTGAACGCCTCCGCGAGGCGCACCCAGATTTGGAGATTGAAAGCTGCTCATCGGGCGGTGCCCGCGCCGACTATGGTATTCTTCGCCGAACAGATCGCATTTGGACATCAGACAGCAATGATGCGCTCGACCGGCAGCGTATTCAGCGTGGCGCATCGCACTTCTTCCCGCTCGATATTATGGGGGCGCATGTCGGACCCGAAACGTGCCATATCACCGGACGTCGCCTGACGATGGAGTTGCGGGTGGCCACCGCCATGTTCGGGCATATGGGCATGGAACTGAATCTGCTTGAGGAAAGCGCGGAGAATCTTGAGATCTTAAAAGCCGGGATCGCACTGCACAAAGCACACAGACACTTGCTTCATCATGGCGACTTCCACCGACTGGACACGCCAGAGCATGTGAACTCTGTTGGCGTGGTCGCACAGGATCAATCTGAGGCGCTATTCTCTTGGTGCAATCTGACCGGCCATCGCCAAACCATTCCAGGGCGGATCTATGTGCCTGGCCTAGATGCCAGCAAGACCTACAAAACCAAAATCATTTGGCCGAACCCAGTACGTTCCATCTCTCGCCCATCCGTCCTAGAGGCGACAGATTTGGGCGGTGACGGTGTGGAATTGCCTGGAGAGGCGCTGATGCATGTTGGGCTTCAGGTGCCACTTCTGCATCCAGAGACCTGTTTAATTTACCATTTTCAGGCAGTATGAGCTGGTAGCTTGGGTTTGACACGGCGCTTGCAGGCGCCTGAAACACCCACAAGGCATGAAAGGTGACCGATATGAGCGATGCAGACGTCTCCAATCTGCCCGGGCGACAAAAGCAGATTTTGGAGCTGATCCGGTCTCAAGGCTATGTCGCGACAGAGCAATTGGTTCGCCAATTTGGAGTGACGCCGCAGACCATTCGCCGCGACATCAACACACTCTGTGAGTTGGAGCTGATTGAGCGTTTTCATGGCGGCGCGGGTCGGATCGGGAACGCCTATAACCAGCCCTACCAAGATCGTCTGCAAGAGGGCATGGAGGGCAAACGCAAGATCGCGCGCATGGTTGCCAAGCGTATTCCGGAGGGCGCGTCACTGTTCTTGAATATCGGGACGACCACTGAGGCGCTCGCCACAGAATTGGTGGGGCGTAATGATCTCCGGATCGTCACCAACAATATCAATATCGCGAACATGATGCGTGAGACGGATGGATCTGATGTCATGATTGCGGGCGGCTTCGTGCGCCAATCTGATGGTGGGATTGTCGGCGAGGCGACGACCGAATTCTTGAAGCAGTTTCGTCTGGATATTGGCGTCATCGGGATCAGTGGGATCGATGAGGACGGGTCGCTCTTAGACTTTGACTATCAAGAGATCCGTTCAGCCCAAGCGATCATTCAAAATTCACGTACCGTGTTCTTGGTTGCAGATCATGCCAAGTTCGGGCGCCGCGCCATGATCCGCCTCGGTCACTATGATGACATAGATCATCTGTTCACGGACGAGACGCCGCCCGAAGCCTTTATGCAGGCTATTCGGGCGACGGATATGGAACTGCACGTCGCGGGTGACGACGAGCGAAATAACTAGGCTGCGGGGGCAGGGCTGGAATTGCCAATTGTGAGCTCAGTTTTGCGACCAAACACGATCAGGTTCGACAGCAGCGCCGTGCCAATGCTGGCGACGAGTGTGACGAACATGTAGTGGATATAGTGGACGCTCGCGAGCGTTGCGCCCAATCCTTCGTTTGGCGAGATTCCAAACAGGCCATAGAGCTTGAAGCTGAACACAGCGTAGACGAGGACGCCTGTGACCACCCCGATAATCGCCGCCCAAGCGCTCACATTACGGAAGGCAAGGCCGACGATAAAGGCCGACAAGATCGGCATCGAGAGCAGGCCGTATAGCTGCTGAACCGTGTTGATGATGCTCTCTTGCGAGGCAAAGACCGGCACGAGCGCAATCGCCAAAACAGTCATGGCGATCGAGACATACATGCTGAGCTTCGGAACATCTCGCGCTTCATCAATGTAGGACTCATGGAAGTCACAAACATAGAGCGCGGCGGAGGCGTTCAGGATGGAGTTGAAGGTCGTTAGCACCGCCGCAGCGATCGCTGCTGCAAACGCGCCGGATAAGACTGGCGGCAAGATATCGCCGACAATCACACCATAAGCAGCATCACCGACGTCTCCATAGAGCTTGTAAGCAACGACGCCTGGCACGACCGCAATAATCGGCACGATAAGCAAGCGGATGCCTGCGGCCGCAAGGATGCCTTTGCGGGCCTCTTCAACGGTTGGCGACGCCATCGCGCGCTGTGTGATGGTTTGGTTGGTGCTCCAGTAGAAGATCTGGATGAAGATCATGCCGGTCAGGAGCGTGTGCCATGGAATAGGGGTTTCGCTTCCATCTTCGAGCGTGCTGCCCTGGAACATGTTCAACCGTTCTGCGGGCACATCAGAGAAGTCCCAGTTGATGGCGTTGAGGGCGAGAATAACAACCAGCACGGCAAGCGATAGGATGAGCACGCCGCTATAAGTGTCCGACACCGCGACGGCGCGAAGCCCGCCAAGAATGGCGTAGAGTGCACCGACAATAGCGAAGGTGACAGCCATGACGAAAATCGTGGAATCGACCTCAACTGGGCTGCCCACAAAGAGGCGCTCACCAAGAAGCCCTGAGAAGTCTGCCCCTGTGGTCGACTTCAAGAAGAGCGAGCCGCCATACAGGATTGCGGGCAGGAAGATGAAGAGATTGCCGAGCAG
>JBCBGS010000149.1:0-6023 GCA_038526515.1 Pseudomonadota bacterium | reverse complement strand
GGGCGATACCGCGATCAACGATATCAGCAGACAGCTCTGGCGGCATTGCCCTGACAGGGGGCGGTGCGCTTTTGCGGTGTTGGGATGTCGTTCTTCGCGAACAAGAGCGTCGTCCGGTGATGATTGCCGAAGACCCATTGAAATGTGTTGCGAATGGGTGTGGATTCGTCCTGGAAAACCTCTCGCGCATGAAGAACGTCCTGTCACCAGAGGTTTGATCTTATTGACGCAGCCGAAGCTGCGTTCATAGAGGAAGGAAGCTGCCCATGCCTCGCAGCAGCGGCAAGGGATATCGTCAAAGACCGCTTCGTCGGTACGGCTTCTTTATAGCTATTGCAGGCCTGCTAGCGCTATTGCTACTTCAAACTTCGCCGCGCCTGAGTGAGGGCGTGGAGCCGATCCGCACCGCGGCGTCGGATCAATTGTTTCATGTCACACGGCCGAGTCTTATTGACCGTTTGAGTGGGGCCTCTGCGAAAGAACGGCAAATTCTAGAACTCGAAGCTCGGGTGCGCGAACTGGCCCAGTACAAAGCGCTCGCGCTGACGATGGCGGAGCGTTTGGAAGTCTACGAAGACATTCTGAACATGCAGGGTGAACCTGGCGGTGCTGAAGTGACCGCGCGGATTATGGCTGAAACGAATGGTCCTTTTGCTGAGGCGCTTCTCGCAAATGCTGGCGCGACAAATGGGGTCGCGGAAGGTTATTACGCTGAAAATGACCGAGGCTTGGTTGGCCGGGTCGTGCAAGTTGGGCAGCGCTCCTCTCGTATTTTGAAGGTCACTGACTTTAACAGCCGTGTGCCGGTTATGGGCGAAGCGAGCGGATTGCGCGCGATCATGTTCGGCGGCCGCGATGGCTTGGGCCATTTGACTGACCTGCCGGAACAAGGAGCGTTTTTGCCGAACGAGCGCATTCTGACCTCCGGCGAAGGCGGATTGTTCCCGCGGGGCGTTGTCGTCGGTCATGTCCGCGGCGATGATAGCAAAGACATTCGAGTTGATCTGGCAATGCTCTCTGGGCAGCTCAGCTATGTTCGACTGAAGCCCATCATCTCGATTTCTCCTCCCGAAGAAAATCCGATTGAAACGGAACTCTCTGCACTAGCTGGGGACGACCCGTCATGAATGGGCTCGGTGGTTTTGCGGATTTTCTGGCTCTACGCTGGGAAAATGCGCGGCCGAGGTCCCGTCTGATTGTCGGGGTTCTTCTGGTGGCCATGATTGGCCTTGTCGGTTTAACCCCTAAAAGTCTGTTCGGCGTACAACTCTCATGGCCTTATATCGGGTTGATCGCGGCCGTGGGATGGGGGCGATCTGGAATTGCTTTCGGACCAATGGTGTTTCTCGTGCTGTTCGGGTTTGCTCAGGATGCGTCGCAAGCGCCTTGGGGCAGTCACGGGCTGGCTAATTTGCTGACTTACGGTCTCGCGGTGATTGTTTCTCAAATGGCGGATACGGAGCGGTCACCAATCCTGACCTTTGTTCTCCCTGTTGTAACTTTGTTTTTTGGCATCTTGCTAGTATGGCTCGTGGCCAGCGTCTCTTCCGGACACGCGGCGCGCGTGACACCCATGCTGACCGCGTATTTCGCGACCCTTGTTGTACATATGTTGATCGCGCCGCTTTTTGATCTCGGAATCAGGCGTGGTGTTTCAGGAGGGGCTGTCTCGTGAAGGGAACACGACCTGTTGATGCGATGTTTAACCGCCGCGCCATGATCGCTGCGGGTGGCGGCGCCATGCTGTTTGGCGGTCTGATCACACGCCTCTTTCAACTCCAAATCATGGAGCATGAGCGGTTTGAGGTTGCCGCGGCTGAAAATGGCGTACGCTTAGACCTTGCGCCGCCGCAGCGCGGGCGCATTCTTGATCGTTTCGGACGACCACTGGCCGCGCATCGGCAGGCGGGACGTGTCTCATTTGTGCGCGAGCAATCTGATGATATTGCGCGGCTGCTATCGAAACTGTCCGATCAGATCGAAATATCTCCAGAACAACAGGCCCGTTTGATCCGCGACTCCCGTCGCCAGGCAAGCTTTCAGCCGACCATCGTTCGAAGCGAATTATCTTATGAAGATTTTTCGCGGCTTTCTGTTCTCGCGCCGAGCTTGCCGGGTTTGCAGGTCGAGATGGCGCCGACCCGTTCTTATCCGCGAGGCCGCGATTTTGCGCACGTGTTGGGCTATGTCGCGAAGGCCAGTGAAACCGATTTGGAGCGTTTAAGCGAAGGTGCCAACGCACAAGAGCGCGCAGCCGTTCGGCGTCTGTTTAAACACCCTGACATGCGAACCGGTCGTTCAGGCGTTGAACGCTTTGCAGAAGAATGGCTTCGCGGAGAAGCGGGATTCCGGAAGCTCGAAACCAATGCTGCTGGCCGGATTATTAGAGAATTTGATGATCCAAGCCTCGCGCCGAAACCCGGGAGAGATCTTTATCTAACGGTCGATGCGGAGCTCCAAAAGTTCGCGATTGACCGGTTCGGAAAAGAGAGCGGCGCGGCTGTCGTACTGGACATTGAAACCGGCGATATTCTCGCTTTTGTGTCGACCCCTGCCTTCGACCCGAATGATTTCGTGAATGGGATTTCGTCCGCCGACTATGCTGTCTTGCGCGACGATGTCGAATATTCTCCGCTTTATCACAAAGCGTATGACGGCACCTATCCGCCGGGCTCGACTTTCAAAATGGTGGTTGCGGCCGCGGCACTAGAGGCGGGTGTGATTGATCCGAATGAGCGGATCTATTGCCCTGGTCATTATCGCTTCGGCAACAATACATGGCACTGCTGGAAGCGCCGTGGTCATGGGTCGGTCAATATGCATTGGGCGATTAAAGGCTCATGCGACGTGTATTTCTATGAGATTGCCAGACGTATGGGGATCGAAAAAATTGCCGATATCTCCAAGCGTTTCGGATTTGGTCAGCGTTGGGAGCTTGGTTTGACCGGCGGCCGTAGTGGCGTTGTCCCGAACGATGAGTGGAAACGTGCGACCCACGGCGAGCCTTGGTATGAAGGCGAAACGCTGAACGTCGGAATCGGTCAGGGACAAGTCTCCACATCACCACTGCAGCTTGCCGTGATGAGTGCGCGGATCGCGGCAGAGGGCAAGGTGATCACGCCTCGGATTATCGGAGAGGGGCCACGTCCAGAAAGCGATATCCCATTTGATGCCCCGCTCGACCCGGAATTCATGAAGCGTATGAAGGCTGGCATGTATGGTGTGACCTCTGAAGCAGGGGGCACGGCGCTGCGCTCAGGTGATCTGGGGCTCGGCGGGCCGAGGCTCGCGGGCAAAACCGGAACGTCGCAAGTCCGCCGAATTTCCGCCGCCGAACGAAGAACGGGTATTCTCAAAGGCGATGCCATTGATCGCCGTCTCCGAGATCATGCTCTGTTTGTCGCCTATGCACCGCATGACGATCCGAAATATGCGATCTCTGTCATTGTTGAGCATGGGGAAGGCGGTTCGAAAGCCGCAGCGCCTGTTGCCCGCGATATTATCGCAGAGGCGCTTCGCCTTGATGCGCGCCGTACGCCTGCCTATACGCGAACGGCATCGAGAGGCGGAAGCGGCGGTGTCGGCAGCGGGGGACCATAGGTTTGGTCACAATCCGGTCCAATACGCTCGATTTCTCGCGAAAATCACTCTGGAGCCAATTTCAGGCACTTCCCTGGGGGCTGATCCTGATGATTTGTGCGATGGCGATGATTGGCGTCGCGATCTTGCATTCAGCGACTTTCACCAATCCAGAAGAAGCGGGATTGCCAATGCGCCAAGCGACCCGGTTTGGAGTCGCTTTAGTTGCTCTTCTGGTCACAGCTTTAGTGCCGATCCGATGGTGGTTTTGGGCGGCGTGGCCAAGCTATCTAGCAACCCTCATCCTGTTGGTGGGGGTTGAGTTTTTCGGGACAACAGGTGGCGGCGCGCAGCGTTGGCTTCAGATTGGACCCATTGGTGTTCAGCCATCAGAGTTCATGAAGGTGACACTGACGCTCGCATTGGCGGCTTATTATCACAAACGCTGGAACGATTATTCCGGTGGGTTCCTGATCCATTTGCCAGCTTTAGGCCTGATCTTATTGCCAGCCGCTTTGATTTTCAGACAACCGGATTTCGGCACGACGCTCGCTCTGTTCGCATCCGGCGGGATCCTGATCTTTCTCGCAGGCCTTTGGTGGCGTGTGATTATGGCGATTAGCGTGGCCGCGGTGGCGAGTATTCCAGCGATCTATTTCTTTGTGCTCCAAGACTATCAACGCGAGCGCGTAGATACTTATCTGGCTCAGCTGACTGGCCAATCCGTCAACGTCATGGATGATGGTTATCAAATCGAACAGGCGAAGATCGCGATTGGGTCCGGCGGATGGACCGGCAAAGGATATATGGAGGGCACTCAGTCTCAGCTCGACTATATTCCAGAACAGCATACTGACTTCATTCTCACCGTGTTGGCGGAGGAATTTGGTTTCTTGGTCACCAGCGGTGTTTTGATTCTGTGGATGTTGATCCTGGGATTAGGCTTAGCTATCGCCCTTCGTGCGGCCAGCCTCTTTGCGAGGTTTGCGGCCGCTGGCGCGGTTGCAACGGTGGCGTTCTATATCCTGTTCAACGTCGCCATGGTGCTCGGCTTGGTGCCGGTGGTGGGCGTGCCGCTGCCGCTTTTATCCTATGGCGGAACAGTGATGATTACGACGGCGGCGTGTTTTGGACTGGTCGGGGCGGTACATTTAGGCCGAAAAGATCCGATCAATACAGGCGCATAACGCGTCGCCGATTTTAGCAATCAATCTTGCTCTGAAACCCAGTGATCGCGTTGATTTTTGCTGCCTTACGGCTAGTGTTCGGCCAAAATCATTCCCTGGGAGGAGATATTTATGGCAGCGATCGGTCGTAAGACAGATACGTGGGGCTCGCGCTTTGGATTCATTATGGCCGCGGTTGGTTCATCCGTCGGTCTAGGGAATTTCTGGCGCTTTCCTTATACCGCAGGCGAAAATGGCGGCGGCGCATTTATCATCATCTACTTGTTGTGTGTCATGCTCGTTGGTTTACCGCTTTTGATGGCAGAGTACGGCATGGGCCGCAAATCCGGCATGTCCGCCATCGAAGGCATCGAGTCCATAGCTCGCGCAGAAAGTAAAAGTGGAAATTGGGGTGTTGTTGGATGGGTGGGATCGCTAACAGCTTTCTTTATCCTGACCTTTTACATGGTGATTTCTGTTTGGCTGATTGCTTTCTTGATGCAAGCGCCAACTGGAAAATTTGAGGGGATGGATGCCGCGGCGTCGGCGGCCAATTTCAATAATACTATCGGGCAAGGTGAAAACGCGTTGGCCCGGAAATGGGAGATTTTAGGACTGCTCTTCTTATTCCTGTTGGCAAACGTTTATGTTGTCGGCCAGGGGGTCAAAGGTGGGCTCGAACGCGTTGCGACCATACTAATGCCAGCGTTCTTCATCATGTTGCTATTTGTCGTGGGATTTGCCGTGACACAGGGAGACTTTGGTCAAACCGCGGCCTTCCTATTTGAGCCGAAGTGGGAAGATGTAGGTTTTAAGACCTTCTTGTCTGCCCTGGGCCAGGCCTTTTTCTCAATTGGCGTTGGGGTCGGATTGATGATCACTTACGGGGCTTACCTCGATAGCCAAACCAATATTCCGCGCTCGTCGGCATTGATTGTAAGTGCTGATACATTGGTTGCGCTGATAGCGGGCTTCGCGATTTTCCCAATCGTGTTCATGGCGGGGCTTGATCCAGCGGGTGGGCCAGGTCTCTTTTTCGTCTCAATGCCAGTCGCATTCGGCGCTATTCCTGGAGGAACCGTGTTCGCCACAGTATTCTTCGCATTGGCTTTGTTCGCAGCCTTCACATCGTCGATTTCATTGATGGAAGTTGGTGTTTCGTGGTTGGAAGAACGCCAAGGTGTGACGCGGTTTGGAGCTGCGCTCGGCGTCGGGTTTGTGTTGTGGATGATTGGCGCAGCTTACGTGTTCTCACTCGAATATTTGGACTTTGTGGAC
>JBCBGS010000148.1:0-6029 GCA_038526515.1 Pseudomonadota bacterium | reverse complement strand
ATCCGAAGCGGAAATGGACTCATATGGCGACGCCGTATTGCATGGATATAAGCGCTTCGGATGGCTTCACTTGATAGACTTCTGGCATCATGTGACGCCAATAGCGATGCTGTAGGAACGCGACTGAGTTGCCGAAGAAAAACGCATTTTGCGGATTTTGCCGCTTAGCGGTCGTTTCGAACACGTCCCATAACAGGTCATCAAGAAGGCAAGCGCGCCGCCAATAGAGATCTTTCGAGCTGACTTTTTCCGAAACGATCTGAGAAATGGCTTTGCCAACCGTCCCCATGGATAGTCCGTTCTTCAAGCAGAAGACGCCAAATTTCGAAAGCTCGGAAAACGTGATCCGATCATCTGGATTGGAGTGTTCAGCAACTTGCTTTGAGATGAAATTATGAAAGGTCTCGAATTCCGGGTTCGATGCCGGAACGTTCTTCGACCAAGGGTCTGGAACAATCGTGACTTTCTCGCTTGAAGCGGGCCCAGCATTCATGGCCCCGAAAACAAGACTGGTTTGTCCGTCTTCAGCAAGCATGTCCCACAGGCTCGGTTGCGAAACTTTATGGCCCTGGTCCAGCTCAGTGATCTGGTGAGATTCTTGAGACAGGCCGGTATGAAACGAGACCCACTGAACCCAAGGCTCAAGGCTCTCATCCTCGGTATGAGTGATAAACGAACGACCTTCAGATTTGAGCTTCTTGAAGTTCGGAAGATGGCCTTCTTTGATGAACCTATCCAGCAAGGGTGGACAAAGCTCGTTCAGCTCCAGGACGAGTGTTTTCAAACTCATTTTCTAATCTTTCTGATTATACTCGAGGTCATAAATTTCAGCACATGTAGGCGACGTTGTATCGCCTGTTGGTCGATATGACATGCAGCGATACGTCGCTGTTGCGCCTTCGACAAACTCT
Organism: Pseudomonadota bacterium; assembly: GCA_038526515.1. Taxonomy (GTDB): domain Bacteria; phylum Pseudomonadota; class Alphaproteobacteria; order Caulobacterales; family Hyphomonadaceae; genus Henriciella. Next base: position 5,118 of record JBCBGS010000148.1, on the reverse strand, counting down.
GGCGCACCGACCCAACCTTCTTCGCGTCCTTGGAACAAATTTGCGAACAGGATGGCCGGCGTTTGCGGGATCGGATGGAATTCACTGGTGATTTCGTGGACGAGCTCGCCGTTCACATACCATGAGATCCGATCAGGAGCCCAAGTGAAGGAATAAAGAGCGAAATTCTTGCTTGTGTCGAAATCGAGCGCATGTTCAAGGCGGCCATGAGAGGTGCCATTGGTGAACGAATTCAACTGAACTTCGTAGGGACTTTTGCCGACAAACTCGAAATCGATTTCGTCATGCGGGGTTCCAAAATAGTCGCCCGTATAGGTGAAAAAGCCTGAGACGAGGCCTGAGCCGCTCGCAGCGCGCATAATGGTATGATATTCACCAAACCCGACGCGAGCTTTGTGCTGAATCTCCCCGCCAGCCCAAGGCCAGCTGCCATTTGCAGGCGTCTTGGAGGTCATTTTGATGTTTAGGCCATTCGGAAGCGCGAGTACATTTTTGGATGCGAAATCGCTTTTCCAGTGTCCGTCTGGAAGGACGTGATCGGAGACGTACCAGTCGTCGCTGATCGCAGACTTGCTCCAGTCTACAAAAATAGGTGCGACGTCCACGTCGTTTACCGAAGACTGCGCAGCGGATTGGTTGGACTCCGCTTGTGTGAGGCCATGGCATCCAGCCAGTAGGCCGGCGGCGGCAATCATCGCGGATGCGCTTGCGAATTTGAGCATTCAGAACTCCATACTGTGCCGGCCCTCACCACAGTGAAACGCTGCGACAACTTTTATTGATCGAGGCTGTGAATGCAACCGCTATGCCAATGAGCGCGGTCATTTGGTGTAACGGATAAACGAGATCGAAACGCCTTCGACATAAGCTTGGTTTGAATCCTGCAAGTCACCGCGTTTTTCCGCTCACGGGGCATTCCTTGGCATATTCTCAAACACCGACGCTTTCGGTCATCATCGCGAATTACAATTATGAGACATTCGTCGGGGCTGCGATCGAAAGTGTTTTGTCACAAGAGCCCAAGGTTCAGCTTATTGTGGTTGATGATGCGTCAACAGATGGGTCGCGGGATGTGATCCAGCAGTATGCGGACCGTGCCAAGCTTGTTCTGAAAGAGAAGAATGGCGGGCAGGGCGCTGGCTTCAACGAGGGTTTGAAGCACGCCACAGGCGACCTCGTTATGTTTTTGGATTCGGACGATTTTCTTTTACCCAATGGCGTGAAGACCATTCTGTCCGCGTACAAACCGGGCACTGCGATTTACCATTTTCGGATGAAGTATGGCGATCCAGATGGGAACACGCGGAGCCTATTCCCACCAATGGATCAGACCCTTGCGAGTGGGGACATCGTCAAACGACTTCTGACCACAGGCGAATATGATAGCACCGTGACCTCAGGAATGGTGTTCTCGCGCGAAGCCTTATCTCGGGCTTTGCCAATGGATGAGGAAGTGTACCGATACGGCGCGGATGGTTTTCTGTGTTCGACGGTTCCACTTTATGGGGCTAGCCTGACCATTGATGAGCCCATGTCGGCGTATCGCTTGCACACTGGGCAACACTCACAATTTCGGAAGGTCTATGCGAAACGGGCGCGATGGCGCATTAAACATGGTCACGACCGCCGCACGTCCATGAATGAGCATGCAAAACGCCTCGGGCTTGAGCATGGACCAGCTGTTTTCGATGAAGACCATTTTATGCTGCGAGAACGCATCGTGTCGCTGATCATCGAGCCAGAATTACACGAAATCGAAGGCGATGATTTGACCGTCCTTTTGGACCGGGCCAAACGCCGCGCCCAGAGCGAGACACGCGGACTGAATAAAGTGTTCTCCTATTTGTGGTGGTCGACCCTTCAAGTCGCGCCGTCGGGCCTGAGAGTATTTCTGATCAAGCCTGCTATCGATGCGGATGCACGGCCGTCTTGGGTTCAGAATCTTGGCCGGTTTATAAAACGGTTCACACGACGATAAATCTCCGATGGCGAAGAGACCGATTCTCGGCATGTCGTTTGCTGAGGCCCAGACTAAAAGTCACCTATATCTTCTCAACCCAAGATCCGACGGGAGCGTTTGAACCAAAATGACAATTGCTCTCGATAAAAACAAAGTCGCGATCGTCATTGCTGTGTTCAATGATGAAGCAAATATCGAACGTGCCATCCGGTCGGCTGCTGCACAGCGATTGCCAACAAGTTTCTCTTTAGATGTCGTGGTCGTGGATGATTGCTCCACGGACGATACTGCACGTGTCGCGCGGCAAGTCTGCGCGGAATTCGACTGCGCAAGCTTTCTTCAAGCTCCTGAAAATGGCGGCCCCTCAAAGGCCCGCAACATCGCGCTCGGGCATACAGATGCGGAATGGTATTTGCCGCTGGATAGCGATGACATCATGGACTCTGACCGGGTCAGTAAAATGATAGAGATCGCGACGCACGAGAGCGTTGACATTGTGGCGGACAATCTTCTGATCACCCAAGCTGACACCCCGCTTGAGGTTGACCGCGTTCTCTGGCCGGAGAAACCCGAGGGCATCGTGCCGATGAATGCGGCCTACTTTGTCGAGCACTCCTATGATATGCCGCAAGAACGATCTGAGCTCGGATTCCTGAAGCCCCTGATCTCAAGAAAGAAATTAGACTCTCCAGAAGCTCCATATCTGTCAGAGCTGCGCTTTGCTGAGGATTACGAGCTTTACACCAGACTTCTTCTAGATGGTGCTTCTGCGGTCTTGGTTGAGCCTTGCGGATACTATTTCATTCAGCGGCCACATAGCAGTTCCCGCTCACAAGCCGGCGACGAACATAAGAAAGTTGCGACGATTGATCAGACATTTTTGAACCGAAAGGATCTTTCAAAGTCTGAGCGCGCCGCGATTGCGGGTCACCTCGACTATTCGCGGAAAGAATGGGGTGTTTGGACACTGCTTGAAGGCGCTCGCCAGCGCGATCTTCAGAAGATATTGTCCGCCTTCTTTATCTCTCGGGCGACCTTGGGTTTTGCGATTCGCACGGCCGTGAATAAACTCCTCCCATCGCGAGCGCGGTAGGGACCATATTCGTCCGCTACTTTTTCACCATTGCGACCACACGGCGTACTGTGGCCGGGGCAATTAAGTACAAACACGCTGCATAACTCAGAATACCCGCAATGATCGTAATCACGATCGAAGCGATCGCAGGCCAACTTACGAGGACCAGGCTGTTCAAAGCGTAGATCGCTATGAACATACCGGCGGCAGCGAGCAATGGGATCGTGGCTGGCCGAAGCTGGTCTAGCGTATGGATGCCTACTGCTCGATCAATCTGCCAGACGCCCAAAGCAAACAGGAGGGCCTCGCGGGCGAGCATGACGAGCATAACGACTTCGATTCCGTGCTTAGCAAACAGTGTGAGGCCAACGACAATCCAGGCCAGGGTCACGCAATTGATGTAGACCAGACGCTCAGGCTTGCCGACTGAACTAAATACGCTTTCATTGACCGTCACGATTGATCTAAACACACCAAGCGCCAGTGCGATCTGTGTGGCGACGATCGCTCCGGACCATTTCTCCCCGAATAGGATCGGGATCAAATCTGGCACGATCACAAACGCGCCGGCAAACGCAGGAAAGCTGATCAGCGTGACGAGTGATATGCACTCAGCGAGCGACTGCCGAAACTCTGGGGACCCAGGTTGTGTTTTTGCCAACAAAGGGAACGCAACGACGCTAGCTGGCCAAATTAAAGTCTGCGTTGCCTGCTGAAGGAGTCGGTTCGCGAGATTGAAAAGACCCAGGCCAGCTGGTCCATTCACACGCCCTACGATGAGCCCTGTGACGACATCCTGAACTTGGACCAACAATTTAAGAAGGGTCATGTGAGTGCCGAAAAGGGCCACTTGTTTCAACGCGGACATATCGAATGCGACGGTGGGAAGCCATTTTGCAAATGTGGAAAACAGAACCATCCTCAAAAATCGGCGGGTCCCCTCCATAATGACGAGGGCCCAGGCATTTTCGAGCAAAATGGCAAAGGTGATCCCGCATGTGACGCTGATTAGCCCCGAAATGATGTCGACGGCGGAAATCTTTTTGAACTCCATGTTTCGTGTCAGAAGCCCGGCAGAGACCGAGGTAACGGCATCGAAAATCATGAAAAAGGCACAGACCCGCACGATCATTACCAATTGACTCTGGCCGAGTATGCCTGAAATGGCGGGCGCTAAAACGAAAAGTGCCGCACAGAAAATCATACTAAGAGCAACGCTGACGCCGTTCACAGTTTTGATCTCACGCTCGGAAATTTCTGATTTTTGAATCAGCGCGTTTGCTAGAGTTGAGGAAACGATCCCTGGAAGCGCGATCACCAAAATGGCGGTGATGTACAATCCGAAATCCGCGGGATCCAGAATGCGCGCAATGACGACGAGAGAAATCATGCCTGACAGCAGGGTTGCGACATTCCCGATGGAAACCCAACCAATTGATTTGATTGTACTTTTTGAGTTTTCTTCAGGCATTTCTTGATCTTGCTGTTCGATTATACATGACGTGCCTCGGTTCCTACGGAGGTGGCTTTGTCTTGTTTACGGTTTCGGGGATTGTTTCAATGACGTGAATACCTGTCATGCTGCCCAATTTTTGGCATACAACTTGAATACGGACCATGGTGCATCGCAGCGACCCGCTCATGGGGCGTCTTGCGTTGATCTATTTGCGTTGAACGGGATTTTCAAAAGAATATGCAAGCCGGCCCAGCCCAACATACTGCTTCATGCGATGTATTGGTTGTTATTCCGACTCTCAACGAGGAGGGGTACATTGAGGCCTGTCTACGCTCCCTACTCGGCGGCGCCGCTGACCGATATGCTGCTGTGGTCTGTGACGGTGGCAGCACCGATCGCACGCAGGAAATCGTTGACGATTTGAGCGCCGAGTTCCCTCAACTGAGTTTGCTGAAGAATCCCAAAAAACTGCAATCCGCGGCGGTAAATCTGGCTGTTTCTCAGCTCGCATTACCGGAAACCCAGTACGTCATCAGATGCGATGCCCATTCCACATATCCGGACAATTTCCTGAACGACATCGTGCAATCACTTGAGACGACCGGCGCTGCTTCGGTGGTGACCGCG
>JBCBGS010000147.1:0-6062 GCA_038526515.1 Pseudomonadota bacterium | reverse complement strand
GTGTCTACGGCGGCGTTTCCAGACAACCTGGTTGGCTTGACTGGAACTGAAGAAGAGATTGCCGCCGCGGCGGATGCCTTCATCGCGCAATATGAGCGGATTGAAACGCCGGACAGCCTCGCCGAATACACAATGGATCACACATCCCTGCTCTATCTAATGGACGAGAACTGGCAGCTCAAAACCTTCTTCGCGGAGGCGGACGCTGATCCTGAATATATCGCCCAATGCTTAGCGCAGCATATCGGCTGAGCTTAACCGACAGGCTCAACTTCATGCGCTTCGACCTCAGTGCCCGCGAGGTGCGCTGATACAATTGTGGCTGCGGCAGACCCAGACCTAACTCCAAGCTTCGCATAGGCGCGCCGGCGGAATGTATCCGCCGTTGCGGTCGTTACACCCATGCGCTCTGCGATCTCTCGCTTTTTCAGTTCCAGTCAAGCCAACCAGGTTGTCTGGAAACGCCGCCGTAGACACGTAGGAGGCCAACGCTTCAGGCGTGTCTCGCTCAGGGTCGACAGTGATGAGCAGCGTTTGCGGTGCCTGCACGCCATCGGGCAGTGCGTCATAGGCGCGTTTCACGGCCACCAATGTTCCTGGACAGATATCAGGACAGAAAGTGAAGCCAAAATAGATCAGAGTGGGCGTCCCTTTATAGGTCTCCTCCGTGACCCGTTCGCCGGTGTGAGACACCAAACTTATGGGGCCCCCAATCGTGTCATAGGCCCGCGTCAGGCAACCCGCCTGAGCGCCGCCCGCAGATGGGCTTTGCGAGGATGGACTACAGGCGGCCAGCGCAACACCCGCAAGTCCAAGTGAGACAGACTGAATCAGTTTCATGCGGATGTTATGTGCAAGCTTACGGATTATGGTAAGGGGCCGTGTCGCCGCACTTGAGGGCCTTGATTTTGGAAGACTTGAACGCCACCCGCGCTGGAATGGATGAGGCTTTGGTCAGCTTGCTGCCCGAAGGCTTGTCAAATGTTGGCGCTGCGCAGGGACGAACCCGCCTGGCCACCCTGATGACATTGCGTTGGCTCGCCGTCGCAGGGCAAACGCTGGCCGTCCTATTTGTTTATTTTGGACTTGGCTTCAGTTTGCCGCTCTCGCTGTGTCTGGCAGTGATCGCGGCCTCGGCTTGGCTCAACGTATTTCTGTCATTCGCCGCCGTTGGGCCACAACTTCTCAAAAGCTGGGAAGCGGCACTGCAAATTGGTTTTGATGTTGTTCAACTGGCCCTTTTGATCAGTCTGACCGGCGGGCTTTCAAATCCATTTCTGCTCTTTCTGATTGCGCCGGTTACCGTCGCTGCGTCGAGTTTGCAGGGGCGCTACACGGCCTTAATTTCAGCCCTCGCGATTGGAATGGCAGCGCTGATGCCGGTGTTTGCATTGGAGCTGCCATGGCGCGAAGGCGAATTGCTCAGCCTGCCTCAACTCTTTGAAGGCGGTCATTTCGCAGCCCTTTGTATAGGGATCATCTTCTTCGCCCTCTCAGCGCAGCGGGTGAATGAGGATGAGGCCAAAATGGTCCGAGCGTTGGATGCTGCCGCGGTTGTGATGTCGCGAGAGCAGAGACTGTCAGCGCTCGGCGCGATGTCAGCGATGACCGCGCACGAGCTTGGCACACCTTTGGCGACCATTCACCTGGTCTCGAAGGAGCTCTACACAATGTTGCCAGAGGATAGCGAGCACCGCGAAGACGCCGCTTTGCTAGCGGAGCAAGCTGAACGCTGCCGCGATATTTTGCAGCGCTTGGGGCGCGCAAGGGAAGCCTCGGACATTGTCCATGCCCGTATGCCGCTCAGCGCACTGGTGGAAGAGGCTGCGGCCCCACACAAAGGCCTCGGTGTCGCCGTTCGTGTGACGTATGAAGCGGTCGACACGGGAGAAGAGAAAGTCCCGACCATACGGCGCAGTCCCGAAATTCTCCACGCGCTCGGCGCTTTCATTGAGAATGCGGTGAGTTTTGCGGACTCCGAGGTCCGCGTTGTTGCAAATTGGTCAGACACGCAATTCATCGTGACGATACGCGATGATGGGCCGGGTTTTGCAGCCGAAGTCATGCCAAAGCTGGGTGAGCCATATGTCTCGCAGCGGGGCGAGGCGCAATTAGGCGGCGGCGACATGGGGCTTGGCTTTTTTATTGCAAAGACGCTCATCGAACGCACAGGCGGCCGGATTGCGACACGCAACCGCGCGGCACCTCGCCACGGGGCTATTGTGCAGGCCGTGTGGCCTAGAACTGAATTACAGCCGTTGGACAATACGGAAAACAACTTAGATTAGCGGCTGAAGGAGCAACAAATGGAATCTCCAGTCACAGTAAAACTGCATGAGAGCCTCAAGAATGTTGAGGATCGGACCTGTCTTGTCTTGGACGATGATGGGCCATTTCTACAGCGTCTTGCGCGGGCTCTGACCCAGCGCGGCTTTCTTGTCTCGGCCACATCGAAGGTCTCTGAGGCCCGCGATATCGCCCGCTTGAACCCGCCAGCCTTCGCCGTACTCGATCTGCGGCTGGAAGATGGATCTGGTCTCGATGTGGTGGAAGTGCTGCACCGCTACCGCCCAGACGCGCGGGCTGTCATTCTGACAGGGTATGGCGCCATCGCGACGGCTGTTGCCGCTGTGAAAGCAGGCGCTGTCGACTATTTGGCGAAACCTGCAGATGTCGAAGATATCGTGCGAGCGCTGGTAAATTCCGGCGACGGACTGCCTGAGCCGCCTGAAAACCCAATGTCGGCGGATCGTGTACGCTGGGAGCATATTCAGCGTGTCTACGAGCTATGCGGCCACAATGTTTCAGAGACGGCGCGGCGCCTAAACATGCACCGCCGGACCTTGCAACGCATTCTGGCGAAGCGCGCGCCACGATAAGGCTTGCGATTCACATTCAAGCTCGATTAGGTGCGGTCTATGACTGCGCCGCCCCATACTCTTAGTTCCAAGCTTTCCGATGTTTCGGGTGTGAAGCACGGTTTCTTCGGCCGTAAGGGCGGTGTGTCGAACGGCATCTATGAAAGCTTGAATATCGGCCAGGGGTCTGACGACGAAGCCCAGAACATTCGCGACAATCGGGATCGTATTCGCGACGCGCTGGGTGCTGAGAAATTGCTATCTTGTTTTCAAGTTCATAGCGCGAAAGTTGTTACCGTTACGGAGCCTTGGCGCACCCGGCCTCAAGCTGATGCTATGGTGACAAGGGTGCCAGGACTGGCGCTGTGTGTTCTGTCAGCGGACTGCGTACCGGTTCTCTTCGCTGACGCTGAGGCCGGCATTGTTGGCGTAGCCCATGCCGGCTGGAAAGGCGCGATTGCTGGCGTTTGCGAGGCGACGCTGGACGCCATGGAAGCGATTGGGGCAGCCCGCGAAAATATTACTGGCGCGATCGGGCCGGCTATCCAACAAGCAAGCTATGAAGTGGGGCCAGAGTTTCGTGACACGTTCGTTGGTGATCAAGAATGGACAGATCGCCTCTTCGTTGCGGGAAAAGATGACCGCTCTCACTTTGACCTGACGGGCTATGTAGAAGCCGTGCTCTTGAACCAAGGGATCGCGGCGGTCGACAATCTCGGCCTCGATACATGCGCCCTGGAAGAAGACTATTTCTCCAATCGACGTCGCAACCATCGCGGCGAGCCGGACTATGGCCGAAATGGTAGCGTGATCGTGTTGGAGGCCTGATAAGCCATGAAACTCTACGACTATAAAGCAGGCCCAAACCCCAGACGCGTCCGTATCTTCCTTGCCGAGAAAGGGATCTCGGTTCCGCTCGTCCATACGGATATCGTCAAGCGCGAGCAGAAGACCCCTGACTTCCTGGCTAAAAACCCGATTGGAAGCATTCCAGTTTTGGAGCTTGATGACGGGACCTGCATTTCTGAGTCCGTGGCCATTTGCCGATATTTTGAAGAGCTTCACCCGGACCCGCCGCTGTTTGGGACAACCCCGCTTGAGAAAGCCACGATCGAGATGTGGCTGCGCCGGGTTGAGCTGAACTTCATGGTTCCTGTCGGCATGGTCTGGATCCACGGCCATCCGCTAACCGCGAGACTGATCAAACAGATCCCAGAAGCCGCGGACCAAAACCGCAAGCGCGTGCATATAGGATACAAGTTGCTGGACGACCAATTGGCGGACAATGCGTTTGTTGCTGGAGACACCTACAGCGTGGTTGATGCCGTCCTGCTGGCGAGCTTGGATTTTGCAAACGGTTTGGTTGGCGTGCCTTATGATCCAGAGCTAGGGCACTTAAAACGCTGGCACGATGCTGTTTCTGCCCGTCCGAGCGCTGATGCGTAGTGTTCGCCGATGCTGAGCTTTCTGCGCGATAATGCTCGGTGGATTTCTGGCGGTTTCCTGCTGACCTTTTTCTCGTCTTTTGGGCAAACGTTTTTCATTGGTCTGTCCGGCGAGGAGCTGCGCGCCAAGTTTGACCTTACAGACGGAGAATTTGGCGGGATTTATATGATCGCCACGATTGGCAGCGCTCTGACGCTGCCCTTTCTGGGACGCGTCTTGGATCATATGCCTGGCTGGAAGGTCGCGCGCTTTGTCATTCCGTCGCTTGCCGCCGCCTGCGTGATGATGGCGTTTTCGCCATCTCTGATACTGCTAGTCGTCGCCCTCTATGCCCTGCGGCTCTTCGGTCAGGGCATGATGACCCACACAGCCTATACAGAGATTGGGCGTTGGTATGTCGCCAATCGCGGGCGTGCGACCTCCTTGATCGTGCCTGGGCACCAAACGGGCGAAGCCTTACTGCCGATCGCTTTTACCGCGGTGGCGGTGACGGTTGGGTGGCAAGCCGGGTGGCTCATCGGCGCGGCGCTCCTGCTGCTCTTCGCCTTGCCCATGGTGCTGACCCTTTGGCGGGTTGAGCGGGCGCCGCAAAGCACGGATCCAGATCTCGCGAGCGCGCGGCTTGGTCCTGATAAAACTGTCGCGCAGGTTGCTGCAGACCCGATGTTCTACGCGCTACTCACCGGCGTCTTGGCGCCGCCCTTTATCGGCACGACGATCTTTTTCCATCAGGATTATTTGATCGAACTGCGCGGCTATAATGAGCTTGCGTTCGCGGCGGCCTTTCCGGTTATGGCCGTAACCACTGTGACCTGTTCCCTGATCAGCGGGCAGCTCATTGACCGCTTTGGCGCCATTCGATTGCTGCCCTTTTTCCTCGTACCACTCTGTCTCGCTTGCCTGGCCGTTGGGTGGCTGACACCGCTTTGGGGGATTTATGCGTTTATGTTCTTGGTCGGGGTCAGCTATGGGTTCACCGCACCTATGGTCGGCGCGCTCTGGCCCGAAGTGTATGGCGTGCGTAATCTTGGGTCCGTGCGCGCTATTGCGGTTGCCGCAAGCGTTGCCGCCACGGCGATTGGGCCTGGGCTCACCGGTTACTTAATCGATCAAGGCATCACGCTGCCGACCCAGATGCTTGCGCTGAGCTTTTGGTGTATTGCGGCGAGCGTGGTGCTGGCCGCGATCTCTCCGATCATCCTGCGACGGAACGCTGCTGTCTAGACAGATCAGGATTGGTCGTCTGGGAGGTCTAGTTTCAGGGTTTTCCGCAGCCTCACCTCACATGAGTACATCGGGGTCGCCCCGAGCGCGCACACTTGACCCTTAAAAGCGGCACACTCACGCAAGAGATCTTGCTTAATCTTCCCGTTTTTAGAGCAAATATTCGAGATTACCCATTTGGTCTCCGCGTCTTTTTTTCCATCGCGCAAAGCTTCTCCAACTGGACCTATGAAAACGAACAACAAGAAAAAGAGGGCGAAAAAGACGTTCATTGCCCAACGCTCATTCTCATCCTCTGTGTGTCGCATGGCGCGCGTTATCAAAGTCAGCGTTATCCCAAGCGTAAGCAATGCTGAGTTGATCAGTCTTGCACCGCTCGAGCTAAGCCCACCGTAGGTGTTCGCGTAGAGATTATATAACAAGAGGGAGAATGCTGAAACGCCGATGATGATAACAGGTACCCTCCACGCAAGTGGAAGCCAGCGAAAGAATCGGTTTTTCTTCATGCGTATTTGTATAGGCTCGACAAAATAT
>JBCBGS010000146.1:0-6066 GCA_038526515.1 Pseudomonadota bacterium | reverse complement strand
CCATATCTTCGCGTTCGATCAGGTCCTCATCGTCCATATCGGCGCCGCCGAATGTGAACTCTGACCGACGCGGCACAGCGAATTTCTCTTTCACTTCACCGAGTTCGCCCCGGATAATATCGAGTACGCGAGGGCGTGATCGGAGAATATCGAGATAATCAGCAATTTTGTCTGCCAAGCCCTTGGCTTCATTACCGATTTCGTCACGGCCGAGGCCCGTCAGGCGAGACAGCTGCAGGGCTAGAATCGCGCGTGCTTGTTCATCGGAAAGGAAGATCGCGTCTTCACCTTCCCAGCGCGTCCGGCGATCGGCTACGAGATCCAGGAGCGGGCCCATATCCATGATCGGCCAGGCTCTCTCGAGCAAACGCTCGCGGGCCGTGTTCGGGTCTGGAGCATGACGGATGATCGCGATGATTTCGTCTATGTTCGCAACGGCGAGCGCGAGGCCGACCAAAACGTGTGCACGGTCACGAGCCTTATTAAGCTCAAACTTCGTGCGGCGCGCGACAACTTCTTCCCGGAAGCGAATAAAGGCCTGCAGAATTTGGCGCAGATTGAGCTGCTCCGGCCGTCCACCGTTCAGAGCGAGAATATTCGCTGGGAAACTGGTGCGGAGCTGCGAGTAACGGTGCAACTGATTCAGCACAACTTCGGCGCTAGCATCGCGTTTCACCTCGATAACGACGCGAATACCGTGACGGTCCGATTCATCCCGAAGATCCGCAATTCCTTCGATCCGCTTATCGCGGACCATGCCGGCAATCTTCTCGACCAAAGAGGCCTTATTCACTTGGTATGGGATCTCAGTCACGATGATCGCTTGGCGACCATTACGCATGTCTTCGATCTCAGATCGCGCCTGCATAATCACAGACCCGCGCCCCTCAAGCAGAGCTTTGCGTGAGCCGGTATAGCCTAAGATCAAGCCCCCAGTGGGGAAGTCTGGCCCTGGAACGATTTCGAGTAATTCCTCATCATCGATCGCAGGATTGTCGATCATTGCCAGCGTCGCATCGACAACTTCACCAAGATTGTGTGGCGGGATGTTGGTCGCCATACCGACCGCAATACCGCCTGCGCCGTTAACAAGAAGATTTGGGTACTGCGCCGGCAGCACCATCGGCTCCTGCTGAGAGCCGTCATAGTTGTCTTGGAAATCGACAGTGTCTTTGTCGATGTCGGCGAGCAAATATTGCGCCGCCTTTTCCATGCGCGATTCGGTGTAACGCATAGCAGCCGGCGGATCATTGTCGATCGATCCGAAATTCCCTTGGCCATCTACAAGCGGCAGGCTCATAGAGAATGGCTGCGCCATCCGTACCAAAGCGTCATAGATCGCGCTGTCGCCATGCGGGTGGAAGTTACCCATAACAGCACCGACAATGTTCGCAGACTTTTTATACGGCTTGTCTGGCGTGTTGCCGTTGACCTGCATCGCATAGAGTATGCGGCGGTGTACAGGCTTCAATCCGTCGCGAACGTCGGGCAGCGCGCGGCTGACGATAACGCTCATAGCATAGTCGAGATAAGAGCGTTTCAGCTCGGTTTCGATACTGACGGGATCGATCCCATCTTCGCCCGGTACGGGCGCCATATCTGGATCTTCTGGCGGTGTCGTTTCGTCGCTCACGGGGCTTTGCCTCTTGCTGCCAGTCCGAGCGCCGAATCGCCCGTCTTTATTAGGGAAAAGACTAGCAGGATGTGGGGGTGGTTACAAATCCTGAGCGCACGTTTTAAAGTAGCTATGTATCGTCCGAGTGGAGTCAAAAAATGCCTTTAAATTCAATCACTCGCAGAAGTGCTTTGCTCGCTGGTTCAGCCGGACTTTTATTCGCGTGCTCTGGGCGACCTGAATCAACCACCGAAACCGGTTCCAAAACACCATTATGGCGCGCCGGACCTCCTCTACCATTTGCAGCCCAAGAAATTTATCCGGCGCTTCATAGAGGCAAAATCCATCTCGCGGGAGGGTTCATTTCGAATGGCGAGACGATCTCGGGCGCAACAGACCGGCACGTCGTTTTAGACATCCAATCTGGCGAGTGGAGCGACTCCGTGCCACTGCCCATCGCGCGCCATCACCCCAATCTGATTAGCTACCAAGACCGCCTGCTCGCGATTGGCGGGTTTGAAGCCCGTTCAGAGGATGCTGTGTGGATCATGGAAGCCGGTGTTTGGATGTTTGATGGAGAGGAATGGTCTGACGCCCCGACACTCCCTCAACCTAACGGAGAAAGCGTTTTGGGTGTCCTAAACGGGACATTGCATACATGTGGTGGTCGAAAGCCGAGCGGATCATCGAATGCTAACTGGAATGATCACAGCGATATCGCCGACCATTTTATCCTAACCGGATTGGATAGTGTTTGGGAGGCTGCTTCCCCGCTGCCAACGGCGCGCAATAGCGCAGCGGCGGCTGTCATTGGGGCGAACTGGCATGTGGTCGGTGGGCGAACCGTCACGGGTGGCAACACACCTGCGCATGAAGTCTATGACGCAAACGAGGATCGCTGGCGGACGGCTGCACCCATGCCGCAAGGCCAGGGTGGACTCGCATCAGCTTCTGTCGGCGACAAGCTCTATGCATTTGGCGGCGAATTCTTTGACAATGGTGGCGGCGTCTATCCTGAAGCCTGGGTTTATGACCCTGCCCAAGATACGTGGGACACGATCCCAGACATGCCGCACCCGCGCCATGGATTAGGCGCTGTCGCCGTCGAGAATGAAATTTATGTGATTGGCGGTGCCTTAGAAGTCGGGGGGCGTAAGACCTCTGATTTAGTTGAGATCTTCACACCCTCCACTTCATGAGGCTGGCGCCTTCCGTCCTTAGAACGGAATTTCGTCGTCAAAATCCTGACTGAAATCTTGGGCTGGGCCTTCCATTTGGCGCGGCCCGCCGCCTTGGCCTTGATTGCCATAGGCCACTGAGTCCTGGGCATAGCCACCGCCACCACCGCCATTGCGGCTATCCAGCATGGTCAACGTCGCACCGAAGCCGCGAAGGACCACTTCAGTAGAGTAACGGTCCTGACCATTTTGGTCTTGCCACTTCCGGGTCTCAAGCTGGCCTTCGATGTAAAGCTTAGAGCCTTTTTTGACGTAGCTCTGGACCACACGAATAAGGCCTTCATTGAAGACAGAAATCCGGTGCCACTCGGTCTTCTCCCGGCGTTCACCTGTGTTCTTATCTTTCCAATTCTCTGAGGTTGCGATGGAGAATGAGCAGACTTGGCCGCCATTCTGAAACTGTCGCACTTCTGGATCCTGGCCGACATTGCCGACGAGAATAACTTTGTTCACTGATCCTGCCATTTTCCGTTCTCCGTTCTTGGCTTCCGATACACAACCAGCGCGTAAGAGTTCGAATCGCTCCTGTCGCGCTGCGTTTGTCATATATCCACAGAGGATGCGTGGGTCAAGATTTTGTTCACTTATTGTTCTTGACAGTTTTTGTCAGTAAATTGGAGCCGTCATCTCGCCATAGGCGACATCGTATGTTTGGGTTTACGCGACAAATTGAATGTTCTTAATACGTTCTTGTCGCAAAATCGGACTCACGACACACATCACACCTTGAACAAGAACGACAGATCAGGTTGCTATTCGCATGCCCTCCCTAGAAAGCCCCTTCATCCGCGTCCGCGGCGCCAAAGAGCACAATCTCAAAGGTGTCGACGTTGATATTCCGCGTAATCAATTGGTGGTCGTAACGGGGCTGTCTGGCTCCGGGAAGTCTTCGCTCGCTTTCGATACCATCTATGCTGAAGGTCAGCGCCGTTATGTTGAAAGCCTTTCGGCCTATGCGCGTCAGTTCTTGGAACTGATGCAAAAGCCTGATGTTGAAAGCATTGAAGGGCTCTCCCCGGCGATTTCGATTGAGCAGAAGACCACCAGCCGGAACCCGCGATCAACCGTCGGGACGGTTACAGAGATCTATGATTATATGCGCCTGCTTTGGGCACGTGTCGGGATCCCGTACTCGCCAGCGACCGGGCTGCCAATTGAGAGCCAAACGATCAGCCAAATGGTGGATCGCACCATGGCGTTACCGGAAGGCACCCGCCTTTACCTCCTCGCGCCAATGATCCGAGGCCGCAAAGGCGAGTATCGCAAAGAGTTTGCAGAGCTGCTCAAAAACGGCTTCCAACGCGTAAAAGTCGACGGCGAGTTCTATGATCTCGAAACTCCCCCGACGCTGGATAAGAAATATAAGCACGATATTGATGTCGTCGTAGATCGTATCGTCGTCCGCGAAGGCATGGAGCAACGCCTCGCGGAGAGCTTTGAAACAGCCCTCCCTCTCGCCGATGGAATTGCGATTGCCGAATATGCCGATCTTGAGGAGGGCGAGACCGAGCCCAAGCGCATCACTTACAGTGCGAATTTTGCATGCCCAGAGTCTGGTTTCACAATCCCTGAAATCGAGCCGCGACTGTTCTCGTTCAACAATCCTTTCGGCGCTTGCCCAGCTTGCGATGGGCTAGGCCAGCAATTGAAGATCGATCCGAGTCTCGTGGTTCCGGACAAAGATCTCGATCTCATGAATGGCGCGATTGCGCCTTGGGCAAAGCAGGCGTCTCCGTACCAAACACAGACACTTCAGGCATTGGCAGATCATTACGGCTTCGATCTTAAGACACCGTGGAACAAGCTTTCTGAAAAGATCCAGAACGTTGTTTTGAACGGAACCGGCGAAGAAGAGATCGAGTTCGTTTATGATGACGGCCTGCGCCGCTATGAAGTGACGAAAACGTTTGAGGGCGTGATTCCCAATCTCGACCGCCGGTTCAGAGAAACTGAAAGCCAGTGGGCCCGGGACGAGATCGCCAAATTTCAGTCCGCAGCCGCTTGCCCTAAATGCCTCGGCAAACGTTTGCGTCCGGAAGCACTTGCGGTTCGCATCGCGGGGCTCGACATCTCTGATGCGTCGAGTTTCTCAATCCGTGAAGCGGGCGAGTGGTTTGCCAAGGTCAACGAAACGCTGACACCGCAGTCTCAAGAGATTGCCGGGCGGATTCTGAAAGAGATCAATGACCGATTGATCTTCCTGAATGCCGTTGGTCTCGACTATCTCTCCATGTCACGAGCATCTGGCACGCTTTCTGGCGGCGAGAGTCAGCGCATTCGTCTGGCCAGCCAGATCGGGTCAGGATTGACGGGCGTACTCTATGTTTTGGATGAACCTAGTATCGGCCTCCATCAACGCGACAATGAACGCCTGCTTGAAACGCTGAAGCGCCTACGTGACCTCGGCAACTCAGTGATCGTGGTGGAACATGATGAGGATGCGATTCTGACCGCAGATCATGTGATCGACATGGGGCCACGCGCCGGTGTGCATGGCGGACAAATCGTAAGCCAAGGCACGGCTGCAGAAGTGATCGCAGATGAGAATTCTCTTACGGGAGCTTACCTATCAGGCCGCGAAGAAATCGCGATTCCAGAACGCCGCCGTGTGAAGAAGAAAGGCCGCGAACTCACCATCAAAGGCGCGACTGGAAATAACCTCCAGAACGTCGATGCAACAGTGCCTCTCGGAACGTTCACTGCAATCACAGGCGTCTCTGGTGGCGGAAAATCTACGCTGATCATTGAGACGCTCTATAAAGCGCTCGCCCGCAAACTAAACGGCGCAAGCAAGGCGCCCGCGCCGTATGAGAGCATCGAAGGCCTTCATCACCTAGATAAGGTGATCGATATTGATCAAAGCCCGATTGGCCGGACCCCGCGGTCTAACCCCGCGACCTATACGGGCGCATTCGGACCAATCCGAGATTGGTTCGCAGGTTTGCCGGAGTCGAAACAACGTGGATACAAACCTGGGCGCTTCTCTTTCAACGTCAAAGGCGGGCGATGCGAAGCTTGTCAGGGCGATGGCGTGATCAAGATCGAGATGCACTTCCTTCCCGACGTTTACGTCACCTGCGAGTCTTGCGGAGGAAAGCGCTACAATCGCGAAACGCTCGAAGTTCTCTACAAAGGCAAGTCGATTGCAGACGTTCTGGATATGACAGTCGAGGAAGCGGAAAAGTTCTTCTCTGCTGTTCCTGCCATTCGATC
>JBCBGS010000145.1:0-6095 GCA_038526515.1 Pseudomonadota bacterium | reverse complement strand
CTTCTACACTGAGCGCTGGCGCGCGTGGGGCAATACTTGAATCCAGCGCTGATCTAGAAACAATGTAGATCATATAGATGACGGCGAGCAGCAGCCCAGGAACAAGCGCTGCCACAAACAGTTTTGCCAAATTTATGGTCAAAATGTCGCCCATAAAGATGAGCATCACGGATGGTGGAATGAGGATTCCCAATGTACCGGCCGAAACGATGGTTCCCCCTGCCAACTCAGGCGAATACCCACGATCAATCATCGTCGGCAATGCAAGCACTGTTAGCATGACAACCGACGCACCGATGATCCCTGTCGCGGCCGCTAGAATTGTCCCCAGAACCGTCACCGCCAGTGCCAGTCCACCCGGCACGTGGCGCAAGAGCTTTTGGGTTGTCACTAATAAGTCTTCAGCGAGCCTGCTTTTCTCCAGCAGCACTCCCATAAAGATAAACATCGGCGCGGCGATCAGAACTTGATTCTGGATCGATCCACCAAATACGCGGTTTGGTAAGATGGCGGCCTGGATCAAATTCATTTCGCCAAGCGCCATCGCGATCGCTCCGAAGAGAAAGGTGACGCCTGCGAGCACGATTGCGACCGGCAACCCCGAAAACATACCAATAATCAGAGCAGCAAACATGAGCACTGGAAGGAGCGCGATCAGGATTTCCATAACCCATCCTCTTTGCGATATGCTAATTGGAGTTGGCCGCGCAGAACGAGAATTGCGCGCAACGCAACCGACCACGCCCCCAGCAAAACAAATAGCGCAGACAGCGGCACAACGGATTTGACGATCCAGCGATGATGCAGTCCGAGATCGCTGGGCGAAACTTCTCCGTGAACGAACGACCGATGCGCAAAGTCAAAACCAGTCCAAAGCAAGACGAGAAAAAACGGCGTGAGCAAGAAGACGATGCCCAAAAACTCCAACTTTAGCTTGAGTCGATGTGGGAAGTTCTCATGCAGAATATCGATCCGCACATGGGCATCGCGCGTATATGCGTAACCGAAACCCAGCAAAGCAATCGCGCCATGGAGATGCCATTGCAACTCTTGCAGGGCGACGGAGCCCGTGTTGAAAAACTGACGTCCGACGATGTCATAAACGATCGTCATCATTAAGAGGACTAAAAGTATGCCAGCAAACCGTGCGGCGTACGTGCAGATGCGTTCAAAAAAATTGGCTATAGCAATCATGGTCATTCCGCTGGTTCCCTACGCATGGACTTACTCCAGGTAACCCAACTCACCCCAAGTTTTATAACTTGCCCGAAAGTCATTGATGCTTTTCCAAACCCGCGCGAAGTCTTCGTCTGCGGCTGAGCGTTCTTCTACAACTTCGTTCCATGCCGTCTCGAAAGCCTCGAGCATTTCCGGCGACCAATTGTGGACCGTTGTTCCGCCTGCAATGAGGTCGTCTAGCGGCTGAAGCTGAATTGCATCACCTTCAGCAATCGTGCGCGCGACGTTCGCAGCGCACACTTCCTGAATGGCAGCTTGGTGAGAATCTTCGAGCTGATTCCAGACATCCTTATTGATAATAAAAATGAGAAATGAGCTCTGCTGGTGCCAACCCGGAAAATAGTAATGGGAGGCATGATCCTGAAGCCCAATTGCTTTATCGAGCGCGGGAAAACTAATCTCGGCAGCATCAATCGTTCCCAAGTTTAGCGCCGTAATTGTGTCGCCAGGCCCCATCGATTGAGCCCGCGCACCGAGCTTTTGCATCACGGCAGCCCCTAAACCGGTGATCCGCATTTTTAGACCATCGAGGTCTTCCGGTGAGTTAATAGGGGTCTTAAACCAACCGGAGGCTTCTGGGGCAACAACCGTGCATAATTCAGAATGGATGTTGAACGGTTCTGAGACTTCCGCCCAAAGTTCTTTTCCGCCGCCCTCATACCACCAAGATGTATATTCGGTAGCACCCGGCCCAAAAGGAAATGACGTGAACAGCGAGGCCGACGGGATATAGCCCTGGGCCAGCGATGAATAGAACCAACCAGCGGGAACGGCGCCGATGGAAACTGCGTCCCAGATCTCATTAGTGTTCACTAATGCCCCGGGGGGTTGATATACAATTTCAAGTTCGCCGCCCGTAATCCGTTTAACCCGGTCGGCCAATTCCTGGCCAGCTGTTCCGAGAACTGGTGTGGTGTTTGGAAGGTAAGACTGCATATCGATCTTAACGGTCGAGGGCGAGGTTTCGGCATGGGCAAAGCCCGACCCCAGACCTATCGCAAGCGCATACACCACACCTGCGAGTTTTCTCGAAAATGCCATCATTCACTCCCAACTCTCTCGGTAGGAAAACTCCGAGATTCATTATTCCGTTTCAATTGAGATAGCGACGCCACCACGCTCAATGATCGGATCGTCAACTCTAACGCGGGTATTTACGCTCGCAATTGCTGGAGCTGCAACGAGCATTTCAATTTGGACAAGGCAGAGTTCGGAGAATACAAATAGTCCCCGCACATGGTAGTCGAAGCGCTGCTCCTATGCTGGCTCTTCGAGCAACCTTTCAGTCTCTGCTTTGGCACGGATCCAATCGCAAAATGTCTGCGATGGTCCAGATAGTTCTGTTTCCGTCGAGACGATGAGCGCAATTTCTCTCTTCGCCCATTCTTCGTCCAATGGAATCGACCGGATTGAGAGCAGATCCAGATACGGCGAGACAAACTTTTCGGGTAAGATCGTAACGCCTAAGCCTTGCGAGACGAGCGTTCGCGCGACTTCATTCGTTTCCGCCATGTAACGAAAGTCTATTTGCGGCCTCGGCGCAACAGCCATCTTTCTGATCAGCCGCGTAAGCGAACTGTGCTCGCCGACGCCAATGATCTGATCGTCGATGACTTGTTCAAGGAGTACACTGTCTTGATCAGCGAGTGGATGGTTTTGGTGGACCGCCAATACTAAATTGTCTTCTAGATAGGGTTGGACTTTGATCCCTTTTGGCACCCGCATTGTTTTTGAGATGAACCCAACATCCACATTGCCCTTCTCCACTTGATCCAAAACGATCGGGGTGAGTTGTTCTTGCAGGTCTATCTCAATGGTTGGATGCGCTTGCTGAAACAACGCAACGTCACGCGCGAGGCCATTAATGAGCGCCGACCCGTTTGCGCTCACCGACAATCGCCCGACTTCGCCCTGACGAAATCGCTCCATATCTGACTTGAGAACATCCAATGATGAAAATGCATCTTGGGCACGTTCGACCAACAGACTGCCCGCCTCAGTGATCTCGACGCCGCGCGAATGACGCTTGAAGAGCGTTTGACCGAAATCGAATTCCAAATCCGAAATGCGGCGGCTCACTGAAGAAATCGACAGGTTCAAACGTTCAGAAGCTGCACGAAAACTCTTTGTTTCTGCGACGGCCAGAAATGCTTTAAGGCTGACAAAATCGAAATGCATTCAGCACCTCCATAGTACCATCATCAAAGTGCGCTCTGATGAAGGCAAAGGCAAGCCTGGATTACGTATCGGAAATGGTCAGTCGCTGCCCAAAACTCCCGCTTGGTACAGTTCGCCGATTTCTGCGTCAGAGTAGCCGCTCGCCTTAAGCACTTCGCGTCCATGCTGACCTAACGTGGGCGCTGGCTGTCGAACTGTGCAAGGCTCGTGACTAAACTTCATCGGAAATCCGAGCATCTTCACGGTACCTTGATCACCATGCTCAACATCCATGACCATATTTCGATGCAGAATTTGAGGATCTTCGAAGACCTCGGGCACGCTCAACACGGGTCCTGCAGGCACGCCTGCAGCGTTTAATTTCTCGATCCAGAATTGGCTGCTTTGGCTCTTTAAGACCGGCTCAAAAATTTCGTTCACAAGATCCCGATTTTGCATGCGCTTGGCGTTGGTATCAATCCGCTCATCGTCAAGACAATGCTCCATGTCGAGTACTGTGAGAAATTTTTTATACACGCCATCATTGCTCGGTGCGATTGCTACAGCCCCATCTGCGGCTTCTGCCAGCCCATATGGGGCAACCAATTGGTGATCATTCCCACTTCGATTTGGCACCACGCCGGCAGCGAGAAAATTCGCCGCTTGAAAGCTCAAGAAGCTGACCATGCTATCGGTGAGCGCGATATCGATATATTGGACACCGGACCCACTGTTTTTCTGTCGCCCGACAAGACGCGAACTGATCGCGAGCGCACTATATAATCCCACCACTAGGTCACTGACCGGAAGCCCGGAGCGCAACGGAGGACCATCAGCCTCGCCTGTGACGCTCATGAAGCCACTTAGTGCCTGCGCGATAAAGTCAAATGCGGGACGCTGAGCATATGGCCCGTCAGCGCCAAACCCACTGATGCTACAGACGATTAGGTCAGAGTTGATCTCATTGAGTACCTCGGCAGACAAACCCATTTTGCCCAGCACGCCCGGCCGAAAATTTTCGACCAAAACATCAGCATCTTTGAGCAACCGCTTAAGAACGGCCATTCCCTTCTCGTCTCGCATATTCAGAGCGACGGATTTCTTGTTTCGATTATAGCCAGCAAAATACCAACTAAAATCATTCACCTTTTCGCCTTGTCCGCGCAGAGGATCACCCTTTGGCGTTTCAATCTTGATCACATCAGCGCCAAGATCGGCAAGAAGTTGGGTACAAAATGGCCCAGCTATGATGCGGGTCAAATCAATCACTCGAATACCTTGCAAGCTCAATTCATGTCTCCCTGACTTATCCTGTTGCGCGCAAGGCGCTGTCAAAATCGTATGTGACGCCAACAGGGCGCGCACTCTGCAAATGTGCTGGAAGTTTGCGCCCCAGATACTCGGAGAACACCGCGCCTGCGGCGATGAGTGCGTCTAAGTCGATTCCAGTTTTCACGCCTTCAAGATGCAGTAAATGCACAAGGTCTTCGGTCGCAATATTACCGCTCGCACCAGGCGCAAAAGGACAACCGCCAAGCCCGCCGAGCGAGGCTTCATACCGAGAGACACCACATTCGAGTCCCACCAGTACATTCGAAAGGCCAAGGCCACGCGTATTGTGAAAATGAAGCACAAGTTCCATCTCAGGCAACTCGCGTATCAACGCGCTGACAAGAGCGCGCACCCGGCGCGGCGATGCGGTACCAATCGTGTCGCCGAGCTTTAGAGTCCGCACGCCTATCTCAAAGAAATTCTGGGCAATCTTGACGACCCGTTCTACGGGCGTTGCGCCTTCAAAGGGGCAGTCGAAAGCGACGGCTATCGCGGCCGTAATGCTCGCATTTTGATCCTCAGCAAGCTGGACCATTGGCACAATTCGTTCGAAAGCGTCTGCAATCGATGCGTTGGAGTTTGCGAGCGAGTGTTTTTCGCTGGCTGAAAGGAAGGCAACCCACACATCGACATTCGCACTTGCCGCTCTTAGCCCACCGCGTTTATTGGGCGCTAACGCTTCAATGATGAGATCATCCGTACGGTTGATCCCGGCGATCATGTCCTCCGCATCAGCGAGCTGCGGTACCGCTTTAGGAGAAACAAAGGACGTGGCTTCGATGCGAGATACGCCAGCGGCAATCACTCGATTTGCAATATCGGACTTCTTTTCGGTTGCCAAAAAGTTTGGCTCATTCTGAAGACCGTCACGCAGACCAACCTCGGTGATGATACATTGATCCATGTTATCGTTCGTTCCCTTCTTTCATCGGAATTGGAAGCAATCGGAGTATTTTGCCCAGCGCAACGCGCCTGTATGTGAGGTTCTCCTGCTCCAAATCTACCAGTCCCAATGTACGGGTTTGACGCCGGCAACTGGGCTCCTGAACGTTCTGAGTACTGTATGGTTGAGCGAGCCAACATAAGCGGTTCGCATGTCTTCGCCGCCAAAAGCAATGCTGGTTGGATTCTGAATACGCGCATCGGTCTCACGGTAGATGTAGTCTCTAGAGAGCGTTTGATTGGCGAGCGCAGTCTCTGCGCCAGCGACGCGTTCAGCGTCACTCCCGTCGAAGACTGTCAGAATTTCCCCTTGCGGAGACACGCGCAGTATGCGGTTCGATACGACGCAAGTAATCCATAAATGGCCCTCAATATCTAGCGTCAGGCCATCGGCAAAATCCGCTGCGCCGTACTCCGCAAAAACG
>JBCBGS010000144.1:0-6133 GCA_038526515.1 Pseudomonadota bacterium | reverse complement strand
GATTAAACCAAACCAGATGAGCCAATCTCTCCTGATCCAAAAGCATCAGAGTGTCTCAACCGTTTGAAAACGGACAAGTTTGATTGATCGCGAGGCTGCATCCGAGGAGTTTTTGGGGACCCTGCTCGATTTCATCAGATAGTTCTGCAATGAGAGTTTAGTAAGCACGAAGCAAGCTTCAGAATAGTGTGGGCTTTTGACCAGGTTCGATAGCTCGGTTACTCAGCCGCGATCGCATCGCGATAAGCTCGAGGTGTCATTCCCGTTTCGCGCTTGAACGCTTTGTAAAATGAAGAGCGCGAGTTGAACCCAACCTCGTAGAGAATGCTCAAAATAGATTCCTGGCTTCCGCGAATTTTTGGCATCGCATCGCGGACCCGCCAGCCATTCACATAGTCGAAGAATGTTTCCCCGATTTCGCTATTCAGCGTTTGCGAAACGTAGTTAGGCGGAGTGGACACGGCTTTCGCGAGGTCTCGCAGAGACAATGAGGGCTCCAGGTAGAGCTTTTGATCGTTCATCACCCGGTTGAGTTTTTCCGATATTCTCTCAAGGTGTTCTGCGGTTAGGGCTGATTTTTCATACTTCGCAGCTGACTTTCTCACTCCCGCACCGTCTCTATCTTCTGGAACACTATCGGCGTCCGGGCGCGGGCCACCAGCCCCTTCAATTGCGGGGGTCGCGCGAAGCCCCCATAACGAGAAGATCCAAACCAAAGCAAAGTCGAAAGTGTCAGTCAGAATACCGATGGCTGGCGTCATGACGTAAAACATCTCTGTGCCGACACTCAACAAGTTGATCACAAGAAGGGTCACTACCCAGCTGATCCAGTGAAGTTCTCGTCCTCTCGTGCTCGCAAAAATGTCTCTCAGGCGCGTACGATATCGTGTCAGCCGTATATAGATTTTGAACACGTAGATTGTCGTTTGAACAACCCATGTGAACAAGAGTGTCAAAAGCGCCACGGCCAACAAAATTACTTGCAGGGAATCGGTCGGCTCTCCATCGCCTAATAGTTCGTGGCGGATCTCAAAAGGCGATGAGAGGATAAACAGACTGATGATAAGTGCGATCCCGAATGGCAACAAATGCCAACTGTCTCTCATCGAAAACCGCAATGTATATTCAGACGTTAGGGCGCGGACATAAAGCCAAATCGATGGCGATATCAAAGTGAACGCGACCATCGAACTCATATCTAAAAAATGCCTAAAAGGGAGCGTCTCCCGTGTCGTCGCTAGAGCTTCAGCGATCCCGTAGAATTTAGCGACGGCGTTCGCGACAAAGAATACGAACAGAGGGAGATAAATGCGGCGGGGGTCTTTGCGGACTGCGAGTAAGCTCGCTGTCAGTAAGGCCTGTCCAATCGTGGCGGCGGCCACAACGGCCACTATGATCTCATAAGTCGATTCCATATGGCGCAGCTACTTTACGATGATACTGATGATCAAGCAGATGAGGGTAATTTCTGTATCTCCGTGACGGCGCGGACATAAATATGTGTCCCGCAAAATCCAGAAAGACGTAGGTTCCGACAAAACTGTGCATTCCAGCCGAGCGCCGATTTCCGGCGGCAATCACTCATCTGGAGTTACATAAAATGAAAACAAAAAAACTCGTAATCGCAGCAGCCTCCCTGTTCCTATGCGAAAGCATAGCACACGCCGAACTTAGAGGTTTGGGAGAAAGCGAGGGGCTATTGCTCGGGATTGGTCTGATCTCAGACTTCCCCGCTTACGAAGGCACCGATAGTCCTGAAATTTTACCGGTTCCGTATATCGCATACAGTTGGGAAAACGCTTCGCTCGGTGTGGAAGGTTTCGCGTACAACTTTTTAGGCACCGAAGCGTTAGAACTCACCGCGCTAGTTGAACCAAGATGGTCATTCACCGATCCAGATGACTCTTCGCGGTTCAACGGAATCGAACGCGACACTGCGCTTGAAGCTGGATTGGCTGCTAATCTGAACCTTGGGAACGTCTATATTGAGGGCAGAGCGCTACAGGATATCTCTGCGGTCCACAAAGGACACGAAGGAAGCCTGAAAGCTGGATTCGTCTATGGCATCGGCGATATCGGATTCGACCTTGGAGTCGGCGCCACATATCGGAGTGAAGATCTGAACACGCACCTTTATGGCGTTAAGTCAGATGAAGTGACGCCGACTCTAGCGCAATTCACCCCCGACGATTCAGTTCAACCGTTTATCGAGGCAAGCTTGGCTATGCCGATCAGCGACTCGATGAGCGTTATCGCTTTTGGGTCAGTTGAGAAGTTTTCTGACGATATCAAATCAAGCCCCTTGGTGAGCCGAAGCGCAGAAGGAACTGCTGGATTACTGGTCTTGAAGCGCTTCTAAAACATCAGCTGTCATGATCGTGGCCGGCATTCCAAGGAGAGGATTGCCGGCCACATTTCATTCTGGCTTACACCCATATTTTTAGTAATCGGCGCAAGACAGCTCTGGCGCGAATTTGTCCCCTAAATTGAGATCGTACCGCTCGTTATCGTGACGTATTCAGACGAACAGACCTGCCGTGCCCAACGACTTTGTCCAGGCGGATAAGGCGGGACATTATTCCGAACCTTATTTGCTAACCCGTGGGCTCCGAACAAAGGAGATATCCATGCGAAAACAACTCATCCTATTTCTATCTTTGGGGATGGCATTTCAGACCACCAACAGCGCGAAAGCAGAACCACCGCGCTCTTATCTTTCGCTCGCCCTGAACCCTGATCGCGGCGGCCCCATCTATCAATATGATTTGGAGTATAGCTCACTAGATGAGAAAGTTGTTGCTCGAATAGACCCTAGCCAAGAACGCGGCCGGCGAGTGAAGCTTCTATCCCAATCTCATGACGAATTGAGTGATGACTTCATCGAGGTCTTTCAGGACATTGAGCAAAACCCTCTCGAAGAATTCTGGTGTGCGCAACTCTCTGAAATCGTACCGATTAACGCTGTTGTCATCGCTGAAACTCCCACTCAGGCAACCTACGCATTCAAACCAAGGCCTGATCTTGAAGATCCTGACGATACCGCACTCATGAAACACCTCGATGGGCGAGTGACGGTTTCAAAAACTGACCCGCAGGTGCTTTCGATGTCTCTGATTGCGCCGCGATCTTTCAAGCCAGATTGGATCGCGAAGATCACTCATTTCGAGATGTCGATAGACTGCGAGCGCGTTCCTGATGGCCGCACGCATATGAAGGAACTGCGGATAAGTATCGCAGGCAAAGCCGCTCTAAAAACGTTCTATCAGCGCGAACGAAAAACCCTGTCTAATGTTATCGCCGTTGCCGGTCGGATCGAGTGATCTAAGCGGTGTCGTAGAAGTCATTCAGTGACGGCGAAGACAAGCCGAAGAGCTGACCTTTTCGACGCTCCCCGAAACGCCGCTCATCTTTCGCACTCATTTCGTATTTCCCGTCACGGACAGACGCCATCGAGGCTCAGGCGGCCTAGGGAGCGGGATTTGGCAATATAGAAAGACGCCCCCAATGGCACGAAACGTTAGAACGGTACTTCTGTTCTGGGTCTTACTGTTAATGTACGCACTCGCTGGGTGCGCGCAGAGTCAAAAGACCGACTTCACGACACCCCAAAGGCTCCAAGCAACTTCCAGATCGGATGTGATGAGCGCCAACGTTGCAACATTCGATGTAGCAGGGGTGCCCCGCCCAACCGATCGCCAAGTTCTTCAAAGTGCTTGAGGGCGTCGAGAACGATGAAGCGACGCCGCTAACCCAACTGATCGGAAAGTGCGTAATTTCTGCATGAATGATTGGCCCTTCGATGCCCGATATTCGTGCTCGTCGCCCATCGAACCCTGACATCTGTCAAACGCAAAATCGCACCAAAACATCAACGATAAGAAAGAAGCAAAAATGTTTTCTCCCACTAAAAGACTTTCAGTATCCCTGCTCTCTTTGACCGCGCTCATGGTATCCGCCTGCGCAGACAACGACCGTGCACGCCCCTCTCCTGCTCCGGTCTCTCCGGCACCTCCTCCTGCGGATGATCCCGCTGAACAATCAATTCCTGATGGCGTTTGGATCCAAAAGGGCTTTGGCCGTGTGCTGGATATCGCGGGCGAGAGCGTCGCTCAGTATGACTTTACACGCGAAACATGTTTGAGCGTCCGCACCATCACTCAGGACGAACTTACCGAAATCATTGCGATAGAAACGGTCAGTTCGGACGAGTTCGTCGCGACCGAGGACTCAGGAACGCTCGTATTTTCGAAAAGAGACGGCCTACCGCCATCGTGCCAGGACAACAGACTTATCAGTGAGAACGGCCCTGTCGCGACCCTGAATCACATCATTCACAATTTCGATGATTATTACCCGTTCTTTGAGCTACGCGGCATTCTAGACTGGGACGATCGCGTGAGAAATGCCCGAGATCAGGTTAGCGACCAAACCACCGATGACGAGCTTTTGGAGACGATTGTAACCCTGTTATCGGGCCTAGACGATGGGCATGTTACCCTATCGGCCGGTGATGAGTTCGAGTTCACGCCTGCAAACCCAGATGGAAAACTTCTCGATGTTTTAGAAACTGGGTTTGCCGCGCAATCTGAGTTCACGAATTTCAACGCCTATGTGACTGAACAACTCTCAAGAATCCTGGCGATCAGAGACAGTTATTTCGACGCCGATAGCTTTGACTCGGCTGGCGGCGAAAACCAGGATGTTTTTCAATGGGCAACCATCGGAAATGGCTTGGTTGGCTATCTCGAAGTCAACAGTATGGGTGGAATCTCGTTGAACGCAGCTGAAAGTGATGCAGCAGCAGCCGAAGAAATTATGGATAGAGCGCTCACGGACCTGCAGCATACTGAAGCCTTGATTATCAATGTGCTTTCGAATGGAGGCGGCGAACTTTCCGTTGCAGACGCTATCGCAAGTCGATTTTCAACGGATACGGTAACAGTAAGTGCCTATGAGACCATCAGTTTTGAAGGCAGTTCAACGCCGCAGCGAACACCTCTCGTCGAACGGGAGCTAGCACCAACGGAACGCGTATCGTATCTCGGCCCTGTTGCAACAATTTCTGGTCCGAATACTTTTAGCGCTGCTGAGCATTTCTTATTGTCGATGCGCGCATTGAATCATCCGGTCTGCTTCATTGGTGAGCCCTCAGACGGAATCCTCTCTGCAATCTTGAATAAGCCACTTCCCACTGAAGGAACGATGTTGGGCTTATCAAACATGATCATCTACGATCACACCGGCCAGGCGTTTGAGGCCGTCGGCGTGCCCGTCGACATTGAGGCGACAACTTTTGAACTTGTTGACTCAAGTTCGGATACGATTGAAGCGATCGATGAAGCTATGGTTGCCTTAGGATTTGGGTACCTCGTAGACCGAGATGGTCAGGCAGCCGAGTGCTCCTTTATGGAGGCTCGAACTCGACTTGAGTTCAGCGCTCCGTAGAATCTCGACGAAATAGTCACGGTCAAACGATAGCTTGACGGTAGGTCGTGCCCGCTTAACCACGGGCACGAAACCACCGTCAGCTTCCGTTGCAGAGGCGACTTAAGCCAAGGAACTAATGTCCGGTTTCAGCGTCGAAGCTACTGCGACGCGAGATTTCAACTTTGGGAAAAGCGCGCACGGGTCCCCCTATCGCATTAGAATGACACCACCTAAAACGACCCCAACGCGGTCCATCGAATCCCCAAAGCCCAACCCTCAGAACGACCATTCGGTCGCCCATCATTTCTGACAGCGGTAATGAGAGTATTTTCATCTGCGACAGTGCCGCTGAGAAACGCTGTAACAGTGCTGGTGTCCGACTGAACCAAACCAATGACGCCTTCCACTCCGATATAGGATAAATCCTGGTCAGGCGTGTCGACGAAACCCCCGCGCGCCGACAACTCCAAATCCATAAGTCGATGATCAATCGTGTGGGTTATGGCGATCTCAGCACCCCTTACATCAGAGCGTAAATCATAAAACGCAGCGAGGTTAGGTGCGAACGATTGCGCGAGACTCAACTCTGCCCCCAATTCGACGGTCGGCGGTTCATCCGAGTTCGGGAAGCTTAGATAGCTCGCGCTCACGTCTAGACGACCGTTGGAATTTTCAAACCCTACACCGACCGCAAACCCAAGTTCAT
>JBCBGS010000143.1:0-6182 GCA_038526515.1 Pseudomonadota bacterium | reverse complement strand
TGGTGGGGGCCGCGCCAGCTTCTCGGGGGTTACGGCCGGGCTATCACATCCTCTGCCACGACGTGGTGGTTACCCGGGGGGTGGCCCACCGCCACCTTTGTCCGGTCGGGTTCCCCCGACACTTGGTAGTGCGCGCGCTCGCCATAGGCCAACCAAAAGTAATAGAAGTCACCTCGCCCCATAAGCGCGTATGCGAGCGCAGGTGTTTCGGCTGAGATGTACTGAGTGATCTCTTTCAGCCAGACCGGGTTGGCTTTGCCATCGATGGAGAGAATGCGATCGCCAGGCAGTACGCCGCTATCTGCTGGCGCGGCCGCAACGATGACGTCGCCATGGGAGACGCTCAAGCTTAGTGGAAACAGTTTGCCATCGCGCGCCATATAATCTGACCAGGCTGGACTAAGACCTTCCAATCTTGTGTGGCCATGGTTTGCGAGTGCTGCGAACTTTTGGAAATCGCTGAACAGCTTGGCCTCAGAAACCGGTGTCTGATATCCCGCTTTCAATTCTTCATAGTGGCGATCGAAGACGGCTTTGGGAGTCGATGCGAACAAATGTGCCTCCGCAGATTTCAGCCCGGAATAAAGGCGTTCAAGATCCGCCTGGGCTTGTTCAGGCGTGAACTCGTCTGCTTGCGCGCTCGCGATAAGCGAGGCACAGATAAAGATTGAAAGCGACGCGCAATGTGTGCGGGTTGACGTGCGTAGAGTTTGAAACATGGTGACCTCTTCTAGTAGCCAAATAGGAGCCGCCGCCAAAGCGGTTTTCGTTTGATGCTGTCTCTTTCCCGGTTCACTGAATAAACGCCATGACCACCGCATCCTTTCGAGATGACCTTTTTATTCCTCCAATAATTCAATGAGTTACAGGCTTTGAAATCACACAACCTTATCATTGGTGATTGGACAATTGATGCGCCAAGCAACCGCATTTCCGGCAAAGGAAAAACGGTGGAGTTGGAGCCGCGCGTCATGGATCTCCTGATGCTGTTTGCAGCTCGGGCCGGTGAAGTGATCTCCAAGACTGAGATGATTGAGTCGCTCTGGGATGAGGTCCACGTCAATGATGACGCGCTCACCCGCTGTATCTTCAAGCTCCGCAAAGCGCTCGAAGATGATGCGAAGGCGCCGCAATATATCGAAACCGTCTCGAAACGCGGCTATCGCTTGATTGCAGATGTTTCCGGCGACGCTGTGCCGGGCGCGGCAAAGCCAAAAGTCGGCTACCGTATGCTGCTCGCCTTCCTAGCGATTTCGGTGGTGCTTGGGGGGCTGTTCATTTTGACGGAAAGGCTCACCGCTCCGAGCCCGCCGGAGGTGGATCTGACGAAGGATGATCTTTTGATCGTCAGGGCGGACGGATTTTATAGCCAGTTTACGCGCGCGGACAATGAATCAGCTCTTCGCATATATGAGGCCGTGCTCGCAGATGATCCCGAAAACGCCAAGGCGCTTGCAGGGCTCTCCAATGCGATTGCGCAGCGCGTCATCCGATACCAAGGGCCGGGCAGTGACGGCGACCTCGGGCGCCGATCTCTCACCGAAGCCTTAGAGAGCGGTTGGCTCAATCAGTCTGAGGCCAAAGATCAATTGGAGCGCTCAATCGCATTGGCGCAGAGGGCGACCGAGTTTGACCCGCAACATACACGGGCCTGGCGTGCGCTTGGGCTCGCTCAGTCCGCCTTGCAACAATACGAGCCAGCGCAGCGCGCTTATGAAAAAGCTTTGGTCATCGATCCGGAAGACTGGGGCACAATGATCAATCTGTCAGAACTCAGTCGATTGACCGGACAACCGGAAAACTCTGTGTTTTACCTGGAGCAGGCCTGGCTCTCGATGGAGCGCAAATTTGTATCAAACCCTGTCGCCATTAGACCTTGGCACAGCTCCATTGGTCTCGCCGTCGCAGACTTTCATACCGAGGCCGAAGCCTGGGAAGAGAGCAAGCTATGGTTCCAACGCGTGCTCTCGCGCGACCCGTTAAATGCCGAAGCGGTCCGCGGCCTCGCAAACGTCTTACGTCGCCTGGACGATCCGACTCGCGCGCAGCTCATTTGCGAAGACTTAAAGGCCGCGACCGGGACGGCGTGTTGATTTGCTAGTGGGCGAAGACGCGCCAAAGCGCGCCCAAGCCGAATGACCGTTGTATTGCCCTTCAATCAGTCATTGATTTCATATCGTGTCATCGACATGGTCGCGGCGTCCAAATTAGCCATAAAGTCCGCGGCGGCTGGTGCATTGGCAAACGATGCCATGGAGCCTTCAGCAGCTTCGATATTCTCCCAGTGAACGACCACGAGCCACTCACCTTGATCGGTGTAGCCCGTTTCGCGTGAGACGAAGCCTGGTTGTTTGGACACGTGATTGCGCTCTACAGCCGCGTCCAAGGGGGCGAATTGAGCGGGACTTACGCCGTCTGCCAGTTGAAAGGTGGCAATCTCGATGACTGTTGGTTCGATTTTGCTGTCAGGCGTTGAGGCAGGGGCCGCGCAGGCGACGCAAAGTGCCGCTGCGCTCATCGCTAAAATGCTTGGTGTGTTTTTCATTGGCCTAAAATTTCCCGTTTTGATTTTGCCATTCGCTCTGCGGTGGGATGGATTGAATCACATCCCAGTGTTCGACGATCTTGCCCTCAGCGAGCCGGAAGAGGTCGTAATAGGCAACATGGTCGCCGGGTGCGGGGCCAAACTTTCCTTCGCTCATCGCGAGCACGAAATTCCCTTCGCCGAGGATCTTGTGGGTTTAGTCATAGATCATGACCATGTCATTGGCGGCGAAATAGGCGAGGGCGTCGCCAAGACCATCCAACCCATCAGCAACCGCGCTGTTATGCTGAATGTAAGTTTCGCTGCTGACATAGTCTGTGATCGTGTTTGTTTTTCCACCGACGAGGACATCGTCGATAAAGCCTCTCACCACGGCCTTATTCGCTTCAGTTTTGTCGAGATCCGTCAGTTCTGTCGCGCCGTCGAACTGTGTGCGCCCACTTGGATTTGGCGGCGTGACCGGGCTCAAATTGTCCCAATGCTCTACGATGAGGCCGTCTTCAAACCGGAACACGTCAAACCCGGCTTTCGGGCCAAAGAAATCATACTCGGTGTGAGCGATGACATAGTCGCCGTCCGTGAACACGCGTTTGACATCCGCGCTGAAGCCTTGGGGCGGCGCGTTTTGCATAACAGCGCCAAACCCCGCCAAGCCATCGGCGACATCCAAATTGTGTTGAACATACTTTTCAGGATTGATGTAGGCGATGGGCGCCGTGTCACCTGTGTTAAAGCTGTTCAACAGCGCGGTGACTTTATCTGCCTGACTTAACTCAGCTTGCACCTCGACCATTTCAGCCTGTGGTTCAGCAATCGTGGACTCTGAAACGCAGGCAGTCGCAATGCCCAAGGCAGCAAGCGGAATCAGAACTTTGAAAGATGGTTTCATGACGTTCTCCTAACTTTGATGGCTAGGAGTTAGGGGATTAGCCGGTGCTTTAATATTCCGATATCTCGTTTACAGTGTTCGAAATATCGAACAATTAGAGATCATGATCGAGCATTTGAAATCTCTCGCCATCTTCGCGACCGTTGTGGATGCCGGGTCATTCCGAGGCGCCGCGACCCGCTTGGGTGTTTCGCCATCTGTTGTCAGTGAACATATCAGTCAGCTGGAACGCGAGCTTGGGATTGCGCTTCTATACCGTTCGACGCGGGCCTTATCCCTCACAGAACAAGGCGAGGCGCTCTATCCAAAAGCTCAGAGCATGCTCGGTTATGCGAGAGATGGTCTCGAGACGTTTTCTAAAACGGGACGCGAGAAAACCACCCGATCACGCATCGCGTTACCAGCGACCATGAATGGGCATCCCCTCGTGCAACGGACCGCTGCTTTTGTGGGGGAGCACCCCGGCGTTCTGGTTCAGTTGTTTAGTTCAGACCGTCAGGCTGACCTACAAAGAGAGGGGTATGATCTGGCCATACGTATGGGCTATTTCAAAGACTCAGACCTTAAAACGCGCCGGATTGGGAACGAACCGCGTATCTTGGTGGCATCGCCCCGTTACTTGGAAACGCGTTCTGAGATTCGTGATCCTGCCGATTTGGTCGAGCACGACTTTGTCAGCTTTTCACTCGTGCCGGACTCGGTTGAGTTATCTCGGCCGAATAGAAAGAAAATCGAAATCTGGGGCCGTACGGTCGTCTCCGCGGACTCTGCTGAAACGGTCCGCGCGCTTGCCCTGACGGGGCTAGGGCTAGCGGCACTGCCGTACGAGGCCTTGCGCGCCGACATAGATGCTGGGCGTTTACAGCGTGTGCTTCCAGACTGGGATGAAAAGGTCCTCCCCATCTCCCTGACCTGGCCAAAGAACGCGACATTGAACGCACTCACGCGGGAGCTCGTGGACTATCTAAGCGCGGCTTGAGGCGGGGCAGACCAATTAACCGGCCTATTCGAAGGATCGGAAAATGAGAGATCAGACCCGGTGCCTGATCACCTGTATTAATCCGAAAAGCTCGAAGAAAATGGTGCCCCCACACGGACGGCTGACGCCTTTCTTCTCGATAAATTACTGCATAATTACAGTGTATTAGGACCTCATGCTCCAAACAAGAAAATTTAGTTTGTGTAGCCGATGTGTAGCAAAACCAAGAGCTTTTTAGCATTCAGACTAAACTACTAAAAAACGATCATACTGATAATAAACTGAAGCGACAAACCGAATGAGCGGGGCAGATAGAACCGCCCTTGCGTCCATTAAATGTTACCAGGGTTCTACTGGAATTATCTTTTTTGTCTAAGTGGGCGGCAAGCTTTTCGAGCACAAATTTCTATCTGACTGAAAAGGCGTACTCCATTCAATCAGCTGCAAATTATCAATCTCCAGTTCGCTTCCCGTTTCGCCCGCCTTGGCTTTGATCAAAATTCTTATCGATCTCGCGCGGGTTCTCGGGGTATCAAAATCGAGATCAAGCTTCGTTGCTTGATTGGGCTGGAGCGATGTTGACCCAAGGAAAATTTTCTTCCCATTCATCAGCCCATCTTCCAAGCTTTGGCCCGTGGCTCTGATTTGGAGATATACCTCTATCTCAGTCGCGGCGCTGGCGAGGAGGTCAGCTTGAACCGACATCGATGTCCCTGGCGTAAAAACGCGTTGGAACTTTCGCATACCCGTCAAAACCATGGCTTCGGCGCCAAGATCAATTCGCATGACTTTGTCGGTAGGCTCATCGTCTAACGCCACGATGCTAACGCGCTCATCGAGATCCAACCACGATCGGTCTGGCGCACCGAACAAATCATGGGCATCGAAGTCTCCCCTCGCTAGCAAGTCATAGCCGGTACGTCCCTGCCCCATCTGACAATCGGTCACGACGTCGAACTCAGGTTTGGTGGCATTTATGCGTTCCACCGACGACAAAATCATATGCCCGCCTGAACGCGTAAGGTGCGTGTCACGTTTCGCAGAAAGGCCCATCAAACGCCGATTGATGGCGTTTCGCATCAGGCCAACTGCTGGGGTTGGGTGATAGCCTTTGATGTAAATCGGCACGGCTTCAGCATGGTAAAATTCATCGCCATCCATCCATACGTAAAGCAATGCGGCTGACTGGGCAGAGTAGAAATACTGATCAAAGAGGAAATTACCCAGCGACCAGGCAATCAGTTTGCCCCGATACAGTTCCAGGCCCTGCACAACATGTGGGTGATGACCGATGACCAAGGCTGCACCTGCGTCAACAGCTTGCTTTAGACGTGTCTCAATCGCCAATGTCGGTTCTTCAACATATTCCAAGCCGCCATGAAATTGGAGGACCGGTATCCCGCCAGCTTGCTTGCTCGCTTTTGTCGTCGAGAGCAGATTCTCTGTCGTGCCGAGCGCCGCCCCGCCTTTATTGGTTTCCGCCGACTGTGTTGGAGGACCTGCGGGCCACCCGACATAGCTCAAGAAATCAAACTGATCTGATCCTCGCTGAAACCGAAACGCCTTAAGAGCGTCCACTTCATTATTCCCGGCGCCGGAAAAATCGAGTTGGCTTTCCCTCAAATGCGCCATGGTGACATCAAGGCCGGGCTCAAGAAAGTCATATATATGGTTGTTCCCCAAAGCGACATAGTCGACGCCAGCCCATTCAAGCGCCTCAAGCGTTTCCGGTGCTGAGTAAAACGTCACGGATTTGGGCGCGGGTGCGC
>JBCBGS010000142.1:0-6243 GCA_038526515.1 Pseudomonadota bacterium | reverse complement strand
TAAGAAAGCCGCCGCCGGCTTGCAGCGGTGTCAGCGGTTCATCGAATAATTGCCAAGAGATCGCTGCCGCGACCACAGGTTGGACCAAGATCAGGACACCAGCGATTGCCGTTGGCGTATGCCCCAGGCCGAGAATGATTAGACCCTGACCGCCAACATGTACAACAATGGCGAGGAAGAGGGGCACAATGAAACCAGACAGAGAGTCTGGGAGGAAGTTTTCTCGAAACGCTAGGACAAGGAAGATGGCGACAAAGGTCTCGACCAAAGTCAGCCAGAAAATCGCTTCGAGGCCGCCCATTGTCCGGCGCGCAACCTTCGCAGCCACCACATAGCAAGAGACCCCAATCGCGGCGGCGATTGCGATGAGGTCTCCGCGCAAATCTGTCTTCCCATCGGCCACCCCGCCTAATGAGAGGGCCGCAGCCCCAAGGCATGCGATCAGGATCGCGATGACCCACATCCAACCCGGGCGCTCCTTCAGAAAGATCCAAGCGGTCAGGCCGACTCCGATATTTCCGAGGTTCACCATGAAGGTCGCATTGGCGACGGTGGTGAAGGTCAAAGACCAATGCCACAGGCCAAGCTCAAGGGCGAAGAAGATGCCGGCAATGATCACGAACTTGTTCGGCTTTGGCGGCAGCCGGCGCTGGATCAAAACCACCATCACAAACAGGATCGGGAGGGCGAACGCAAACCGCCAGAACGCAATCGCTTGCGGCCCGAGATCGTCTAATCCAAGGCGCAGGCCGATCGGGGCGAGGCCGATACAGATGCCACCCATTAAAACCATGAGCGGTCCGAACCACGCGCGCGAGCTCGTCGCTGAAATCTGCTTAGTCATTTACGCAAACCCCAATCGAACGCGAACTTGATCCGCCGTCATACCGTCCGCGCGAAGGCTCGCAAGCGAAATACTTTTCTGCCGTTTGGAAAGCTTGTTGCCCGCCTCATCCAGCAGGAGCGGGTGATGCTGATAGATGGGCTGAGACCAGTTCAACAAGGCTTGTAAAAGCGTATGAATATGCGGGGCATCGATGAGGTCTTCGCCGCGGACAATATGGGTCATACCTTGCAGGGCATCGTCATGTGTTGCGGCAATGTGATAAGCGCTAGGACTATCTTTTCGAGCAATCACGATATCCCCATGCAGGTTTGGATCCGCGCGCCGAACCTCTAAGCCGCTCTCTGTGCTCTCTTGATAGGTGAGGGTATCGTAAGCGGCGCCAAGATGATCTCGCGCGCGGCTCAGGGAGAGCCGCCATGCGAAGGGAGCGCCCTCGTCTAGCAACTGTGCTTCTTGGTCTGATGAAATGGGGCCAGGTCGCAATGGGTCCTCAAGTGCTGACAGTTCCGCCCGCGTTCTAAAGCACCGATATGCCAGTCCCATTTGGTTGAGAGTCTCGACGCAGCTCCGATAGTCTTCAAAGTGTTTCGATTGGACGCGCACCGGCTCAGGCCATGATAATCCGAGCCAGGTGAGGTCCTGATAGATAGCGTCTGTATACTCCGGACGACACCGTGTTGTGTCGATATCTTCGATCCTGAGCCAGACCTCACCGCCCGCGTTTTCGGCCGTGCGCCACACATGCAACGCAGAGAGCGCGTGTCCCAAATGAAGAAAATACGTGGGAGATGGGGCAAAACGGGTCCGAAACGCGCTCAACTGTGACCTCCTCACCCCGACTCCAAAAGGATTCCCGACCTAGCAGTCATTTTGCATTGCGAGAATGCCTTCCCGTAAGGTATCGACATCACAGTTGCGTATAACCAGGCCAAACAGACATGCCCGACCAGCTTTCACCTCTTATCGATTGGTTCAATGCCACGATCGCCGGATCGGCCTTGTGGAGCGGACTCGGTCTTTTGGCTGTTGGTTTGGTCGCTCTATACTTGCTCTTCTTGGCAGCCCGCGGCGCGGCGAGCCTTGTCAGCATCCTGATGACCAATATGGCCAGCCGGAAACGACGCTCCACACAAGGCTTCGGCCTCGCCATCTCGCCTTTGTCAGGACCGAAAGGCGCAGCTCAGACCAAAGCTATTATCTCGGCACTCGAAACCCACCTTGAGCAATTCATGTTTGGGTCGCCATTTGAAATTGTTCGCGCCCCGAAACTTCGCGCCAAAGGATCGAAGGGTTTAAGGGCTGCAGCGACAGGCTGGCTGGAAAAGTCATCCACGGACTTGATCGTCTGGGGATATCGGCCACGCGGCAAGGATGAAGCGTCGCGCGTTGAAGTCCTTTCCTTGGGGGGATCGCTTCCGCCAAGCGACGCCATGCACTCAGAAGGTCTGCTGCCTTTTGTGTCTCGCGAAAATGAAGAAACAACGTCTCGCACAATCGCTTACTTGATCGCCCGCGCCTTACAGCCTGGTCTTGGCGATGGATCGGCCTTCCGCGCTGACAAACTAGCGCCTGTGGCGGACGTCATTATGAGCTGCTTGCAGGACGAAAACGCTCTGCCGACGCAGACCCGCAATACGCTGGAAATGGATTATTGCTCCATGGCGATTGCCCTCAATACCGAAGAGCATCTGGCCCGCGTGGTGGAACTTCGCCGCAAGCGCCTCGCGAGTGAAGAGCCATTGGCGCCCGCTGATGAGATCCAAGCGCGCATCGATCTTGGCCGCGCGCTCTTACTGATCTCAAACTCGAACTTCGACCCCGTTCGGGTGCGCGAAGCGATGGATCACCTCAAAATCGCGGTCGAGCGTTTGAAAGTCGACCCGATCTTGCGTCTGGCCCAGCAAACAAACCAGGCGGTTCAGCAAGGCCAAGCCATGCTGTCTAATCGTAAACGGTTTTCCGTAACCGGCGGCTCGACGATTTAGTCGAGCGCGTGTGCGCCAGGCATTGGACAGGTCACCCCTGTTCCACCAATTCCGCAATAGCCTGCTGGGTTCTTCGCCAAATACTGCTGATGATAATCCTCAGCCGCATAGAACGCGTCGAGCGGTTTGATCTCCGTTGTGATCTCGCCGCGTCCCGCCGCGATCAGCGCCCGGTTATAGGCCTCGCGGCTCGCATCGACGACGGCTTCGTCCGCTGCGTTCAACGTATAAATCGCGGAGCGATACTGCGTGCCGATATCATTGCCTTGGCGCATGCCTTGGGTCGGGTCATGGCTTTCCCAAAACAGCTTGAGCAGCGCATCAAGCGAAATAATCTTTGGATCATAGACAACGCGCACAACTTCCGTGTGACCGGTTTTGCCCGAGCAGGTTTCTTCATAGGTCGGATTCGGCGTGTAGCCGCCCGCATAGCCAACTTGCGTGACATAGACGCCGTCGGCCTGCCAGAACACGCGCTCTGCGCCCCAGAAACATCCGAGCGCGAAAACAATTTCTTCCATTCCCTCGGGCGCTGGGGCGTTTAAGTCTCGGCCATTCACGAAATGTGTGTCGGCCGTCGGAATCGCCATGGCGCGGCCGGGCAGGGCGGTGTCACGCGTCGGGAGGTCCAAGGGTTTGCGAGAGAAAAACATATCAACTCCGTGTGCCGGTTCGATCCCCAATATGGGCCATGTGCAGCCAACTGCAATGTCTTCTCTTGCGATATCGCGTCCCTCCAGTATACAGCCCGGCTTACGGTGAGGTGGCCGAGTGGTCGAAGGCGCACGCCTGGAACGCGTGTAGGCGGTATCCCCGTCTCCAGGGTTCGAATCCCTGTCTCACCGCCATTGGATCTAGCTTGAAAGCTTAGCTTCAAACGTGGCTCACCACTTATCGGCGATATCCGTGGTGTTTTACTTTTATTTTTCCGGCAGTTCCGCGCCAAGCACGGGGAAGAGAAATGACGCGACGGCGCGTTCGGCTTCAGCAGCGTAGTGGTCGGTAATCTCGCCATGCAAGGCGATGGACGTAGACCATAAGGCATCGGTCAATATGATCGCGGTGGCGAGGTCATCGACGATATTGAGATGCGGCGGGAGAATGAACAATCGGTCAAATTCGGAGGCGATTTGCTCGGCCAGCGTCCAATTGCTTTCAAGGAGGAGGTAGCGAGCGCTCTCGCTACTATGCGGGCAGAACCCGACTTTTCTGGCGGCCGGATATTTCTCATAGAAAAAGCGGCCCCGCGCGAAGACTTCGTTCACAATCCCTTGCCAATTTGAGCCCTCAGCAGGCTCCAGGTTCGACATGATCTCGATGGCAGCCTTTTCGATATAATGTTCTACGAGTGCGGCCAGAGCGGCTTCTGGAACTGGGAAGAAATGGTATACGGATGCCACAGGGACGTTCGCGGTGTCTGCCAATTCTTTAAGGCTGATGGTTCGGCTGTCATCCCGGGCAAAGATCGCATCAATCGTACTGACAAGTTTCTCATAGGTAGCGACCCCGTCAGACCGGACTGGTTTTCGGGGCATTTGCGCGAGTACGAGTTCGCTGGGTTGATGCCTAATTTTGTCCACTGGTGGGTCCATCCGCATTGCTCATATCACTGTCGATCAGTTTGAAGGGGCATGCAAATAGAATTTTTTCTATTTTCTGCATATGATTAATGCACTGTATTTGCTCATAAAAAAATTTTTAGAAACCATCTGTTAGGCAATTGTTGTGTTTCGGTTCAGATAGATTGGCTAATCTCTCATCATCGGGAGACTAGCTGATGATGAAACATCTGACACGCGACGACGCATCTAAACTCTTGGAGCGAATCCAATCTTATTGGGCTGAGCGAGGGTATGACGTAAACGGCATGATCGTTGCCGCTGGTTATAGCGAGCGGCTGCGGTCGACGGTCTACGAGATTAAAACAGATTTGGTGAACGGATATCCAAGTCAGCGCGCTGCATAAACAAGTATTTGGCTGATGATTTCAGGATGATTGCTTCGCGGATACATCCTTGGGTTGATTTATTAACACATTGAATCAAATGCATAAAATCTGAAAAAAGCAGTATTTATGTAAACTTGTTAACACTCGTAGTTGAGAGTTGTTAGGGCGCGCGTGATCTCGCACGTCGATTCGAACAAGGACTTCGTCGCCATGTTAAAAAAGCAAATGCTTGCCGTTTTGGTGTCGGGCGGACTCGCTGGAGCCGCGCAGGCTGCAGACCTCGCCGTCTCGCGGTTCCAGGTGACGGCTCCAAGCGGAGACATCTATCGCGGCGCTGAAGTGACATTCGAAGTCGACTTGGACAATAACGATCTGACGCCGGTCACCGATGCTGAACTCACGATCAATGTGCCGAGCACGATGATCGTTACGGCGGGAAATCTACCAGCGTCATGTACGACGCCAGGCTTTACAGCACCGCAAACGCTGACCTGTACTTTGCCGACGCTGACGCGAGACGGCTCGAATCCAGACCATACATTCACGTTTATTGCGACGGCGCAGACCGCGGATGCGCAGCCCGGGACGGTGACGATCTCGAGCCCAACGAATGTGGATAATAATGCCTCGAATGACAGCCTGTCTGTCACCCCGACAGTTGGGGCGGGGGCCGACATCGAGTTTACGCTTTCCAGCTCGACCGGATCGCTACCCGCCGGTGGTCAGTATAGCTATTTCGGTGACGTGACGAATAACGGACCGGACTCGGTCGATGCGGCGCAGGTTGAGTTCGCATTGCCCCCGAGCGCTGATTTTGGATTCGTGTCAGCATCGGGAACGAACTGGACGTGCGTTCACAGCGGCGGCGGATCCCAATCCGTCACATGTGACTATTCCGGAGCTGCGATCGCATCCGGCGCCAGCTTCCCTCAAATCACCGTAACCGGAGATGCGGACATTTCTTCTGGAACACTGTCAGCGCAAGGTGACGCTACGATCACCGAAGTGGGGCTCGGTGATCCTGATCTCAGTAACAATCTCGATGGGCCGGTTGTGGTCACGATCACACCCGGGACCGATCTCGAAGCACGCGTTCAGATCGCTTCGTCCTTTATCACCGGTGATACGGGAACTCTGACGCTCTTTATCGACAATAATGGACCGACCGATATCGCGGGTGGTGCTCAGATCGTCCATACGCTTTCCGCCGACCTCTCTTTAGATGGGCCGTTGCCAGGCGGATGTACGGAGAACCTAGGCACAATCACCTGTACAGCTGGAAGTTTGAACTCCGGCGACACCGATAGTTTTGTCATCAATATCACCGCCGACAATGACACGGGTGGAAACCAAACCATCAATGCGACAGTAACGCCGCCTGCTGGAATTGATGACCCAGTCGCGTCTAACGATACGGGCTCAGACACGTTCCGCATCGATGATCCGGCTGCGGATGTGTTTTT
>JBCBGS010000141.1:0-6303 GCA_038526515.1 Pseudomonadota bacterium | reverse complement strand
ATCGGCCTTCCCGATAGAATTTCAAAAGAACCGAGCCTAGAGCTCGGTTTTTTTTATGCCGCGAAGTTTTCAATGCGATTACGGCCATTCTGCTTGGCCTGATACAGAGCCATGTCTGCTCGATGCAGCAAATCGGCTAAGAGTTCGCTCTCACCCTGATGGGACGCGACACCGGCACTCACCGTTACTTTGATATCCTGGCCAGTTCGCTCATTGATGAAAGGATCATTCGCGATCGCATGCCGGATTCGCTCTGCGCTTTTGAGCGCAAGCGCCAACTCGGTTTCAGGCATGATCACAAGAAACTCTTCTCCCCCCGTTCGACACGCGATGTCTTTGGGGCGGATATTCATTCTCAATCGTTCCGAGAACGCTCGCAGCACATCATCACCCGCCTCATGCCCAAAACGATCATTGATCGACTTAAAATGATCGATGTCGAAGGCCACGATGGTGAGGGAGGGCTCGTCTTTCCGCGAGCGTTGCATCCAAACCTGCATTCGTTCCAGCATATGGCGGCGATTGAAGAGCCCCGTGAGGGGGTCAATCACGGATAGCTCCATGCCTCGGTCGACCCGATGACGGAGAATATCGATATAGCGCTGGCGATGCGTTTGGGTCCGCACGCGCACTTGCAGTTCCGCCATTTCCAAAGGCGTCGAGATCAAGTCGGCAGCCCCAATGCGCAACGCCTCTAAAGCATCTGCTTGATCCGAAGGATCGTAGGTCACGATAATCGAAAACTCGCGCGCTTCTTTGAGCGTTCTCAAATGCGCACAGAGTTTCAGCGCATCGTGATCTTGTCCTGATAGCGCGACGATGACCAAGTCTAAGTCCCGAAACTCTACGCTGCCGTCTGAAGCGTCTCCCCACGTGACAGCGGTGTGCCCTAAACTCTCTAGCGCGGCAACAACTCGCCCCGCTTCTGAATTATCTTGATCAATCACAAGAATGTTCGAAGGCGCATCTATTCTTTCTTTCTCATACTCCGAAAATTGCGTGACGGAGGCGTTTCGTCTCCCGCGCACCCGGAGTTCATTGGCAACCAAGTTAAAGCACATTTGCGTTTCGATGCGCGTGAACAAGCCAATATCGTCTATGGGTTTGGACAGAAAATCGTCAGCGCCGGACTGCAGCCCCTTCAGCCTATCTTCGACATTCACGAGAGCCGTCACCATGACTATCGGTATATGACGGGTTTGCGGCATACGCTTCAACCGGTGGCAAACTTCGTACCCATCCATGCCAGGCATCATGACGTCCAACAGGATAATGTCCGGTTGTCTCTGCACAGCACTTTGAATCGCCTGCTCACCATTTTCTGCCAAGAAAACAGTGTAGTATTTAGCTTCGAGTTTGGCTTGGAGCAGGCGTCGATTGGGTTCTATATCGTCAACAACCAGCACGGTGGCCGTCATGCGGGCGCCTCATTGGCCATCAGATCATCCACGGTCTTCAGAAATGATCGCACTTGGATGGGTTTAGAGAGGTACCCCTCACATCCAGCTTCACGTACAAGCTCTTCATCAGTCCGCATTGCAAACGCTGTAACCGCTAAGACAGGGATCTCTGATGTGCGCTCGTCATCCTTGAGCCAGCGCGTAATATCGAGCCCTGAAACCTCAGGCAGTTGGATATCCATTATGATCAAGTCGGGCGTTTCTTCCAGCGCGATGCCGACGGCTTTGGCTCCATCAACGCATTGCAACGTCGCGTAGCCGCTCGCTTCCAACAGATCGCTGAACAATCGCATGTTCAATGCGTTGTCTTCAACAATCAGGACTTTGCGAGGGGTCGTCTCTGCCATCCGCTTGATTCCGAATCATTCCGGGCATTCATGTGCCCCGATTCTTTCTAACGTTAGCTTCGTTAACGATTCTTTTCCAATTGCGCGGCGCAGCAGAACATGGCATGAACAAATATGCCCTCTATGTGCCGAGACTGCGATACCATTGTCTCTGATACGGCTGAGCAATGCCCAAAATGCCATTCTTATCGCATGGTGTCCCACCAGGATTTAGAGACGCTATCAATCGCACACATCGATTGCGATGCCTTCTTCGCAGCCGTTGAGAAGCGCGACAATCCGGAACTCAAGGACAAACCCGTCATTGTTGGTGGCGGAAAACGCGGTGTCGTGGCGACCTGTTGTTACATCGCGCGTCTACATGGTGTGCGCTCGGCGATGCCAATGTTTAAAGCTCTAAAAGCTTGCCCGGAAGCGGTCGTGGTGAGACCACGCCGCGACGCCTACTCCGAGGCTTCAAAGCAAATCCAAGAAAAGTTTCGAACACTGACCCCGACCGTTCAAATGTTGAGCGTTGATGAGGGCTTTCTCGACCTCGCTGGGACGACCAGACTTTCAGGCGCTTTTCCGGCAATGTCACTGAGCAAGCTCG
Organism: Pseudomonadota bacterium; assembly: GCA_038526515.1. Lineage (GTDB taxonomy): Bacteria > Pseudomonadota > Alphaproteobacteria > Caulobacterales > Hyphomonadaceae > Henriciella. Next base: position 3,904 of record JBCBGS010000141.1, on the reverse strand, counting down.
CAAGGGAAATCGAGTCAGATGTCGGGATTACCATTTCGATCGGACTGTCCGAGAACAAGTTCCTCGCCAAGACAGCAAGTGAGTTAGATAAGCCTAGAGGGTTCGCCCTTATCTCCAAGTCCGAAGCACCAGCCTTTTTGGCCGATAAACCCGTTGGCTTCCTGCACGGCGTCGGCAAACAACTCGCCAAGAAGCTCGAACGCGACGGCTTTCGCTGTGTTGGCGACCTCCAAATCAGCGAAGCGCGCGATCTGATCCGGCACTATGGAGAAACAGGTCTATGGTTACATCAGCGCTCTCAAGGGATCGATAATCGACCGGTCCGGACCGACACCATTCGTAAGTCGGTCTCGGCAGAACGGACTTTTGAAACCGATATCCGAGATTATGAAACGCTCGAAGACCGACTGTGGCAGGTTTGCGAAGAATCCGCCATCCGCGCCAAACGCCATAATGTCGAAGGCTCAACCATTACCTTGAAGCTGAAGACCAAGGACTTCCGAACATTGACCCGGTCAGCCACGCTCTCGAGCGCGACGAATCTCGCAAATGCTTTGTTCAAAGTCACCAAACCTATGTTGGCGCGAGAAGCGCAGGGCGAACGTGCATACCGATTGATCGGCGTTGGCCTATCTCATTTGCAAGAAGCCCGTTTCGACAATCGTGATTTGGTCGATCCAGGCGTTGAAAAACGCGCAAAAGCGGAACGGGCAAGCGATGCTGCGAGATCCAAATTCGGGCTCTCCTCTGTTGTCACCGGTCGCTCGATTAAACTTGCTGCCGAAAAGGCTCGTAAATCGTAATCTCACTTGCGTTTAAAGCCGCTGATACGCTAGCTGAGCGAAAAGGAGATCTGCCCTCATGACGACACCCGAAAGCCGTCTCGCCGACCTTGGTATCACCCTGCCCGAGCCGATGGCTGCGGTCGCGAACTATGTGCCTTATGTGATTACCGGCAACCAACTCTTCGTCTCCGGCCAAGTGAGCGTCGGGCCAAATGGCCTCGTTAAGGGACGCCTCGGCGAGAACATGTCTCTCGAAGAAGGACAAGCGGCAGCGCGGCTTTGCGCCCTAAACCTGATCGCCCAGTGTAAGGCCGCCATCTCGGACCTCTCTCGGATCAAACGCGTTGTTAAACTCGGTGGTTTCGTCAATGCACATCCGGATTTTGTTGAAATCCCTCAAGTCATCAATGGTTGCTCTGATCTGATGGTAGACGTGTTTGGAGATGCAGGGCGTCACGCGCGCTCAGCGGTTTCTAGCCCGGTGCTGCCGCTTGGAGTGGCAGTCGAAGTTGACGGCGTGTTCGAGATTGGCTGAGCGGTTTAACCCCGGTGACTTCGCTTATGCGCATCGCGGCCTCTGGACGACCAATGGGCTAACCGAGAACAGTTTAGATGCCTTTCTGGAGGCTGCGGCGCACGGTTTAGGAATAGAGTTTGACGTTCGCCCCTCTGGCGATGGCGTTCCGATTATCTTTCATGATCCAGAACTCGATCGAATGACGCTCGAAAGCGGCCGAACGGAAGAGCGGTCTGCAGAAGAATTGGTTGGATTGAAACTCAAAGGTGGCGGGGAGATCATCACGCTGGAAAAGCTTCTCGACGCTTGGCCAGCCACGACGCCCCTTCTCTGCGAGATGAAAGTCGATGGGCGCACAGATCCAGAAGCTTTTTGTCGCGCCGTCGCCGCACTTTTTGAGGCTCATAAAGGGCCAGCGGCGATGATGAGTTTTTCGACGCGAGCCGTCGCAGCGATCCCGGACTCAATCATGCGGGGTCAACTAATTGCGCCAAGCCAGGGCGCTACGACCAAGAACCTCGCAAAAACCCCAACTGTGCCTGTTGCCTACCTCGCTTGCCATACGAGCGACGCCAAGGACGCATCCTTCCAAGCGGCTAGAAGCGCGCTTCCTTTGATCACCTGGACCGTCAAAAACTCGGCGATGTGCGAAGACCTCGCAGCCTTCACGGACAGTCAAATTTTCGAAGGGTTTGATCCAACGCTCGCAAAACAAAACATTTCGAATACATAGAGCGGTATGGACGAAACGGTTTTCAAAGCGCGCATCATTTCGGGGCTGAATGAAGTCTCGCCTGAGGCGTGGAATCGCTTAGCGAATCCACCCGCGCTCCCGTTTGATCCCTTTCTGACCTGGGAATTTTTAGAGGCTCTCGAGTCAACTGGTGCCGCTATTCCAGAAACCGGATGGTCGCCGTGTCATGTGCTGGTAGAGGGGCCCGGTGAAGAGATCGCCGCAGCCATGCCCATGTACGCTAAGACCAACAGCCAGGGTGAATTCGTATTCGACCATTCATGGGCGGATGCTTATGAACGCGCAGGCGGCAATTATTTCCCAAAGCTGCTCAGCGCCGTTCCGTTTACGCCGGTGACGGGTCGTCGCTTCTTGGTGCCGCCTGGGCCCGATCAGGAGCGACTGCAGAACGCCCTGCTCTCCGCTGCGATACAGATTGCGGTTCAGAACGATTTCTCTTCCCTACATATCAATTTCATTGATCCTGATTTCGCCCTGCAGATGGCTGAAACCGGACTTCTCATCCGCACAGACCAGCAGTTCCATTGGAGCAATGATGGCTATGAAGACTTTGATGGTTTCTTAGCAGCGCTATCCTCAGCAAAGCGCAAAAACCTGAGAAAAGAACGCTCGAAGGCCCAAGCGGGACTTACCTTCAAACACCTTCGCGGTGATGACATCACAGAGGCGCATTGGGACGCGTTTTTTGAGTTCTATATGGACACAGGCGCGCGCAAATGGGGCTATCCATATCTAAACCGCGACACGTTCACGGTCTTGGGCGACCGTCTCGCGGACAACATACTACTCATCATGGCTTATGATGATGATACGCCGATTGCCGGCGCACTCAATCTGATCGGATCAGACACACTTTACGGTCGCTATTGGGGCTGCATAGACCCGCGCCCATTCTTGCACTTTGAGACCTGCTACTATCAAGCGATCGATTACGCCATTGAGCATGGATTATCGTCAGTGGAAGCAGGCGCTCAAGGCGGTCACAAACTCGCCCGTGGGTATAGTCCGGTAACGACCCAATCCGCACACTGGATCGCGCACAAAGGCCTGCGCCATGCGATCAACGAGTATCTCGAACGCGAGCGCCAGGCCGTCAAACATGAAGCCGCCTACTTAGAGAAGCGCACGCCGTTTAAAAAGGACCAGACATGACCCTGCACGCCGACTACGATCCGGACAATATCTTTGCCAAAATTCTGCGCGGTGAAATGCCAAGCGTTAAGGTCTATGAGGACGAAACAGTTCTTGCGTTTATGGATGTCTTTCCGCAATCCGAGGGGCATACGCTTATCATCCCGAAAGCGGTCCAGGCGCGCAATTTTCTAGACCTACCGACGGATAAGGTCGGCGCCTATATGGAGCGCGTCCAAAAGGTTGCCCGTGCCGTTGAAAAAGCGCTCAGCCCTGACGGCGTTGTTGTCACGCAGTTCAACGGAGCACCGGCGGGACAAACGGTCTTCCACCTGCACTTCCACGTCATTCCACGCTGGAGCGACAAAGCGCTCTCAGGGCATGCGAGCGGACAAATGGCGGATATCGCGGATTTGGAAGCCATAGCGTCCAAGATCCGCGCTGAATTGGATTAAGGACCTACAGGCCGAGTTTTTCCCGTAGGATCTTATTCACGGCTTGCGGGTTCGCTTTGCCGCCAGAGGCTTTCATCACTTGGCCAACGAACCAGCCAATGGTTTTTGGCTTCTCTTTAACAGCCGCGGCTTGATCCGGATTAGATGCAATCACGTCGTCAACAATCGCTTCGATCGCACCGGTATCGGTGACCTGTTTGAGGCCATGCTTTTCAACGATGTCGGCAAGATCGCTAAAGATGTGTTCCAACGCATGATTGAT
>JBCBGS010000140.1:0-6368 GCA_038526515.1 Pseudomonadota bacterium | reverse complement strand
CGATCCTCGACGCCCGTGCACAAGGCCGCTTCGACGGCACGAGCCCTGAGCCTCGAGCGGATCTCCCATCTGGGCATATGCCAGGCAGCCACTGCGTCCCTGCGACGGCATTGCTCTTAGACACAGGCGCAATGCTCTCCAAAGCAGACCTCGCGCCTATCTTGGAGCCGTTTCTAGAATCGGAAGTTGTGACCTCATGTGGCTCTGGCGTATCTGCCGCTGTAATTTCCCTCGCTCTGGCGCGATCAGGGAATTGGAATGCAGCACTCTACGACGGGTCGTGGAGCGAATGGGCTGCAAATTCAGAAAATCCGATTGCGACCGCGTCATGAAAGACAAAACCAAGATCATCCACACCCGCTCAGGCCGCGGTCCCGTTAAAACGGTGAACCCACCCGTCGAACGCGGGTCGACGGTGCTCCTTCCGACCCGCGAGATCTTGTACGGCGACGGAAAGGTCTATGGGCGGATGGGCCTCACGGTGCATCGCGAGCTAGAAGCAGCCCTATGTTTGCTGGAAAACGCTCAACATTGCCGCCTCACATCGAATGGTTTGCAATCGATCGCGCTCGCCGTTGGCGCCGTTCTTGAGTCTGGCGACCATATCCTCATTCCGGATTGCGCCTATGGCCCTAGCCGGCGCTATTGTACGCGCCGCCTCTCCGCCATGGGAATTTCCTCGACGCGTTTCAATCCGACCATAGGCGTCGGGCTTGAAGAGTTGGTTCAAAAGAACACCAAAGCCATTTTGATTGAGTCACCTGGGTCGCTGACAATGGATATCATCGATGTCCGAGCCTTGGTGAAAATCGCAAAAGAGCGCGGCCTAATAACGCTGTTCGACAACACTTGGGGGGCGGGCGTCGCGATCCGGCCGCTGGATCTCGGCGTAGACATCGTAATGCAAGCCCTGACCAAATACCCCGTCGGACACGCGGATGCTTTGGGCGGTGCTGTGCTGACAAACGATGCGCGTCTCGCGAATAAGATTGCCATGTGCAGTGAAGACTGGGGGATCAGCCTCGGTCCAGATGACGCTTACGCTGGGCTCCGAGGGCTACGGAGTTTGCACCTTCGCCTGAAACAGCATGAAGAGGGCGGGTACAAAGTCGCGAGATGGCTCGCTGAGCGCCCAGAAGTCGAATGCGTTCTTCATCCGGGCCTCGAAAGCCATCCAGACCATACGCTCTGGAAGCGGGATTTCTCGAGTGCAAATGGGCTCTTCTCGCTGACTTTGAAAGAAACGAGCGACAACGACCTCGATAAGTTTCTGGAAGCCATGAAACTATTCGGAATGGGCTTTTCCTGGGGAGGCTTTGAAAGCCTTCTAATCCCATGTGATGATCAACTGGATCGGATCGAAGGCGACCGCATTCATGACCGCGCGGGCCCGCTGCTCCGCGTTCATGTCGGTTTAGAAGATCCTGATGACCTGATTGCCGATTTAGATCAGGCGTTCGCGGCGATGCACGCTTAACGAACTTGGCCGCGAACCTGTCCCTGGTGCAGAGCGCAGATCAGCGTGAACAACCGACGAGCTGTGTCAAAGTCCACTTTCACTTTGCCTTCGAGGCGTTCAGCAACGAGGTCTGAGCCTTCATTGTGAATGCCGCGGCGAGCCATATCGATCGCTTCGATCTGATGAGGTGTCGAGCTTCGGATCGCGTCATAATAGCTTTCGCAGATCATGAAATAGTCGCGAATGACACCGCGAAAGGGCGTCATTGAAAGTAAAAAGGCATGCACTCGGTCGCCCTGCTCCGTCTTGATTTCAAAGACGAGCTTACGTTCTTGCATAGAGAGCTTGAGGCTGTACGGGCCGATATCCTTGCCTTCGACTTCGAAACTGTTCTCTTCCAGCAGATCAAAAATCGCGACACGCCGCTCATGCTCAGCATCGGGCCCCGATGCGGCGAGCGTTGCATCATCAATATCCACGCTGACCAATCGGTGTTCGGACATTGTCGTCTTTCGTGCCTTAGCTTTCGTTCGTCCGGATCGAAACCGACCGCGCGTGAGCGGGCAACCCTTCTGCCTCTGCGAGGCGGAGCGCTGCTGGCGCCAACGCGGCGAATCCCTCCGGACCCGCCTTTTGTACACTCATTCTTTTTAGAAAGTCATACAAACCGAGACCGGAACTAAATCTTGCCGCGCGACTGGTCGGCAAAACGTGATTGGAACCAGTGACATAGTCGCCCAAAGCTTCCGGCGTATGGTGCCCAAGAAAGACGGCACCCGCATGTTTGATTTTCGGAAGTAGCGCTTCAGGGTCTGCGATGGCGAGCTCTAAATGCTCGGCAGCAATCTCATTTGCGACGTCAGCGGCTTCATCCAGCGTGTTCGTGACAATAAACGCGCCATGCGTGTCCCACGCGATCCGAGCTCGCGCTTCAGTAGCGAGAGATTTCAACTGGCTTTCCACAGCCTCTTCCACAGACTTAGCCACAGCTTCATCCGTCGCAATCAGGATCGATTGCGAGCTCGCATCATGTTCTGACTGGCTCAAGAGGTCGGCGGCGATCCACGCTGGATTGGCCGTATCATCGGCAATGACGAGGATTTCGGATGGTCCAGCAATCGTATCGATCCCGACTTTTCCGAAGACTTGTCGCTTCGCTTCAGCGACATAAGCGTTTCCAGGGCCTACAATTTTATCCACAGGCTTTAGCCGCCCCGCACCGAATGCGAGTCCAGCAACAGCCTGTGCGCCGCCAATCGGGTAATACTCATCAACGCCCGCCTTCAGAGCTGCGTATGCAACAGCTGGCGCCAATTGTCCTTTCGGCGCGGGCGCAACCATCACGATGCGATCAACGCCCGCAATTTTCGCCGGCACAGCATTCATCAGCACGGAACTTGGATACGACGCGAGTCCACCTGGAACATATACGCCAACACTATCCAGTGCCGTCCAACGCCATCCGAGCTGCACGCCGGCATCATCGGTAAATTGATGATCATTAGGCCGTTGCTTTTCGTGATAGGCGGCGATCCGCCCTGCCGCAAAATCAACCGCCTGTTTCAGATCTTCCGGACAAGCGTGTGCGAGGCGATGCAGGTCGACGTTGTCTGATTGCAACGTTGTTGGGTCCAAGACCAATTCATCAAACTTGGCCGTGTAACGCGCCACGGCTTCGCCGCCATTTCCCTGCACGTCCTCAATGACCGAGCGCACGGTTTCCGCGACATCCTCAACCGCACCGCGTGGCTCGGCCAGAAATGCTGAGAATTCAGACTCAAAACTCGCTTTGCGAGCATCAAATGTGCGGGCCATGCCTATCGCCGTTTCTTATCATGATCCGGGCGCTGCCGGGTCGACCACTCATACGCGCTGTCGAGCAAGGTGGCGTCAATGGCTTCAACTTCAAGCGCCAGTTCGCCATCACCTGAGAATAAGATGGTGATGGTTCCACCTGGCGGCTCCGCCGCTGGCTCAAAAGAGAGCGATAAGATGGAGAGAACCAGATCCGGGTCTACTTTGGTAATCGCCCGGGTCTTGACGTTGAGAACGCCATCGAAGGCCATCAGGGCTCGCACGCGCCCTTGCGGACCGCGCTTCGACTTCGAGTCTTCCCACTGGAAACGGTTCACCTTGAGCGTAAAGCGCCGGCGTTTTCGGTCATATTTGAGGTTTTCTGCCTTCAAGACAGAATCTTGGACAGCGCTGGAAATGATTTCCAAGTCAGCCGTGTCCTCTGCGATCAAACGCAATGCCCTGCCCTCAGTCATATATGCCTCTATTCTCCGTCGACGCGCTCAATCAGAGCGCCGCACCCAGAGAGTTTCTCTTCCAAACGTTCAAACCCACGATCCAAGTGATAGATCCGGTTCACCTGTGTCTCACCTTCAGCGGCGAGTCCAGCGATGACGAGTGAGACAGAGGCGCGCAAGTCGGTGGCCATAACCGGAGCACCGCGCAGCTGTTTGACGCCTTGAACGATGGCTTCCTTACCGCGCACCTGGATATCCGCACCAAGGCGAGACAATTCGGGCGCGTGCATGAAACGATTCTCGAAGATGTTTTCCCGAATAACGCTCGTACCGTCCGCAATCGACATCAGTGCCATAAACTGCGCTTGCAAGTCGGTTGGGAACCCGGGATGAGGCTGTGTATCTACATTAATCGCCTGCAGCGCAGAGCCGTTTCGCTGAACACGAATAGTGCCAGCGGCTTCGTCCGCATCGACCGTAACCCCGCATCGCTGCATGGCATCAATCATTGCGCCCAGCGCTTTGACGGGCGCTCCTTCCAACGTTACGTCGCCGCCCGCTGCAGCAGCGGCCATGGCATAGGTTCCAGTTTCGATTCGGTCTGGCATCACAGAGTGCTGCGTTCCCGAGAGTGACTCGACACCTTCAATGGTGACGGTCGCTGTTCCGGCACCACTCACTTTAGCGCCCATCTTATTCAGACAATCCGCAAGGTCGGCAATTTCTGGTTCACGAGCAGCATTTTCCAGAACAGTGACGCCTTTTGCCAGCGTCGCTGCCAGCATTGCATGTTCAGTGGCCCCGACGGAGACGAATGGGAACACGACCTTCGCGCCTTTCAATCCGTGGATCGCCGCAGCTTTGACGTAACCTGCTTCAACCTTGAGATCTGCGCCAAGCGCTTCCAAAGCGTTCAAGTGCAAGTCCACTGGTCGCGCTCCAATTGCACAACCACCCGGCAGGGACACGGTTGCATGTCCTTCGCGTGCCAGCATCGGTCCAAGCACATTGAAACTCGCCCGCATTTTTCGAACTTGATCATAGGGGGCGATCGTTGAGGTCAGTTCAGCCGCATTGAGCCGGCACTCATTGTCGCCTTTGGGCCAATAAACTTCGACCCCGAGGCTCGCCAGTAACTGACTAAGAAAGCGCGTATCGGCCAAATTCGGCATATTGGTCAGCGTTAAAGGCTCTCGGGTCAGCAATGTCGCTGCCATGAGTTTCAACGCAGAATTCTTTGCACCAGAGATCGGGATTGTGCCGTTAAGCGTCCGCCCGCCTGTAATTTTCAAACTGTCCATACTTGCGTTCTATACCTGCCCGCACGGCGAACGAAAGGCGCAATTGCGGCAGCTTCTAAGCGGATCGTGCACAGGCTTTGACAAATTATCGAATATCGATATATGAAGAATCATGACAGCAAGATCTTATGGCTTTGAACCTGGCGACGTTGTTGCGATTCCCTTTGGGATTGGCCTCTCGCATTACGGCATCGTTACGGCCTCCGGCACCGTCATCTCCAACTCTCGCAAACATGGCGGCGTGGTGGAACAGACTTTCCATGACTTCTCAAATGGCAAACGCGTCAGGCTATGCGAACGAACCGACGCTTTGAGCGGCAATGCTGCCGTGACACGCGCCCGCCGCGCTAAAGGCTGTTCCTACAGTTTGCACGAATCAAATTGCGCCCATTTCACGCGCTGGAGCCACAGGCAGAAGCCAACCTCGATCCAAATCGCTTCGGCAACCGTCCGCACACTTTCCGATATGGTGTTTGGCCACAAACGCTAGAGACTGACTTAAGACTTGGGCTCGTCTGGTTTAGTTGGCGTTTGCGCCTTACGCGAAGCGGCTTTTCTGCGTTTGAGATTGTCCCTCAAAGCTGATTTTAGGCGCGCATCCCGCTCCGGGGTTTTCGTTTTCTCAACCATGATTGCAGTCTTTATCCAGAAACCATCTTTTCTTCTGTTCTAGCTTAAGCTAATCCCCGGCAACACAAAAGGCCGCGGTAGCTCAGTGGTAGAGCGCATCATTGGTAATGATGAGGTCGGGAGTTCAATTCTCCCTCGCGGCACCATCTGAATGAATATTTTTCCAATATTTCAAGTGCTTAAATCGACTATATGTATTCGTTTGTACGTATTTTTATACACTTTGAATGCTAATGCCTCGAGATAAAGTGATAGGTGCGCACAGCACATAGGGCTCTGTATTTATTGCAATTATTGACTTTCCGCAAAATATACGCAATAATTTTGACACCGGCCAATAGGATTTATTGCTGCCGCAACCCCCACCCTTAAATTTTTCTACGGTCTTTTTCCCACTCGCAACCTGCGGCTGAGAAGTCGCACAATCGACTCATCAGAGAACTCGAAAATGAATATCAAAATCGACACACCGGCAATCGCCCTCAAGCAGGGTGACTTAGACGAGCTATGCGGAATATATGCCATAATTAATGCTATTCGGCTCGCTGTTTCACAAGACGTGATAAACAAGAGAAAACAGCGCTCCCTTATAAAAACAGCACTACAGCATTTCTCGCTTTGAGAGATACTGTAGTGCTGTTTTTATAAGGGAGCGGCGTGTTTATGCCGCCTCCAGGCGCGATCCTATCTGTATGTTATTGATGACCGCGCCAGGTGTTGGGCCGG
>JBCBGS010000139.1:0-6372 GCA_038526515.1 Pseudomonadota bacterium | reverse complement strand
CAACGCAGTCAGCATGGGCATGAGTGGCGATTACGCGCTCGCGGCGCGGCTTGGGGCGACGCATGTCAGGGTCGGGACAGCCTTGTTCGGCGCGCGCGACTACTGATCGGCGTATTTCGCGATGAGCGCATCCAAGTGGGTGGTGACGGCCCGCATCATCAGATCGCGCCAAGCCGTATGCGGAATGAGCTCCGTTGCTTCATGATCCTGCAAGCTGACATAGCCATGTGACAGCGCCCATAGCTGCAGCGCTGCCTCGCGCTTTTCGCGTCCGTTTAGAGTCAAAGGTAGGGCGCGGGAGATGAAGAAGGTCAGCCGATTGAACGCTTCTTCCCCCACCGCAATTGCCGATGAAGAGGGCGTGTAGCTTGGGTCACCGCGTCCGAAAATCAGTTCGTAGTGACCGCGATGCTCAGTCGCGAGATCGATATAGTTAGATAGGCCCAGAAGCACGGCATCGCGGGGCGCTAAAGTTTCATCCTCAACACGGATGGCCGCCATGACCATTTGGAAGCCCTCAATATAGAGCGCGTCCAAGATGCCCTGTTTTCCGTTGAAGTGATTATAGATCCCAATTGTGGATAAACCCGCGCGTTTTGAAATTGCGCGTACATTTAATGCCCCTGCGCCTGCACTTGCGAAGAGTTCTGAAGCTGCTGTTAGGATTTTCGCCTTACTTTCCATCACAGGTATATTTCACTTGACTCGCAATAACAGTGTTATTAGCACGCGATAACACTGTTATCAAGGTCTATTTATTTTGAGGAGGCGGCGATGGCTGCGGAAACGTTTGAGGTTGATTATCTAGTTGTCGGCGCGGGTGCGATGGGCATGGCGTTTGCGGATATCATCCTGTCTGAAAGCGATAAGACCGTCCTGATCGTCGATATGCACCACAAGCCGGGTGGACATTGGAATGATGCCTATCCGTATGTGACGCTGCACCAACCGTCTGCCTATTATGGTGTGAGTTCGAAAGAGCTGTCCAAAGGCATCATCGACTCGACGGGCCTCAACAAGGGGCTTCAGGATCTGGCGACTGGTCCAGAAATCATGGCCTATTTTGATGAAGTGATGCGCTATCAATTCCTGCCGACCGGGCGCGTGACCTATCTCCCGATGTGTAAGTATGAGGGAGACGGCAATATCACGGCGCTGACCTCAAACCAGACTTACAGTGTTAAGGTGCGCGAAAAGATCGTCGACGCGACCTGGCTGAAGACGACTGTGCCTTCAACCCACACACCAAACTTCGAAGTCGAAGACGGCGTGAAATTGATCCCGCTGAATGATTTGCCGAAAGTGACCGAGCAACCGTCGCGATATGTGGTTGTTGGCGGAGGTAAGACCGGGATTGATGCCGTGATTTGGTTGCTCGAGAACCATGTCGATCCGGATCAAATTCATTGGGTGCGTCCACGGGATGCTTGGTTGATGCGACGCGAAACCACTCAGCCTGATCCACGCTTCTTCGAGGCGACCATGGGCGCGCAAGCTAATCAAATGGAGGCCATCGCGACCTCAACCTCAATCGACGACATGTTCGACCGGGTCGAGAAAGCAGGCATCTTTGTGCGGATCGACGAGTCTGTACGCCCGACCATGTTCCATGGCGCAACCATCTCCGACCCAGAACTGGAAGAGCTGCGAAAAGTCAAAAATGTGATCCGTAAAGGACGAATCCAGCGCATCGAACCGGATCAAATCATCATGGATGATGCAACGCTGCCAAGCGATCCAAACACTTTGTTCGTCGATTGCTCAGCCTGCGCCGTCGGAAATGTGGAAGAGGCGACGATCTTTGTCGATGACACGATCCGCCTGCAAACAGTCCGCACGGTCCAGCCCGTTTTCAGCGCTGCTTTCATCGCGCACATTGAGCTGACCCGAGACACGGAAGAAGAAAAGAACCGGCTGTGTCAGGTCGTGCCGCTGCCAAATCACGCGACCGATTGGATCCGCATGCAGAGCGCGTTCATGATGAACCAGTTCAACTGGTCTCAAGAAAAAGACCTGCGTCAATGGCTCCGTCAGAATCGTTTGGACGGCTATTCGCAAATGGTCTCTGCTATTCAAGAAGACGAAACAGAAAAGCTCGCCATCATGAACAAGCTGCGCGAAAACTCCGTGCCGTCCGTCATGAAGCTTCAAGAATATATGGCTGAGCTCGCTTAGAGTTCGTCCGGCTCGCTTCGGTCTACGACACAATAGCCCTTGCGTAGGTTGAAGCCGATCATATTGGCGGGTGGATGCTCTGCGGCGTCCACTGCGTCATCATAGGTCTGATAGGGCCCATGCTCGCCGGTTTGGGTCACGAGATAGAAGCTCCCAAATTCCGGGCGCTCAGGTGAAAACTCAGTCAGCTGAAACATTTGCAGCCTCCTTACGAAGCCCGCCCCGCATTAAGGGATCGGTGATTCGTGTGGCGGGAATGTGTCGGGTCGCAGGTTGACCTCACCCAGGAAATCACTACCTACGAGTCGTAAGTTACGATTGGTAGGTTATGAATACGATCTCCGAAACCCATCCGGCGCGCCCAAAACGTCTGAGCAAGGCGGATCGCCGACGTCAGCTCTTGGATGTCGCGAAACACCTCTTGGAAGAGGGGGGCGCTGACGAGCTCACCCTCGCGGTCCTGGCGGAGCGGGCGGGGGTCAGCAAACCCATCGCTTATGATCACTTTGAGTCTCGGTCGGGCCTGCTCATCGCACTACTTGATGACACGAGCCAGTATTACGCCTCCGACGCAGAGGCGAAGATCGCGCAGGCCCCACAAACGGTCGAAGCCATCGCTGAGATCGTCGCAACCGCCTATGTTCAATGCTCACTCGATGCAGGCCCGGCGCTCCTCGTCTTAGCCGCCGCTGTGGAGGCGAATTCAGAAGCCCGCGACGCTGGCCGCGCTGTCCAAAGGGATCATGCGGCGAGCTTTGAGCGGGCGTTTGAGTCTGTTCTCGATGCCCAAACCGAGCACCGCACCCCGCTCTACAAAGCGCTCGTGGCGGCCGCGAATTCGATCTGCGACGACCGTCATCAAAACAAGATTTCAACAGAACAGGCGGCCCAGGCCCTGACCCATCTTCTGGTCACAAGCCTCAGCCCTTTCGAAAAAACAGCATAAAAATCGGAGACTTGGATGATATTGGTAACTGGGGCGACCGGGAATGTCGGGAGCGAGATTGCGCGGCAACTCATCGCGAAGAACGTACCGTTTCGCATCTATGTGCGCGACGCAGACAAAGCTGCCACCATGATCGGGGCGGAGGGATATGAGGTTGCGCTTGGCGATTTCTCAAATGAGGCCGCGTTCGCCTCTGCCTTAGAGGGCGTCGACGCGGTCTATATGGTGACCAATCAAAGCGACGCGTTCAAAAGCGATTTACAACGCAAGGTGCGCCAAGCCGAACAAGCGGGCATCAAACGCTTTGTCATGCTCTCAGCTGAGGGCGACCCAGAGAGCGAGATTTTCTTCGTGCGCCGCACCGGTGAGTTGGAAGAGATCGTTCGCGGTACTAGCCTCGATTGGACTTTCTTGCGTCCCGATTGGTTCATGCAGAATTTTGCCGGCTTCGTCGCCGCCGGCATGGTGGCTTTCCCGGAAGGGCCCGGCAAAACCAGTTTTGTCGATGTGCGCGACATTGCCGAAGTCGCGATCAAGGCCCTGACCGAAACGGGCCATACGCACCGGACCTATCGCCTGACTGGCCCTGATGCGATGACCTTTGCCCAAGCGGCTGCACGGATTAGCGTGGGCCTCGGCCGCGACATCCCATTTGTCGGGATCACGCCCGAGCAAATGCGCGATGGCTTGATCGCCCAGGGCGCAGAGGTCTGGTACGCCGAGATGAACGCGGAAATGACCTTCGCTATCCGAATGGGCATGTCCTTTAGCCCTTCGAACGATGTCGAGTTTTTACTCGGTCGCAAGCCGCGCGCTTTGGAAACGTATGTCTCGGACTATAAAGCTGGATGGGGATAGGGCGCTCGCCTTAACCCCTCAGTCCAGCTTGCTCATCTCAGAGATGAACTAAACGAGTTCCTGTTCCAGGACTGCAGCGCGCTGCATGAACTCCAGGATGCTCGCATAATTCCAATCGGCGTTTTCGAAGTTTTGCTCTGATGTGAATGCACCTGGCGTCACCAGAGTTTGAATGCCAGCGCCCATCGCCGCGTTGAGAGAGGCGACACTATCTTCGATTGCGAGGCAGCTCCCCGGAAGGGCGCCCAATCGAGAAAGCGCGAGCTTATAGACTTCCGGATCTGGTTTAGACCGCCGAACATCCTCAACCGTGAGAATTTCCGAGAAGTCCTCTAAGCGAAGACCTTGTCGTGCGCCGATTGCGATGGCGTTGATGTTCTGGCGATACGTGGTGGTCACGAGCGAGAGTGAAATATCAGCGTCGCGCACATAGCGTATGAGCTCGACAACACCAGGTCGCAGGTCCACACCTTTGTCGGTGATCTCCGCGCAAGCGATTTGCGTTTTCCGCGCGTGGATATTTTCAATCATTTCTTCGGCGAGCGGCTTTTTCGCATCCATGCTTAACCGGCGCAGGCGTTTCATACCGCCGCTTGAGCGTAGCAGGGTCTTGTAGGTTTCCGGGTCCCAATGCCAGTCGAATCCTGCCTCGATAAAGGCCTGATTGTAAGCCCGGCGTTGAATATCTGACGTTTCCGCAAGCACGCCAATGCTGCCGATAAGAATGTTTTGAAAGGTCATTATGTGTCTCCTGGCCTCCATACGCCAGGGGACGCGCTATGGTTTACGTCACAGGGGAATTTGCGCGTTTTCGTCGCATCCATGCTTTTCTGTGAGCTCAAAACCAAAAAGCCAATCGCAGTTCAGAACCGGTCGGTTCACATCCGCTTCAGGTTAATTTTCGTTCATTTGAACGATCCACAACGTGAAAGGGGAAGTTGATGGAAAAAATTTGGGAAAGTATCGCGCAACAGTTCACGGCCTATGGGCCTCGTGTTCTCTGGGCGATCGTCATTCTACTCGCGGCTTACGTTATTGGAAAAATCGTTCAATGGGCGATCCAAAGCGGGGTTAAGAAGACTGGATTTGATGATTTGGGTCCAAAAGGCGATTCACTGGGCAAGAGCTTAGGCGCTGCTGCTTTTTGGGTGATCCTGCTGATCGGGGTTATTCAAGCACTCACGCGGTTAGAACTCACTCAAGTCGCGGAGCCACTGAACAATATGATCGATCAGATCATGTTCTACATTCCGAAAATCTTCGCAGCGGTCGTTCTTTTCGTCGTATTCGCATTGGTGGCAAGGATTGTCCGCCAAACTGCGAAAGCCGTATTCTTATTCGCCGACCCTCTGCCGGAAAAACTAGGTCTCTCATCTGGACCGGTCGACGTCTCAGGTGTCTCAGCGACAGTATTATCGACCATCATTTATATCATCGGTGGCATTACAGCACTCGGCGCGTTGCAGGTTCCTGCGATCACAGAACCTCTAAGCGGCGTCTTAAGCGACGTATTGGACGTGATCCCGAGTGTTATCCTGGCGAGTTTGCTTCTAGCGGGTTTCATCGCAATCGCTCGCATTGTTTCAAACTTGATCGACAAAACTCTACCTGCAACTGGGTTGGACAAAGCCGTTGCTGAAATGGGGGTTTTGAAAGGGGCTGACAAAGGGCTGACGGCGAGCCGCATCGTTTCGCTCGCAGCGACCTTCTTCATCACTCTGCTTGGGATCATTCAGGCGTTGCGCGTGCTAAACTTCGAAATCCTTACGGACGCTATGAACGTGGTCCTGGGTATGGGGGCGTCGATTGCGTTTGGCGCGTTCATAATCTTTGCGGGTGTCTTTTTGGCGCGTTTGATCTCTAACGCCATGGCTGCCGCGGGAGGAGCCGCAACTGATACTGCAGCGTCCATCGTGAAATGGATCATTATCGGGCTCGCGCTCATTCTAGGCATTTCGCGAATGGGCCTCGACCCAACTGGCGGCGAGTTTATTCTAGATGTCGCAAAGCTTTTGGCCATCGGCGCAGCGGTTGGCGTCGCCGGCGCGTTGGCAATTGGCGTCGGCTGGGGCGGACGCGAGTGGTTCGGCAGCCAGTTAGAAAACTGGAAGTCCACGAAGTAACGCTCAACCATTCGAACCAACTGAAAGGGCCGTTCGTCATGCGAACGGCCTTTTTTGGTGTCGATCTTCTCTCAGTTGCTCCGAAAAAGCAGCCCGCTCCTCGGCCAATCCGACCCAGGTCCGCACCCGGTACACTGCTGCGCATCTCCTCCTGATGAGAGGCTAGTCCGGATCGGCTGGATTGAGGGGGAGAGTGGCGGTCTGGTCGCTAGGCTTGGGGCTCCGAATCCCTTGCTGAGCTCCCCCGGCTGGCACCAAGCAAGGGATTGG
>JBCBGS010000138.1:0-6375 GCA_038526515.1 Pseudomonadota bacterium | reverse complement strand
GCTATATACCCGCCTCCAAATTGCATTCGTCGTTCCTAAAGTAGATTTTTCGGTGGATCAGCGGCGCAAACTCGCCCCAGAACAGTCGCTGAGCCAACGTCGCGAAGCGCCTTAAAATGGCCGCTCGTAAAATAGGGATCGGCTTAAATGCTGACGAGAGCGACAGGATGCACGCGGAGCCCACGCTCTCCTCTTAATTGATGGTTTTTGTCCTTAAAGCGCCAACCTAAATGAGGCGCGAAATCCTGCAGGATCTGCCTTTGAAAAAGTTATTTCGCCATCATGCGCACTTGCGACCCGATCGACGATTGTGAGGCCGAGTCCAGACCCTGAAATATGCGCTTCATGATCACCGCGCTTAAACGACTGAAGCATTTCATGAGTCTGCGACAGGTTAAATCCTTCGCCCTGATCGCACACTTCGATCACGGCGTGCGTGGGTGTCTCCAACAGCTTAACCCGTACGGGAGGAGCGCCATATTTCTGCGCGTTTTCTATTAAGTTGATCAGGGCGCGGCGGATGTACTCTTGCTGTCCCGTGATGGACAGCGGCGTCTCAATTTCAGCCTCTACGCCAAGATGGTCCGCGGCGTCTTGTACCAGCGTGCCGAGATCAAACATCGCTTTTTCCTCTGCGCGGCCGGCTCTCGCATAGTCCATGAACTGGCCGATCAATCGATCAATCTGCTGAATTTGACGGGACGCACTGTCTTTAAGATCATTGTCCTCGCTCATCATCTCAACCGCGAGGCGCAGGCGCGCCAAAGGCGTTCGCAAATCATGTGACAGTTCAGCGAGCGTCTTTGATCGAACGGTCTCTGCCCGTTGCAAGCGTTCGGACATCTGCTGGAAACTACTTGCCAAGGCTGTGATTTCAGCCGGACCATTTATCTGTGCCATGTTGAAGTTCGAACCCAATGACCACTGGTCGGTTTCCTGTTTCAGCGCCGCGAGTGGTTTAGATATTTGCCGCGTCGCGAAGACACCAATCATCGTCACCACGCCAACAATCACGAACAAGAAGAAGATCAACCATCGCATTGGCGTCCAGGTCGTGTCTGTCTCTGCCGCCACCCAGTAATGCTCATCGCCGATCCGCAAGTTTAGCCAGAGCGTCCGATTGGCGCCGATCCGCCAATCCATTTCATTCTGATATTCCAGTTGATCGATCAGACGTTGCATGACCATCTTTTCCGCGGGATTTTCCTGATAGTTTCCAATCGCTGGAACCGCTCCAGGCGGCAAAATCTGCAAGTAGCGGCTGTCATCCAACTCTGCGATGAGCGCCTGCTTAGCTTCCTTGTCTAACTCAAATGAAACCCCTGAGAGTGCGTTGATGAGCTCGGCCCCAATGGAGGTCACTCGATTAAGCTGCGCATTCAAAATGAAAATGTAGATCGAAAGGAATGACAGCGAGACAGATAAGATGATCGTCCCGGCTAAGATCAGGATGTTACGTCCAAACAGTGTGCTCGGCCAGAACTGGATCATGAGCTTGAATCCTTTGCGAGCATATACCCCACGCCCCATACAGTTTTGATCCAGACCGGCTTGGCGGAGTCTTCGCCAATCGACTTTCTCAGCCGCGTCACTTGCACATCGACCGCACGGTCGGTGATTTCAGCTTCGCGGCCAAAGGCGGCATCAATGATCCGCGCGCGCGAAACGGGGCGACCAATATTCGTTGCGAGGACCGAGAGCAAGGCAAACTCTCGGGACGAAAGGTCGATGGGCATCTCATCTCGCGTCAACTGCATGGCATCAATGTCCAGTGAATAGTCGCCAAATTTGATCGTCTTTCCCGGACCAGCGCCAGTTGAGCGCGTCCGTTTCAAAATCGCGCCTAAACGGGCCAAGAGTTCGCGGGGTTCAAATGGCTTTGCAAGATAATCATCTGCGCCCATCTCAATTCCGATAATGCGATCGATGGGATCGCCTTTGGCGGTGAGAATAATGATCGGGATGTTCTGATCGGCTGCCCGAAGACGTCTACAAGCGGTTAAGCCATCTTCAAACGGCATCATCAGATCAAGCACCATGGCATCGTAGGGTTCACGCTGAAGCTGCTGATCCATGGCGCGCGTATCCGGCACGACGCGAACGTCATAACCGTTCTCGCTCAGATAACGCTGCAACAAGCCGCGAAGTTCGACATCGTCATCGACGACAAGAATACGTCCTTTTTCTGAGCTCATAGCGTGTCCCTTATCCTATGAGCTCAGCTTAAACGCGACCAGAGCTCCCTAAAATCCGGAGAACTGTTTCATTCTGTTTCTAACGCTTAGGCCCGTAACAGGATGTAACACTTTCCGTTTTTTTCGACATCACGATGAAACGAGACGCCGTCAAATTCCACTGCATTGAGCAACCAAGAAGGTGGCTCGAAAAACTGGAATACCTGAAAGGTGTACAAAAATGCTTACTTCTAAATCTTCCTCCCTAAACTTAAGCGTGACGGCCGCCCTCGGCAGCGCAATGATGCTCGCGACCACAATGGCGATGACGGCTGATGCGCAAAGCGGACGCGTCAAAGCTCGCAGCGATCGCGGTGTCGCCGCAGCCGTCAAAGGTCCAGAAGGCGGTCGCGCTGCTCGTGCTCGCGGCTGTAACCAAGTTGAAGGTGGTCAGAACTGCGGATCAACCTCCGGCATCATTGGCGCAAACGGTGCCATGGCTGGCCGCGCATCTTTATCCGAGATCGGTGAAGACGGCTCTTTCAATCGCAACGCAGAAGCTTATGGCCTTTCTGACTTTGGCAACGGTTCGCGGACTTTGAATAGCCAAATCAACCCAGATGGCTCTGGTCAACGTAGCATTGATGGATACGCGGAATCCGAAACCGGTTTTGCAGAACGTAACGCCCTGGTCATGGTGGACGAGGACGGCAATGCCTTCAGGTCTGGTGCAACTCTGGCGACGAGTGACTATGGTACGTTCGCAAGTGATGGCGGTGGCACTTATTCGCAAGAAAATGGCCTAGACTATGGCAGAGCAAGCCAACTTGCAGCAACCGGTGAATATGGTGAGGTCAACTCTGATCGCACAACCGCTTACAATCAGGAAACAGGTTTTGTGCTCGACAACAGTTCCGGCACGACGTTCGCCAATGAAAATGGAACGCTGCAAAGCGGATCTGATACCTCGTACACCCTCGAGGATGGCTACGCGGCCGACCGTCAATTGACTGCAAGCAACACCGAAGGCGGGACGCTTGCCGCAGACGTGACCTATAATGCTCAGCAAGGTGCTGATGCGAATGTGACGTGCACGAACGCCACCGGCGAAACCGTAGCCTGTCGAAACTAACCTGTTTGGAAGCCGCTGATCGTCCCCATCGCCTATTCGGATTTGGAGCCCCCCCCCTCATCCAAATCCGACCAGCGGCTTCCAATCCTCCCAGAAATTATGGAGCTTTCAGTGAAGTTTTTATCTACCAATATTGCTCTGGCGGTTTGCCTCTCCTTCGCCTCCGCAAACGCACAGACTGACACACCTGACTGGACACTAAGCACCAGTGGGTCCTGGTCTGAGATTGACAGTTCTGATCGTGACGCCGTGTCGCTATCTGTTTCGCTGTCACGCCAAATCGGTGACAACACAATGGGCGGGTCAATCGGCACATCTAACGGATCTGATGCCCTCTTTGACCAAGTAGAGGTCACCGACCGGTCGAGTGTCTTCGGGTCAGTCTGGTTCGCATTCCCAGTCGGAGAAGCTTATGTCGACCTCAGCGCCAGTTTTGGTCGGGACGATTATAACGGGCAGGTTATCATTGAAGAGTCGCGCTTCGGGCTGCTCGAAGGGTCAGGCGTAAACCTCTCCTCCGAGGTCGATAGTTTTGCCGTTTCAGCCGCGATCTCTCGGACCTTTGTCTCAAGCGACTGGGACATCATTCCAAATGCCAGCCTCGGTTGGAGCCAATCTGAATCAACAACCGCCACGACAGCGGTTGACGAGTCTCTCGCCCCAACCGCTGTCAGCGAGGAACAGGCTGGCTTGACGGGCTCTGCCGGAATGGGCGTCGGATATGTCGCCACGGATGCCGTTTATATGTTTGCGGATATACTAGGGCTATATACCGAGAACGGCGCTTCGACCGGGATTACCTCTGCGTCTCGCAACGGCGGCTTGCGCGCAAGCTCACGACAAGAACTCGACGAGGCAGCCTGGGCGGAACTCTCTCTCGGAGCGAGCATTTACGCAACTGAGACGGTTACTGTGAGTTTCGTCGGCGGAACCACTACGGGTCGCGATGAAGAAGAGATCTTTGCGACCACGTCCATTTCGGTGGGCTTCTAAGATGCAATCGCCATCCCTTCGCAAAACACCCGCGCGAATGCCCGGCACGCCTGGTCCGGTAAATGAAGTCGACCGACGGCTTGCCGCAAGGATCATCCGCGCTCGATATAGCGCTCAACTCTCTGAACAGGACGTGGCCGAAATGATCGGCGATTCTGTTGAGACCTATCGCGCCATGGAGCTTGGCGAACTCCGGATCGGTGCACTGCACCTGTCCCGTTTAGCCATGGCCCATGGCCTTCCTATCGCGTGGTTCTTTGAAGACCTCCCCGGTCAACACCTCTTTGACACGCTCCCACATCCAAAACCCAAGGACAAAATCTAATGACCAAATTTAAACTGAACCGCCTCGAAATCGTAATTGCCGCGAGTTTTGCAACCCTCGTTGCGACCACTGGACAGGCCCTCGCTCAAAACCCTGATGCCGACGAGTTGATTTCTCATGCAGACTTGAATGGCGATGGGAACATCTCTTGGGAGGAAGTGCTAGAAATGCGCGCGAACTCTTTCGAGCGCCTTGATCGCAATAGCGACGGCGTCGTGAGCAAGGATGACAGTCCGGCTCGGCCTTTCGCCGCGCGCTTCAACGACGCGCTTGAGCGATTGCAGACTGATTTCGACGCAGACCGAGATGGCGAAATTACCAAAGAAGAAATGATGAGTGCCCCGGCACCCTTATTCGAGCAAGGCGACATCGATGGTGATGACGTGCTGACAGCCGACGAGATGGCGGCCGTTCGCGCAGAGCGATCACCGCTTTAGGCGCGATGTCAGGAGCAAAGTCTATGATCCATAAACTTATCCCAATCGCTGGGGTCAGCGCTTTGATTGGCGTGACCTCAGCGAAGGCTCAAGATCTTGATGAGATGCGCGCCGCGGCTGATGATCGCGGCAAATGGACGGTGACCATGAGTGTTGTTGCCTCGAATGCCGCTATTAAGATCGTCGACAGCGAAATCGAACTTCCGAATGAGCTGGAAGAGAGCGATTTTGAAGCCACTCTCGGTGACGACTTGTCTGTTTCTTCAACCATCGTCTCCGGCAGCGTTGGCTATCGCATCTTGCCGTTTTTTGAAGTGGTCGCTCGCGGTGGACTGATTTCGAGTGACACTGAAACCGGCGTGATTATTAGCGGCACCCCGACGGGACCGTTTTCGGACTTCTTCGATGGCCCGATCACAATTGACCGCGATACAAACCGAGAAGTGGACGGCTATTCGCTTGGAATGGGAGCAAATGCGGTGCTTCCGATCGCTCAGATTGGGGGTGATAAAATCGCCGCCTATTCGAGCTTTCAGTTTATCTGGAACGAGCTCGATGAGTCTGTGTCTTCAGAAGGGGCAAACGCGAGTTTCGGCTTGATCTATCCCGTCAATCTCGACCGTCAAAATATCGTCTATCGCATCGGCGGGAGTTACAATTGGATCAGCCGGGATGTCGAACAAGCCCTGGTCCTAAACGGTGAAACGGTCCGCGTAAACTTAACGCAGGAATTCGAAGACCCATGGGCCATCGAAGCCGGTATCGGGATCCCGCTTACCAATAAAACCCTGCTCGGCCTTGGCGTTTGGCATCAGCTCAGCGGCGAGACCTCAGCCGTCGCCTCGCTCACTTATCGGTTCGACTAATCGACTACAGAAAGGAACACCCATGCCCTATGAGTTTGTCTCCACATGGCTCGCAGATTGGCCAGGTTTCGTCCAACTCGGCGCTTTGGCAACCATTATCGCCATTCTAGTACTCGCGCGCTATTTTATGATCGCAGGCATGGGGTTTGGTCTTTCAATGTTGATCGGAAAGATTGCCCCATGGCGGCGGCTGCAGGGTGTTCCATTCTCACGCGAACAAATCCTAAGAGAGGTCGGATATTCGATGCAGTCCGTCCTCGTCTTTCTCGGGGTGATTGGGGTTATTATCGGGCTTAATCGCGCGGGATGTGCGCAACTCTATTTCGAGGTGAGTGACTATGGCTGGCTTTGGTTTTGCGTTCAGATTCCACTGCTGCTCCTCATCCAAGACTTCTACTTCTATTGGATGCATCGGATTGTGCACATAGCGCCGTTTTATGATCGCGTG
>JBCBGS010000137.1:0-6388 GCA_038526515.1 Pseudomonadota bacterium | reverse complement strand
TTTGTATACCCGGTGGCCAAAGCCCATGAGGCGGAATCTGTCAGACTTGTCTTTCGAGCGCTCGATAAATTCCGGAATGCGATCGACGGTGCCGATTTCGCGAAGCATGTTCAAGCAAGCTTCGTTCGCGCCGCCGTGGCTCGGTCCCCAAAGTGAGGCCACACCCGCTGCAATCGCCGCATAAGGGTGCGCGCCCGAAGAGCCCGCAAGACGAACGGTGGAGGTAGAAGCGTTTTGCTCGTGGTCCGCATGCAAGATGAAGATCTTGTCCATAGCGCGGGCGAGCGTCGGGCTGATTTTGTACTTTTCAGCCGGAACAGAGAAACACATCCGCAGGAAGTTTTCGCCGTAAGACAGCTCATTGATTGGATCAACGAACTTCTGTCCTTGCGTGTATTTATAAATACGCGCGGCCAGGGTCGGCATTTTTGCGATCAGGCGGATATAAGCGAGGTTGCGCTCTTCAGGATCGGAGCTGTCCATCGCGCCTGGGTAGAAAGCTGACATCGCACCAACAGTACCTGTCAGCATCGCCATAGGGTGGCTGTCACGACGGAAGCCATCGAAAAAGCGGTCCATTTGAGTGTGCAGAAGCGTATGTTGCGTCACCAAACCAGCGAACTCACGAAACTCGCTCTGGGTTGGAAGTTCGCCGTTCAAGAGGAGGTAAGCGACTTCAAGAAAGCCAGACTGTTCTGCAAGCTGATCGATTGGGTAACCGCGGTGCAGCAGAATACCCTGCTCACCGTCGATAAACGTGATTTGGCTTTCGCATGACCCGGTTGAGGTAAACCCTGGGTCCAACGTAAAAACGCCTGCTTCGGCGTACAGGCGTTTCACATCTACAACATCAGGACCGTGCGTTCCGCTCATAATCGGAAGCTCAATGTCCTTTCCCTTAACGTTAAGGGTAGCTGTACCTGTCTGTTTGGTCTTATTGATCATCTTTGCCCTCTTGCATTCCTGTCCGTATGCCCGCGTTTAAGCAGGCAAGTGTTTCCCAATTCTCGCCAAGACTTCATCGCGGCCGAGCCAATACATGACTGGCGCGAGGTCTGGCGCTGGCAGCCCTCCGGTCAATGCTGCCCGTAAAGGCGGCCCAACCTGTCCCATAGATAGCGTGTGCACTGCACAATACGACTCTAAGACGTGCTGCAATGCTTCAATAGTCCAAGAATCAGATTGGTCTAGTGCTTCACGGATATCTGATAAACGTTTGAGCGCATCTTCCCGTAATGCTTTCCGTGCTTTCTTGTTCAAATTCTCTGCATTGCTATCCCATAAAAACCGACAAGACTCAGCCAGTTGAGGCAGGGTCTGCCCTCGTTCTTTCAGGGTGGGGAGCGCTTGCTGCAGTCGCTCAGTCAGTTCATCATTGAGATCAGCGAGCTTCGCGATTTCTGGTGTGAGGAGATCCAGAAGTCTGCTTTCGTCGACTTCGCGAATAAAATGCGCGTTGACGTCGCCAAGCTTCTCCAGATCCAACCGTCCAGGCGCCTTGTTGATATCGCTGAGGTCGAAAACCTCCCCCGCTTCAGCCATCGTAAAGATCTCTTGATCGCCATGGCTCCACCCCAAGCGCACGAGGTAGGAATTCATGGCTTCTGGCAAGTAACCCATGTCGCGATAGGCAAGCGTGGAAAGCGCGCCATGACGCTTTGAGAGTTTTGCACCGTCCGATCCATGGATCATCGGGACATGAGCAAATTCGGGGACATCCCATCCCATCGCCCAATAGATCGGCAATTGCCGAAATGTATTGCGGAAATGGTCATCTCCGCGAACGACATGCGTTACGCCCATATCGTGGTCATCTACCACGACAGCGAGCATATAGGTCGGCGTGCCATCTGCGCGTAGCAGGATTAGATCATCAATTTCGCGCGTCTTGAGCGTCACCTCACCTTGTACGTGATCGCGCACTGTAATGACATCTTGATCGGGCGCGCGCAGGCGGATGGTGTATGGCGCATCCGCCGATGGAGGTGCTCCACCATCGCGCCAGGGCGAACGATATGGCGCAAGCAGGTCATCTGCCTCCGCTCTGAGTGTGGCGCGCTCGTCATCACTGAGGCCATCATCTTTGGCCGCGGCACGTTTCGCCTCGCCTTCATCGCGGCGCGCCTGCAGCTCTTCTGGTGTTGCGTAACAGCGAAACGCTTTGCCCGCGTCTACCATTTCCATCGCGCACGCCATGTGACGATCAGCGCTTTTGCTCTGGAAAACAGGAGGATGGTCGGGCGCTAGACCTAGCCAGTCCATACCATCCAAGATGGCTTGGGTTGCCTCGTCTGTTGAACGTTTTTTGTCTGTATCCTCGACCCGTAACAAGAATTTGCCGCCATGACGTTTGGCCAGCAGGTAATTGAAAAGGGCCGTACGCGCGCCACCAATATGGAGCATGCCGGTAGGGGAGGGAGCGAAACGGGTTACGACGGTCATAGGAAAATTCAGGCGCTAATTCAGGCTTTTGGGTCAATCTTCCCCGCTTCAACACGCTCTGCTACAGTTTCGCAAGGGGCGGGGAGGAAAGATGCAGCGTTTTCCGCTGGCCGCCATCCAGGTTCAGGCGCCTATTATGTTCGCGATCGGCATGATGCTCGGAGCGACATGGTATTTTCTGATCGACTTTGAGCCAGACTTATATGCTCTAATCGTAGCAGCCGGCGGCGGGGTCTTCTCCGTTCTGTTTGTAAAATTCAAATCTACGGTATCCAGCATCACCGCGTTTGCGTGGGCTATATCTGGACTAACGATCGGAGCACTTTCAGGTGGCCTCGCAACGGAGCGCATCGCTCATCCGACCATACGTTCAGAGATTGGCCCTGTACTTCTTGAAGGATGGGCACAACGGGCGTTGCCAGCGAAGCGCGGTGTGCGTCTCAGGTTGGAAGTGCACGCCATCGACGGAGTGGACGATCATCTAACGCCGCCAATTGTGCGCGTCACACATATTTCGGGGCTTGAGACTGAGCCCGGTCGATTTGTTCGATGCTGGGTTGTGTTGCGCCCACCGCCTGCCCCCATCATCGAAGGCGACTATGCTTTCGATCGGCAAGCCTGGTATAGTGGCTTGGGCGCAGTGGGATATGTTCAAGGGCGGTGTCGCGGTGGTGCAATCGGAGCCCCCAATACTATTCTGGGAGGCGCCGCGCTCGAAATTTCCAAAGCTCGGCGGCGACTTGCGTAATACGTTTTCGAGTCGGCTGGCGATCGTTCCGGCGGGTTTGCAGCTGCGCTCGCGTCTGGTGATCGCAGCTTTATGACAGACGCGGATCAGGAGGCGCTTCGCGGCGCTGGTTTAGCGCATTTGTTAGCGATTTCAGGGCTCCATATGGGGATCGTAGGTGGGCTGATTTTTCTGTTGGCTTGGCGCGGGCTCGCGCTCATTGAACCGATCGCGTTAAGGGTTCCAGTGAAAAAGCTTGGGGCGCTCGCAGCTTTGCTTGCTTGCGCGGTCTATCTCATTCTCTCTGGCGCCAGCATTTCCACGCAACGCGCCTTCGTCATGGCTGCGATCCTGTTTGGTGCGGTCCTTGTCGACCGAACGGCTTTGAGCCTCCGGTCACTTGCAATTGCGATGATCGTTGTGATCGCGGTCGCGCCATGGAGCGTTCTAACTCCTGGCTTTCAAATGTCATTTGCTGCGACAGGGGCACTGGTTGCGACTTATGAGCGATGGAACAGACGGCGTCGTATCCTCGGTGAGGTTTCCGGCGGCAAAGTCATGTTTTGGCTCAAATCATTGGTCGTCACATCAACTGTATCAAGCCTTGCCACTATGCCATTCGCCTTATTTCATTTTGAGAGAGCAGCGCCACTTGGGTTGATCGCGAGTCTACTTGCGATGCCGATCATATCTTTGGTGACCGCGCCTGCCGCTGCGGCTGCATTGGTGCTGGTTCCGCTCGGTTTGGACGGGATCGCTTTGCGAGTGTTTGGCGCATCTCTCGGTTTGGTGCTGGACATTGCACATTTCTTTTCCGCCTGGGATGTGGATCAAGCGCTTTCAGTGCCTCAAATGCCAGCCTTGAGCTTTGGGCTATTCGTCGGCTCGCTTGTTATTTTTTGCTTGTTACGGACACCTATGGCGGCTTGGCTTGCGGTAGCCGGAATAACTCTAGCCGCTGGATCGATTTGGTTTCAATCCGGCTCCGACAAGATCCATTTTGCGCCTTCTGGGGACGTTTTTCTCGAATTCAGGAACGGGGACGTCGAACGCGTCGCTTGGCGAGATGAAAATGGACTAGGACCGCTTCGGTTCTCGGGGCTCGCAGTCAATCGGGTTTGTATTGCGCAGACCCATTGTGAGCTTGAATTCGCGCGACACATGATCCGATTGTCCGCACAGTTAGAGGTGCCTGCGGCGCATGTCTTTGCGACAGATCAGGCACCTTTAATTGTCAGTTGGGAAGAAATTATACGCTCGAACGGCGTAACTCTCGTTTCGACGAATGACGGCTTTCAACGCAAACAAAAGCCCGACTGTGGCAGTCGGGCTTGGCGAATTTGTCGTTTAGACGAGTAACGATGGCGCTATTCGTACTTGCGAATAAGCGCCACAAGGCGTCCCTGGACCTGCACTCTGTCAGGTCCAAAAATGCGTGTTTCATAAGCGGGGTTAGCGGCTTCCAGCGCAACAGACTCGCCCTTTTTGCGTAGGCGTTTGAGTGTTGCTTCCTCATCATCAATGAGCGCTACAACGATATCACCGGAATTGGCACTATCGGTACGCTTCAGGATAACGATATCGCCATCTAAGATGCCCGCGTCGATCATGGAGTCGCCTTTGACCTCGAGGGCATAATGGGCCTCGCTATCGGCATATTCCTCCGGTGGAGTAACTCTATCGACCTCATTTTGGATGGCGGCGATTGGGACACCTGCAGCAATTCGACCAAGAACCGGAATCGTATTGTGCCCCATTTGCGGTTTTTGTGATCCGACGACGCTTGGACGGAAGGTTTGGCGTCCGCGCGGCGGGGCAGCGGGGGTCGCTGAGTCCGGCATCTTAAGAACTTCCAGAGCTCTGGCCCGATTGGCGAGGCGACGGATGAACCCACGCTCTTCGAGCGCGACGATGAGGCGGTGAATCCCGGATTTCGAGGCGAGATTGAGCGCTTCTTTCATTTCATCGAAGGAAGGCGAAACACCGTCGGCCTTAATCCGTTCATGAATGAAAAGTAGGAGCTCTTTTTGCTTTGTCGTGAGCACGATTATTCTCCGGAATAACGAATCTGTTCTCGTTCTGTTTATTCTCGTTCTGTTCTTTTGTCAAACTCGCGTCTTAGGAGACTCATCATATGTGTGTCCCAAAGCTCGTTTGCGATGGGCGTAGTCTCGCGGCGCGTGCCTTCGAGCACGAAACCAGCTCGTTGATAGGTGCGGATCGCGGCGTCATTGTGGGAATAGACCAATAGATCGACCCGGTGGACCCAAGCGCGAGAGAACGCTTGGCTTAAGATGAGGTCCATCAAATCTGCAGCGAGCGCCTGTCCACGAAGTTGGGGCGCGATTGCAATACGCCCCAATCCAGCCGTGTTAAGACGCCGGTTGAAGGAGATTTGGAAATGCGCTGCCATCTCGTCTGCGCGCATAACGGCCCAAACTTCTCTGACGGGCGCGCCGCCGCGGTGAAGCTTGATCAGCTCAATAAACTCGCCGCGACGCAGTGGCCAAGACAACGCGGCCCCGGCCCATTGCAACACTTCTCGTTCAGATTGGAACCACGCAAATAATGGGGCGATGTCTTTCTTCGTGAATTTACGAAGCTGCAGGCTCATCGCGCAGCGCGGAGTGCGCGAACATGCGCCTCACGATCGTCTCGCTTCATCAAGCTTTCCCCAATCAGGAAACGCCGTGCTCCGGTTTTCCGTAACCTGGCGATGTCGCCAGTATCGCTTATCCCGCTTTCAGAAACAAAATCGACGCCTTCTGGGATCAAATGTGAAAGCACTTCAGACGTGGCGAGATCTGTTTTCATGATCTTCAAATCGCGATTGTTGATCCCGATAAGGTTGGAGGGAAGGGCGAGCGCGCGCTCCACCTCAGCCGCATCATGCGTTTCGATCAGCGCGTCCATCTCTAACGCATGCGCAGCCTGAACGAGGTCTTTCGCCAAGGCGTCGTCTGTACAGGAGAGAATAACCAATATCGCATCAGCACCGTGCGCCCGAGCCTCTGCGACTTGGATTGTATCAATCATGAAGTCTTTTCGCAGCATCGGCAGAGAGACAGCGCCGCGAATGGCGGCAAAGTCTGCCAAGCTACCGCCAAAACTGGGCCCATCGGTAAGCACAGATAAGCAAGCAGCGCCTCCGCGTTCATATTGCGCGGCGATGTCTTTTGGGGCCGCTCCGGGCAGGATTTCTCCTGCGCTCGGGCTTTT
>JBCBGS010000136.1:0-6426 GCA_038526515.1 Pseudomonadota bacterium | reverse complement strand
AACTTTTCGCCAGATTCTTTTGTATGAGAACCAGAGCAATATCGCCAAGAATACGAGATACATGATCGAAGGTAGTCCGAGCGACTTTCGTTGGTATTGTTTTGGATCACCCGCCCAGTGTAAAAACTGTGCAACGTCATATGCCATTTGCGCGGTTGTGGCTTCGGTACCGTCTATGTATTGAACTCGCCCATCGGGAAGTTGCGCGGGCATCGCTAAAAAGCCCCCATAGGGAACATGACGGGGATCTCCTTCCCATTGCGGAGTGGCGTCACCCGCATAATAAGGATTATAGTACAAGCCAATTGGTTGGATCAGTGTTCCGACCACTTTTCCATCGTCAAACTCGATATAGTTGACGAAATTCCCGTCACTATCTTGCTTAACTTTTACCTCTGAGAAGTCCGGGTAGCCCTTAAGCAAGGAATATACGTAAGATGCTCCATCTCCTTCAGCACCATGCCCGCGTGCCTTGGTGATGACTGATAAGTCTGGTGGAAGCGCTCCACCGTTGGCTGCCTTCGCAGCTTGCTCGTTTGGATACGGTGATCGAAACCGGTCCGAAGGTCGTCCTGGGCGGTAGACGGGTTCACCAAACTCATCTGGCTCCGAGTCCAGCACTTCAATCTCTGCCGCAATTGCTCTGACCAACGGATTGTCGTTCGCATTGGGATACTCGTCACTATAAAACGGCCCTCCCTTTTCTCCGAGGTTGCGGTAAGATAAAAGCTCCATGCTGTGACAAACGGCGCAGACTTCTTGATAAACTTGAAACCCGCGCTGGACGCTTTCTTGTTCCAATTGACCTGCAGGAAGTTTCGCAAAACTCCAACCACCTTCCGGAGGTTCCGCATGCTTGGCGCCGCCAGCTGCATTCGCTAACTGGGCGAATGCGCAAGCGCTCAACACGATAATTAGGAGGCGTATCCGGCGTTCTATGATGGCATGCATTTCAATTTGTCGCCCTGTCAGAGTTAACTTGTGTTTCGCGGTCCCAACTCGTCGAATTGAGCGAACTGCGACTGTCTACTATACACGCCAGAATGTAGAAATTTTTTCGTTCCTGGCATCGTGTTCTTTCAGCTTCCGTAGCGTGGGCGGTGAGCAATTTCAAGTTGGGTGGGGTTCCAACCTCTTTTTACCAATCGTTCTCTGACCGTGTTCACCGCAGCTACACCTTGTAATCCTATTTGTCGTTTAAAAGTTCGCACACCTAAGGACCGTCCAAAAGAAGAATCTCGAGTGGTTCCTTTGTGAACCAAGAACGACTCATTTGGTTGCCTCTCAAGTGTTTGAAATAGCGGTGTTCATACCGTGAGCTCTGTGAAACTCTTGTCCGCATTTCTTGCCTCTGCAACTTCTCAAGTACTTCATCATTCATCTTTTAGATGACATGCGCTGCAAAGCTTGGTAGACACGAATCAATGTCTATTTCAAATGATGCTGCCGAACGCGTTGTGCTCGTGGATGAGCGCGATGCAGAGGTTGGCATTGGTGTAAAGCTCGAAACACATTTTAAAGGCGCGCTGCATCGCGCCTTTTCCATTTTCTTATTTCGATCCGACGGGAAAACGCTGATACAGAAAAGAGCGATCCAAAAATACCATTCAGGCGGTAAGTGGGCGAATACTTGCTGCGGACATCCTCGACCAGGCGAACAGATTAGCGCAGCGGCAGAACGGCGCCTAAAAGAAGAGCTAGGAATTGAAGCGGAGCTGCAACGAGGATTCCTCGCGCGCTATCGTGCGGTTCTCGACGGCGAGATGATCGAAAACGAAATCGTGCACATGCATTTTGGACGGGCTAGCCATCCAGCGGTTCCCAATCCGGAAGAAGCCAGCGATGTCAAATTTGTCAGCTTAGAAGGCCTGCATGACGGCACTGAACTGCCGGTCTCTCAACAGACCGCTTGGTTAAGGCACTATTTAGACCACCACTTTGATGATTTGCTTCAAATTCGGGAGAGGGTTAAGTGGTAATCATAGGCTTTGAATCTTTGCTTCAGGCGCGTGTGGTGCAACGTATTAAATTGGAAACAACGCTGTTTGAACTAAGTCGATAAAAACAAAGGGTGATTAGGAGAAACGCATGAAATTGTTTGGAAACGAAATGAAGACAGCATTTGCTGCGACGGGGCTCGCCATATTCCTGTCTGCTTGCGGCGGGTCTGATCCTGCCACGCCGACGGCCGATGAGCCAACCACGACAGACGTTGAAACCGTTGCGGAGGTTGTGGAAGAAGCGGTTGTTGAACCAGCTGCTGAAGAGGCGGAAGCTCTTGTTGAGGCGGCCACTGAGGAAGTTGAAGACATCGTCGAAGATGTCTCAGAAGACGTTGCGGACGTGGTTGAGGAAGCGACAGACGTCGTTGAAGAAACAACGGATGTCGTCGAAGATGAGACGGCTGACGTGGCTTCAACGGGTCGCGTCGTGGAAGTCGGAATGTTCACGGTCAATCCTGACAATCGCCGCGAGACGATGGTGTTTACTCCTAACCTGCTACAGCTGAATGTGGGTGACACCGTGAAGTGGGTTGCGACCGAGCCGTCGCATCAATCTGCCTCCATCCCCGGCATGATTCCTGAGGGCGTCGAAGCTTGGTACAGTCAGATCAATGCGGATGTCGAATACACATTCACGAAGCCTGGAATTTACGGCTATCAATGTGTCCCTCACTACGCTGGAGGAATGGTTGGACTAATCGTTGTCGAAGGTGAAGGTAAGCTCGATAACTTAGACGCGGCCAAGGCCGTGCGTCATCCTGGTTTGGCAGGGCGTCGCTTTGAAGACATCTGGGCTGCTGCTGAGGAAGCAGGATATCTGTCTGAGTAGATGTTAAGCGCCTAGTATAAATTTGAGTAGGATCATGTTCGATGTCAGGCTTTCACCTAGCATCGAACTGAGTCATCAGTTCGTTCATACTCTGGGTGAAGGGAAAATTTATTGCCAGGCAACGCGTTTCCGTTTTCGGCCATTGTTGGTCAGGAAGCATTGAAAGATGCCCTCATGGTGTCTGCGGTCGATCGTCAAATCGGCGGCGTTCTTGCGTTTGGAGACCGAGGCACAGGCAAGACCACAATGATCCGTTCGTTCGCAGCGTTGCTACCAACGCAAGAGGTGGTGAAAAACTGCCAGTTTCGGTGCGATCCTGCCGACTCAACCCGCCTTTGCGAAAAATGTAAGTCGCAACAAAAAGACAGCCGGCTTCCGTCGATCGTGGAATCACCCCCGGTGACGAACTTGCCTCTGGGGGCAACAGAAGATCGTGTACTCGGTTCGATTGACTTGGAGCGCGCTCTTGGTAGCGGTGAAATGGTGTTCGAAGCTGGTCTGTTGGCAGCTGCCCATCGTGGATTTCTATATGTCGACGAAGTGAATCTTCTCGATGATCACCTCGTCGACATCTTACTCGACGCCGCAGCTTCGGGCGTGAATCGCATTGAGCGTGAAGGTTTGAGCATCACCCATCCAGCCGAGTTTGTCCTCATAGGCAGCGGCAATCCGGAAGAGGGAGAATTGCGTCCGCAACTTTTGGACCGCTTCGGGCTCTTCGTCGAAGTGTCTACGCCGCTGGTGATCGAAGATCGCGTGGAAATCATCAAGCGCCGCCGCGAATTCGATGAAGATCCAGATCAATTCGCGAAAAAATGGCGCCGAAAAGATGCAGCGCAGCGAAAACGGATTTCTGCTGCACGAGAGGCGCGTCCAAACATTGAGACCCCTGACGAAATCCTCGAGACGTGTGCGGCGTTATGCCTAAAGCTTGGGTCTGACGGACTTCGAGGAGAGCTATCGCTCATTCGCACCGCTGCCGGCCTGGCTGCGCTTGCAGGCAAAACTCACGTAGAGCCGGCGCATTTGCGACGTGCAGCCCCTCTCGCCCTCAGCCATAGGCTGCGCAAAGACCCGCTCGATGAGACCCGCGCATCGGCGCGTGTTCAGCGCGCCGTTGATGAAGTGATCCCAGCATGATGACGCAATGGGATCGCGCATCGCTCGGCACGGTCCTGGCGCATGCGCGACCTGATTTGTTTGGTGGGATATTGATCAATGCTTTCTACGGTCCCGTATTAGATGCCTGGAAGGATCAGTTCGCGACGCTGAAGGCACCGCTACAAGCGCCACTGCCCATCCCGGCCACTGTCTCGGTCGACCGGCTCTACAAATCGCTCGACGTCTCTCGCTCGCTCGGTGCTGCAAAAGCCAAGTATCAATCTGGCCTGCTGGATGACGCGCGGGGAAGGATGGTTTTCGTTAATGGGGTCGAACGCTTGCGGCCCGGCGTATCAACAGCGCTTGCGCTTCACTTGGACCAACAAAGACGCCACTCGAATGCGATGGCTTTGGTTGCCTTCGACAACACCCACGATGCGACGTCTCACATACCGTCCATGCTTGCTGAGCAGCTTGCCTTTCGGGCGGATTTGCGGACAGAGAGATGGCAAGAAATCGGAGGCGTCGTTTTTTCAGAGGACGATGTTCTTCGAACCCGGACGCATATGAAGGATTGCAACGTCTCCGAAGATACTGTGGCCGCCATATCGCTCGCTTGTCTCCAACTCGGCGTGGGATCGATGAGGGTGCCGATATATTGTGCGCACGCGGCATCCGCCTTAGCCGCCCTCAATGGGCGCAAAACAGTCAAGCCAGATGACCTCACGCAGGCCTGTGAACTGGTCCTCACTGGCCGCGGAACGAGCGTCGCAGATTCACCGCCCACTGAGCAATCTCGCGAACAGGAAGACCACAAGACGTCCAATGATGATCACCCGCCAGCCGCACAAAAAGATGAACCCGAAACTGTAGACGCTCTCGCGGAACAAATCGTTCACGCAGTCGCGAGCGCGCCCGTCCATTTGGATCCCATTGCGAAACGCGGAATCGATCGCGGGAGAGCGGGAATTTCCGGGCAAACGGGTGGATATGTGCGGGCGTCCGATCGCGGCCGCCCTGATCGCTCTAAGCGCACGCAGCTAGGCTCCGGGCGGATAGATATATTGGCGACGCTCCGAACAGCAGCGCCTTGGCAAACGGCACGCGCCAATCCGACCAAGGGTTCCGGATTTAAAATCATGAAAGCCGACCTGCGGTTAAAACAATTCAAGCGCCGCAAACAGTCGTCAGTCATTTTTGTGGTCGATGCATCCGGATCAGCTGCGGCCAATCGATTGGCTGAAGCGAAAGGCGCGATCGAGCGTTTATTATCGCAATGCTATGCTCGACGCGACTTGGTCTCTTTGGTTTCCTTTTCTGGCACACAGGCCAGGCTCTTGCTTCCACCATCGCGTTCTTTGGTGCGCGCGCGCCGTCAAATCTCAGAGCTTGCCGGCGGAGGATCGACCCCACTGGCCCACGCGGTTGCTGAGGCGTTTCGTGTCGCTCAAGCAGAAAAAGAGCGTGGTCGCACGCCCTTTTTGGTCTTTTTGACAGATGGTAGCGGGAACGTCTCACTCGAGCGCGCGGCTGATCGTCAAACGGCGAGGGATCAAACAGCACGGCTGGCTCGAACGCTCATCAATGGCCGCTTTTCCAGTGTCATTTTTGATACCTCACGCCGACCAGACCCGCGCACCCGGCAGCTTGGTGAAGATCTGGGCGCGCAGTATCAGTTTTTGCCCAACTCTGACGGCGATACGGTCTCGCGCCTCGTCCGCCAAAGAATTGGGTCACATTAGGCGGCCATACCGATGCCTCTTCGTTCTAATCCCCCACCAGCGCGATCAGGTGATCCAGACTGGCAGGTGGATGGCATGAGATGGCCGAATCGTGAATTCAGCGAGTTCTGGCGGGTCGGCGGATTTGTTTGGCACATTCAACGCACCGGCGTTGGTCCGGTGATGCTTCTCATTCATGGGACCGGCGCAGCAACCCATTCATGGGCGCCACTCGTGACCGAGCTTGCCGAGACGTATGAAACAATCAGTGTCGATCTCCCAGGTCACGGGTTCACGCACACGCCGCGCGCGTTTCGACCAACGCTCGCCAATGTTTCTCGTGCGCTGGAACATCTACTCGCCGAGTTAGAAGTACGCCCGGCGATTATTGTGGGGCATTCTGCTGGGGCCGCAATCGCAACACACTTGGCGGCGCAACGAAACGGCGCATCCGACATGCTGGTTTTGATCAATGGCGCCCTTAGACCCTTTTATGGCATGATGCGCGTCATCGCGCCGTCGATGGCCAAACTGGCAAGTTTTGGCGGCATCGCAGCGAGCTTGGTTGCGCGCAACGCCACACGAGATACGCGCGTCGAGTACCTCGTCAAACAAGTCGGATCAGATCCAGATAAAGTGGATGTTGAGGCCTATGCGCGCTTGATGCGATGCCGCGGGCACATTCAGGGCGCTTTGCGCATGATGGCGCATTGGGAGCTTTCAAATATAGAGACGACGTGCAGCCAACTCGAGCTGCCAATCGCTTTCCTGG
>JBCBGS010000135.1:0-6459 GCA_038526515.1 Pseudomonadota bacterium | reverse complement strand
CAACCATACGCAGCGCCGTATCAGCCTCTGGCGCCGTTTGCGTATCGCGGTAGCCTGAAAGGAGTATTTGCCAATTACGCTGGGCCTGCGCTGGGGTCAGCGCTGCTGCAAGTTCGTGAGTACGCTTCGTCCAGTCTGCAGGGCCGGGTAGTTGGTAATTGTTTCCGGCCGCTTGAACCGTAGCGATATCTGCCGCGATCTCGAGCATGTCTTTTAGAATGACCAGCGGGTCCGCACCGGCACGAACTTGATCTGCGACTTCTTCCACGGCTTTTTGCGCTTCGCCCTGGATGGCAAATTCAAACGCATCGAGCAGCCGTAAGCGATCCCCCAGGCCGAGCATATCGCGCACTCGCTCTCCGGTGACCTGATCGCCGTCGAGTGCCTGAACAATGGCCTGATCCAAGATCGAAAGACCATCACGCACCGATCCTTCAGCCGCCCGCGCAATCAAGGCGAGCCCTTCTTCGGAGACATTCGCACTTTCGCGTTCGGCGATTTTCGCAAGGTGTTTCGACAGCTCGCCGCTTTCGAGACGTTTTAGATCGAAGCGCTGACAGCGCGACAGGACCGTGATCGGCACTTTGCGGATTTCCGTCGTCGCGAAAATGAATTTCACATGCGGCGGCGGCTCTTCCAGCGTCTTTAACAGAGCGTTGAATGACGCTGTCGAGAGCATGTGAACTTCGTCTATGATGTAGACTTTGTGGCGCGAGGCGACGGGCGCATAGCGCACACCGTCCAGCAATTCGCGCATGTCAGCGACACCTGTCCGTGACGCCGCATCAAGTTCCAAAACGTCAGGGTGATTGCCTGCCATGATCGCCGAACAAAAGTCACCCGGCGGGTCCAGGCTCATACTTGGGGCATCACTGCCGTCACGCGTGTAATTCAATGCCCGCGCCAAGAGTCTTGCCGTCGTTGTCTTCCCAACGCCGCGGACGCCGGTCAGCATGAACGCGTGCGCCACCCGACCGGTCTCAAACGCATTGGTCAGCGTGCGAACCATTGCCTCCTGACCAATCAGGTCTGAGAACAGCCGTGGGCGGTATTTCCGAGCAAGAACCTGGTAGCCTTCGTCCTGCGGCGCACCCATCTCCGCCTCTCCAAACATGGAGAACGTCGCGTCGTCGCGTTCCTCGTCTTCAGGGGTTTCGGGCATGTCACTCATGATAAAAGCTTATGGCAGGGACTCGGGGGAAGCGGCAAGCAGCCAGTCAAAATTGTGCACACATGACCGCCAAAAAAATGGAATCAATCTGCAGCCATCGCGCAACGAAAAAACCCAATTAAACGTTTGAGTTGAGTTATTCCGTCGAATTACTCAGAATAAAAAATAATTATATTTCAGTGCACTAGACATCTTTCGCAAAAATGTGAACGCTCAGCGTAAATCTGTCGAAGGAAACTCTATGTCTGTCCGCACCCCCACGATTTCAATCTTGGCCCTCGGCTTTGCCGCCTCCTGCAGCGGAGGCAGTGATGATTTTATCAACGCCGCGCCGGTTATCAGCGCAGGCAGTGCGCAAACCGTGACAGAGGGCGCGATGGTTACGTTGAACGGCACAGCGAGCGACCCGAATGGCGACTCAATCACCATCGAATGGTCTCAAGTTTCAGGTCCGATGGTCGGATTGAGTTCAACCTCGAGCCTTGCACCCGAGTTTCGGGCGCCCAATGTAAATGATGCGGAAGAGATCGTTCTGCGCCTTACTGTAACGGATGCACGCGGCGCGACCGTTTCGCAGAGTGTGACGATTACGGTTCAGGACACCGGACGCGATAGCCGTTCTCCACAAGGTACGCCGGGTGATACCGATGATCGGCGTGAGCGGGCTCGAGGTGATCGTAACGACAATCGACCAATGGCCGAGAGCCGCGAAGTCCGGACCTATGACGGCACGAACAACAATCTTACAAATACCAATTGGGGCGCAACGTTTGCGCATTTACAGCGCCTCGCCCCCAACGACTATGCGGATGGCATTTCTGAACTTGCCGGTGCGGATCGACCAAGCGCGAGAGCCGTCTCGAACGGTGTTTCGGATCAACCAGAAGGCCTTTCGATTTCGAACACTGTGAATGGGACAGATTTCATTTGGCAATGGGGTCAGTTCATGGATCACGACATCGACCTGACAGATGGCGCCGAGGAGTCTGCCGATATCCTTGTTCCTGAGGGCGACCCAGATTTCGACCCATTGAGCACTGGCGGTGTTGTAATTCCGTTCAACCGGGCCCTTTTCGACGCTTCAACGGGTACAGATGCGAGCAACCCTCGCGAGCAAGAGAACGAAATCACCAGCTGGATTGATGGATCAATGGTCTACGGATCGGATGACGCGCGAAACACGGCGCTTCGCGTTGCGGATACTCCATTTCTGAAAGTCAGCGAGGGCAATCTACTTCCGTTCAACGTGGAAAGCCTGACAAATGCGAATGGGTTTATAACCGATCCCACCAGCTTGTTCCTAGCCGGAGATATCCGAGCCAATGAACAATTGGGCCTAACAGTTATGCATACGCTTTTCGTGCGAGAGCACAATCGCTTGGCCGAGCGGTTTCTAAACGATGATCCGAATGCTGAAGCCGACGCCATTTATGAACGTGCCCGGCGACTGGTGATCGCCAAAATCCAGGTAATCACATACGACGAATGGCTGCCGGCTCTGATCGGACCAGACGCGATCCCCGCATATTCAGGTTATGATGAGACCGTTGACCCGACCGTGTTCAACGAATTTAGCGTCGCCGCTTTTCGATTGGGACATTCGATGCTGAACCCGCAGCTTTTACGATTGGATTCAGATGGAAACGAGATTCCAGATGGTCATTTAGCGTTGAGAGATGCATTTTTCACGGGCGCCTCAATCCTAACCGAAGAAGAGGATCTCGATCCAATTTTGCGCGGCTTTGCGACCCAACTTCACCAAGAAATTGATGCGAAAGTCGTCGATGACATCCGCAACTTTCTGTTTGGCATGCCGGGCAGTGGCGGACTTGACCTAGCCTCTCTTAACATTCAGCGAGGACGCGATCATGGCGTACCGGGCTACTATAACATGCGAGAGGCGATGGGACTCACCCGGATCACACAGTTCGGAGAAATCACTTCCGACCCTGAACTCGCAGATGCCCTGTTCGACACATATGGCGACGTCAATTCAATCGATCTTTGGGTTGGCGGACTTTCTGAAGACGCCGTCGCGGGGTCTCAACTTGGCGAGCTGTTTCAAGCCATCATCGTGCGTCAATTCACGGCGCTCCGTGACGGCGATCGCTTTTGGTGGGAAAACGACTTGAGTGCCGACGAACGCGACCGCGTTCGTGATACAACGCTAGCCGAAATCATCCGAGACAATTCCGGTATTGGAAATGAAATTCAGGATAATGTGTTTGTCGCGCCGTGACGGGTATCTCCCCCTCTAGCCCCCTTGTGACGCGATGCGCGAGGCCACTCTACTGGGTGGCCTTGTTGCATTTTCAGGACTGAGAGAAGTGGAGACTGGACAGTGACCCGAACGGAAAACTCGTTAGGGCTGCTTCGTTCCCGACCTGACCCGGTTGGCGAGGAGTTCGTCCACCGCCAGCCTCCGAGGGCTATATCGCCCTTAGGTCATCCCGTGACAAGGGGGGTGAAGCTGCTAAAGCCAGTCTTATGACCACTTCAAACGATATCCCCCTCGCCAGCCACCCAAACAATCGGGCCGCACACCATCGAACAGATGAAGCTTGGCTCGAAAATGCCGTCCGCGCTGAAAATGTTCTGGTGTTCCTTATGCAGAAGGGCCAGCCCCTCATGGCGGCAAATGGCCAAAACCTGGTTTGGCTTGGACCTGAGGTGGCGCAAATCACGCCGCAGGGCGAACGCATCTTTCTCGGCGAAGACAAAGCTGGCGCACCAATCTTTGCAGTCGATATGGATCCCGCTTTCAAGCTTGAAGGGTCTCTCTTGCAGGGATCTGGGGATTTCACAGATATGCGCGCAGCCGCGAGTGGCCTCAGTCCAATGGAGGCTAATCTCGCGTCCACCGCTCGCAGCCTCTTGGAATGGCACAGAAACCATTCGTTCTGCGCGAAATGCGGGGCGAAGAGTGACGTCACTGAGGCAGGCTGGAAACGAGTCTGCCCCTCCTGCGGCGCCGAACACTTCCCGCGAACCGACCCAGTGGCCATCATGCTCGCGGTTAAAGACGATAAATGTCTTCTAGGGCGCCAGGCCGGGTGGCCCGCGGGCTTTTGGTCTGCGCTGGCCGGGTTCGTGGAGCCCGGTGAAACGCTAGAGCAAGCCGCTGCGCGTGAGCTTGAAGAGGAGGCCGGCATCAAGGCCGATCCGGCGTCGGCAGAGTACTTGTTCTGTCAGCCCT
This sequence comes from Pseudomonadota bacterium, assembly GCA_038526515.1. GTDB lineage: Bacteria > Pseudomonadota > Alphaproteobacteria > Caulobacterales > Hyphomonadaceae > Henriciella. The sequence goes on along the minus strand of JBCBGS010000135.1, from coordinate 2,092 downwards.
GGCCGTTTCCGTCCTCTTTGATGGTCGGCATCATCCTAGAAGCGCAAACCACCGAAATCTCGGTTGAGCAAGACGAGTTGGAAGCAGCACGTTGGATCACGCGTGAAGAGGCCCGGCAGGTGCTCGCTGGCACCCATCCGGACATCTATGCGCCGCCCCCAATGGCCGTAGCGCATCACATTCTGAAGGCTTGGGCCGAGCGGGACGCTTAGCGAACCGATCCAAACTTGTAGACACCAGCGATCGAGAACATGTTCACGCCGCCATCAAGCGCGTCGTCATCAACTTCGACCCGTGTATAGTCTCCGCGAACACCGAGCTGTTCTGTGAACATATACTCGCCGCCGATACCAAAAGCGAAGCCATCCAGATCAGCATCTGACGACACGCCATTATTAGACGTTTGCAGTTCGCCGGATGTGTAGCCGATACGGCCGAGCACATCGAGATTTGGAATGACCGGGTAGCGCGCCACAATGAACCCACCAAATTGGTTTTCAAGCTCTGCCTCGGCGCCGCTGCCGCCATCAATTTCCTCTGCGCCCAGCCCAAAGGCGGCCTCAAATTCTGCGCCGAGCAGCTCATGGAACTCTATCCCACCACGCAAATTAAACGCTTGCAAATCAACGCTATCTGCATCGAATGATGTCAGACCGCCGGTCACGTATAGTTCCGAGTCTGCAATCGCGTTGGGAGCCATTGCTGCACCGACGACTGCCGCTGCTGCTGCAAATTTTCTCATTTCGTCCTCCTAGGCTCACGGGAAGATCCCGCCTTGAGGCGCCTTGAAGCAGAATTCGAGTTTCAATGGGGTGAAGTCTTCGTCATGAATTCCGTTTTAACATTAACTCTAACAAGGCATGGCCGCATCTGTTGCTCGCATAAAAAAGCCCCCGCATGGGAGGGGTCCATGCGGGGGGTGTTGGCGACGCGCTGCAAACCTGCGGTCTTTAGAGGGGGAGAAAACCCTAGTCCTGCAGCACAGTCGGCCAATTTTGATCCGCGCTCGTGATGAAGCCAGCACGGTTTTTGTCCCACTTTTTCTGGATGCCCTTATTGTAGTTCAGGTAGAGCTTTCCATCGACGACAGCCCAGCGGCGTGCATCGCCTTTGGCGGTCTTACCTTGAGCGACAGCCCAGGCGCAGTACCCACCATATTGAGGGGCGTATTTAGCTGGCTCAGCGAGGAACAGATTGAGGTTTTCCTCGCTCGCGAAACGGAACTCAGCGCCTTCATATGTGGTCGTATAGTCTGCCGAGCCTTTGGTTGGTTCGCCAACCGTAAAATAGGCCACCGTGTCATAGCCTTGCAGGGCCAGATTTGAGCGTTTGGCCGTATAGATTGGATCCTTATCGGCAAAGGCTGCGGGAGCTGAGACAGCAACAGGTCCTGCTGCAATCATGGCGGCGGCGAGAAGTGTGCGAAGTTTCATAGGTCTATCTTTCAGAAACAATGTTGGGAGGTTTAGCGGGGTCTTATGAACGCGCCGGGAACAGAGTGGATTTCAGTCCAGAGAAAATAGCTGCGAGCTCTTTTCGGCGAATGAAGGCAAGGCCAGCTGATGTGAACCAGACGACAACGGCCATGAAGAACAGGCCTCCACCATCATTGTTCGGATCAATGCCGAGCGGGGTCCACAAGTGAAAGTTCACCGCGCCGCTCATCACGGCGAAAGCGATCAGTGCACCCACAGCTTGCAGGCGGCGAAATGCTGGTAGAATTCCAACCAGGAGCAGCGTTGCAGCGATCAGTTCAGCGGTTCCGATAACATACTGGCTGAACAAGCCGGTTTGCGCGAAGAGGCCGTCGGCACCGAAGCTTGCCGCCCATTCGTTAAGCTTGCCGAAGATGGTTTGCGTTTCCGGCGCGTTGGTAAACTTGAAGCGCAGGCTGTCTAGAAAAACCAAAGATGCAACGCCTGCGATCGCGTGTGGAGCATAGGTTTTTACTTTTGAAATGAGGCCGGTGCTTTGGGCCTGCGGTGTCAATGTATCAGTCATGGTCGTCATTGCGTCCTCCTTGCTATGCCCTCCATTTACGACGTCTATTCTTCACTTACGAACCACGTGTGTGTGAGCCTTAGTCACGTCG
>JBCBGS010000134.1:0-6493 GCA_038526515.1 Pseudomonadota bacterium | reverse complement strand
CTTTTTATACTCGAGGTAAAACTCGCCCGGACCTAAGGCAATAATCGTCATATGCCTCACCGAAGCGTTCGCGCATCATTTTCTCTTCGTACGGCACTCTGATGAAGTACATTGCGGCAAAAGCGATTGGGCCAGAGACCCCAGCAATCCAATTGTGAACAAACAAAGGTTGGGTCAAAAACAGGATCCAGATAGCGCTATACATTGGGTGTCGGATCGTCTTGTAAACGCCGGATGTGATGAGTTTTTGTCCGTCTCGCAATTCAGTCGTCACACTCCAGTTTTGGCCGAGGTCGGCATGACTTCTCCGGAACAGCCAGAGACCGAGAATGAGCAATCCCGCGCCCCAATAAGCTGCCCAATTCGGCAGTTGATAATTTGCAAATTCAAACGCGCCGGTGGTGAGATGCAGGGCCGGCAAAATCGTACCGCCAAACGAGACCAATAATAGAAGGCCGCGCTCTACCGAAACAGCGGTTTTCTGCGTGATCTCGTTCGCGTTCGTTTTGGCGGCAATCGGGGCTCGAATCATGGCCATCAGACACACCATGATGACCCAGAGCAATGAGGGCCACCCATTGATTTGCCACCGCCAAGCAATGCAGGCGATAAGCCCGATCGCGACGAATGTGAAGATTGATTTAAAGAGCATCTGCATGAGCTTCTATGGTCCATGGTTCCCCGATGGTGGTCTTCAGAAACGGGCCTCAAACTCAACCCCGATAACACGCGGCGGATCGACCGGCGCGTAGAACGTCCCATCAAAACCAAAGGTGAGATTTGGGAAAGCAAGGCCGGAGGCGACGCGTTCATTGGTAAGGTTCTCAACGAAGACTTTTATAGAGTATCGATCTGCGTCAAAGCCCGCATAGAGATTGTAACGCGCGATGGCATCCTGCGATGCACGTCCGGTGAGCGGGTCAAGTTCTCGGCTTCGAAATTCTAAAGGTGTTTCGCCAATCAAATTAGCTTCAGCGCGAACATATAAGCCCGATCCGAAATCATATGCCGCGGCAGCATTGAAATCATATTCAGGGACAAGTTTTACCGGGACGCCGTCCAGATTCTCAGTCGTCCCGACTTGTCCACGTCCTCCGACCACAAATTCTGTGTCTCGGTAGACGGCATCTGTATACCCGAAATTCATTGCGGCTTGCAGCTGATCGGTGAGATCATAAACCAGCTCGATTTCGAAGCCTTTATTATCGATATTGGCATCGGAAGAGATGAAGGACGGCGTTGTAAGCACGCCGCTTTCATCGGTTAGAACATCGAACTCTTGCCAGCCATCGCTCTCAATGAAGAAGGCCGCAAGGTTGAGATAGCCGCGCCCATTAGGGAAGGTCGTTTTAAGCCCCATTTCATAGTTCCAAATCGACTCTTCGCCAAACTGCAAAATATCTTCGGCAACACTCGGATCCGCTGAAGCCGCGAGATTGAAGCCCCCGGGAACATAACCACGCGCGACATTGGCGTAGAGGGTAAGGTTGTCATTGGGCTCGTAGCGCAAAGCGGCGCGCGGAAGCCATTGATCATAGCTCGCCTCTCCGCTGACATCTAGGAATGTGATGGTCTGCAAGCCAAATGCGAGTTGATATCCCTCTTGGGAGGATTCACGTTCCGCGTGGTCGTAACGAAGCCCGAGCGTTCCAAACAGGCCGTCAATGCCCAAGCCGAAAGTCGTCGAGCCAAAGAAGGCATAGTCTTCTCCGCCGGCAAATAGCTCCGGTACCTCTGCAAAATCATTATAAGCACCAATGCCGGGATTGAAAAACGCGATCGATCGGGTGAACGCGCGGTCTTCTTGGTACCAGGACGTGCCGATCAGATATTCAAATACATCGCTATCAGGAGACGTAAAGCGGAGCTCGCCAGACCAGATCTCTTTTTCATTCGCTCGAAACCCAACCTGAAACGGGAAAGCGGTGATATCGGTATCGAGGCCAGCGGAACTGTCTTCGAGATCGGCATAGGACAAGGCCGCGTCGATTTTACCGTATGAGAGCTCATTGGTCAGACTCATTCCAATGACCAAATCTTGCTCATCTGTCTGTTTCGGCACGTCGCTGAAGAATTCAAACTTTCCGATCCGACGGCCTTGATGGAACAAGTCCTGAAACGTGCCTTCGACCATTTGCGTAAATGGATTGAAGAAGACGTTGTCGTCGAATGCGGCCCGCTCAAGCGGCACGAATTCGCTTTCATAGACGCCCGGCGCATCGATATCGAGCATGTAAGCTGTGGCGCGAAGAGTCAGAGAATCGTTCGGCGTATAGAGGAGGCGTCCTTGTACAAACGACTCCTTAATCTCTGCATTGGCTCCTTCAGGCGCAAATGGATTTTGGAGATAGGCGTCACTGTCGGCATACTTAACCACAAGCGATCCTGTGAGTTGATCCTCCACGATGGGGCCGCCGATGAAGCCATTCACATTATAGGCGTTATCGCCGTTGAAGAATGATGCGGTTGCGCGAATATCCGCCTCAAATTCAGTTGTGGGTTGGCGGGTTGTGATGACAAATAGGCCAGCTTCAGTATTCGCACCATAAAGCGTAGATTGTGGGCCGCGTAACACTTCGATCGATTCAATCTGGTCGAGTACAGCATTGCTAAGCTCTCGGAACGGAATTCCATCAATGTAAATGGCGGCGCGGTTGACGACATCTTGGCTCGATTCAATCCCGCGAATGGTCGCGAATACAGAGCTGGTTTGCCCCGACTGATTGAATTGCACATTCGGCACCAGATCATCTATCCGGCGAAAGTCTCGAATGCGAGAGATCTCGATCTGCTCCGGCGTGAAGACCGTCACCGCGATATCGGCGTCCTGTAGCGTGGTGTCTCTCTTTTGGCCTTTGACAATAATAGTGTCTTCGACGCGAAGCTGATCTTCAGCCAGCGGATCATCGTCTGCGCTTTCTTGAGCGTGGCTATATAGTGTTCCAGATGAAGTTAGCGCGACTGCCGCTGCACCCGCGATTAAAGACTTCCTAAGACCGAATGCCAGACGCGACCTACGGCTTTGTTGATATTGCTGAAAGATAGACTGGTAACGCATAAAAGCTGAAGCTCCCGATTTTTGCTGAGCCTCGATGGAAAAATCGAGGCGTGCCTCCCTCCATAAATGGAAGCAGATTATGAGAATGACTCGCAATCCGTAGCATTTTCGGAAATAGTGCCCCAGACCATAGTTTTATGAGGAAAGCCAAATAGCTGTTGCGCGAAGCTCGCCCGAGTGGATGTCGCGTTTAACGGCTCAGCCGGCAGACCTCTATTTCGAAAAGGATGCGTGCGTGTCTCAATCCAGTGATCTTGCAACCACTCGTCAATTCCAGGACGCTTCGGATCAATTTGGATATCGCTATTCCCAGATGCAATCCGATGAACCGGGCGACCCCGAGCGGACGCCATTGTTTCGAGGCGTGCTCGGGGTGCAGGCACTGTCATGCGGCATCAATCTGTGCGCCAGTGACTTGGTAAGCCTGACGGATTCCGAGCATGAGGGGATGCTCACACGCTCCTATACGATTGCAGTGAACTTCGATGCCGAGCAGACCGAAACCCAATTCGGTGACAATGGCAGCTTGATGTTACTGCCTGGCTCTGGAGCGGTTGTCTCGGCATCAGATGACATACGAATGGCCAGCCGGATCCGAGCGGGGATGCGCTCACGCTGCTTATTGCTGCAGATCCAACCAGAGGCCTTTGGCGATGACGATCTTGCTGAAGAAATCTATCAGGCGCTTAACCAAACAACTGTGACCAATCTGACCTTATGCGGTAAATTGAGCATGTTAGCGCGTGAGCTAACCACCCCAAGTTTTAGCGGCGTTGTTGGGCGTCTAATGGCAGAAAGCGCAGCCTTGGAGTTTTTAGCGCGTACACTCGTCCAAACGGGGGCCTCTGAAGACAATTCAGCATCGTTAGCACGCAGTGATTATATGCGCGTGGCCAAAGTGCGCGACTTGCTGCTCTCCGACCCCGGTTTGCCTCACACGCTCGATCAACTCGCGAGAGAGGCGGGAATGAGCATCAGCTCTCTCAAGGTGAAGTTTCCACAGGCGTTTGGAAAAACAGTTTTTGCATATCTGGCTGATATCCGCCTCGAGCGCGCGCAAAACCTGATCCAATCTGAGGGGTGGTCAATCTCGCGAGCGGCCCACTTTGTCGGCTATAATCATCAAAGTAATTTCGCCGCAGCGTTTAAACGAAGGTTCGGTTACTCGCCTAACCAACTGAAACGGCGATAATTAAAGAACGCCAACACTCCATATCGACGCTAGCCCGCTTAACTATTTCGGTTCAGAGTTCTCTCTCCGCCATTGGCTTAATTGGGGCTTAACCACACTCTCATAGACAGACGCGCATGGATGGTCTAGCGTCCCGAAATCGCCCCAGAGCAGCCGATTGGGCGAGTAAAAACCTGGCACGAGGTATCAGTTGAGTTCAGCCTAGTTTGGTTGATACGCACCCAAATATGCGGCCCAGACATTCAGCGCGCTCTTATCACCGCCATCGGTATCTTGAAGGCCGGTATGGACCCAGGCTTTGGCAATCTCATCCATCGGTGATGGCAGTTTCTTGATCATCGGATCAAAGTCCACCGCCACCTCCTTCGTCTTAGCGGGAATGAACGTATCTACCTCTAAACCCAGCGCGGAAGCGTGCTTGTAGATGATGTTAATGCGGTTTAGCGCTTTGCGTGCGGTGTCTGCTTTGGTGTGCCATAGGGGTGCCAGAACCTCTCTCAAGTCGATTTGGGTAATTTCCAGCATGCTGCGTTCGCCTATCTTGGGAAGAACATGTAGCTTCAAAGGTCCAAACCAACGCTTTTCATTACCCTCTCCCTTGATCTCTGCTCTTTTGCTCTCAAAAGCGGATTCAGCCACTTCTGCGAAAGTCTTTAGAGTATGGCTTGCTGCTCGCTTGCGGCGCTCTCGTTCCGCCTGTGGGTCTATGCCTTCCGAGAGGAGTGTTTCGCACTCGTTTCTGCGTTTGCGAGCGTCGGCGAGTGTGATCTTTCTGACGCTGCCTAATCCCATAGAGCGATTGCGACCATGGAGACGAAATCGGTAAACCCAACGCCCGCCTTGCGGGTGGTCTTTGATCAACCAAAGTCCTCCGCCATCTCCGTGCGCTCCTTTACCAAGCGCTTTAACCCGGTTGACGGAAAGCTTGTTTCTCGAGTGTCTCATTCCGCGCTCCGTATGCAAAATTGTATACAAATTTGTTTGAGTTGCTGTGACACACTGTTGAGCGTTAACAACCAATAATTGTCAACAATAACAATTGTTAAGAGTATACTGTGAAGCGTCGTGACACATCGTGAAACGTTAAAAAAGTGCCGGCCGAGGGCACCACTCACCCGATTTAATGAAACACAGCTCTTTAGATCGCTCTATAGCGCTCCCTCGAAATGTCTTCTCGGAGCTGGAAAAGTTATGAGGCTCGAATGGATGCGATGGTCGTTGTGATCAGGCGTTCGAGGATGGGGCTCGTATCACCAAACTCCGATCGTCCAAAATTGTGCGGCAATGCGATGCAGCCGTGCAAGCTTCCCCAAATCATCATTGCCATCTCAGTCGGATCTCCGGCCGCAATTTGATTGCCTTCTTGTCCCTCTTTGATGGCTGCAATGACCAAGGACGCGAACACGACTTCCTCGGCTGGCGTTTTGTCTTTTACAGCCTGTCCAAGCGGGCGAACAAACAGAAAGACTCCGCGATAGATTTCTGCGTTTTTTTTTGCGAACTCCACATAGGAGCGCATTAAGGCTTCAATCCGTTCGACGGGGTCTGTGTGTTCTGTAGCGATCGACTTTAGTTCGTCGATATAGCGCTGAACGGGGCCGCTCCATAACGATTCCATCAATCCCTGAAGGCTGCCAAAATAGGTGTAAATCGTTCCGACAGAGACACCGGCCTTTTTGGCAATCGCGCGCACTGATACACCGCGAATGCCGACGCTATGATAAACGTCTGCCGCAGCCTGCCGGATAACGCGGCGGGCTTTTTCTTTTTGCTCTGGTGTCGCTTGCGTCCGTGGCATGGACGCTACCATACTAATCAGAGACCTCTTCTCAAGGTCAGCTGTGAAACTCACGAAGTGTTATGTATTCTCTATACTTTTCCGCGAGTAATGGCGGGGGGTGAAAAACGAGATCGCAGATCAAGCGATGTTGCTGCGATCATCGATAAGGCAACACACTTTGTTGACGCTGCGACTCTCGTTACCGTCTCCTAATGGACAGCACAGCCATCACAGTTGAGATGGCCGATTATCGATCAGTCGATTTTGGCGATTTCGCACATTTGAAAACGCTGTTCGATTTTGCTGATTTTGGAATTCAGCGCCGTATCGCCCGGACCAAACTGATCAATTACAACATATTCCCGGCCGCGTATGCCGTTGAAATACGCAAGACCGGCACAACGCCATATAATGCGCCCGCGAATATGTTGTAATTGATCAGTTTGGTCCGGGCGATACGGCG
>JBCBGS010000133.1:0-6500 GCA_038526515.1 Pseudomonadota bacterium | reverse complement strand
GCTTGTCATTGACCATGCGGTCGGCATCGATCTCAACAATAAAACCGTACAGTTAAACGCTTCGCCGGACCTCGCTTATGACACGCTATCGGTCGATATCGGTATTTCGTCTCGGCTCATAGATTTGCCAGGTGCGGATGAATACCTTGTGCCAGCGAAACCTCTCGGGACATTTTCAATAGCCTGGAGCGATTTGATAGATCGTTCAAAACAGACCGGTATCGCGCCCCAAATTGTAATCTTAGGCGGAGGCGTTGCAGGAGTTGAACTCGCTTTGGCAATGGCGTTCCGCCTCAAGACCGAACTTGCTGGCTGTGGGCAAGTTAAGTTGGTGGAAGCCGGTGGCGAACTCTTGAGCGAGCTTCGTCCCCAAGCCCGAAACATCCTAATCCGTGAGCTCGAGCGTTCGGCAATCGAAGTCATCTTAAATACCGAAGCAAAAGAAGTCTCAGAACAGGGCGTCCACATCGCTGCAGACACGAAACCCATCGAAGCAAACTTCATCGTCAGCGCTGCGGGAGCTCAGCCACATGAATGGCTTGAGAGAACAGGGCTAAGGTTGAGTGAAGGCTACATTGCAGTAGACGAACAGTTGAAAGTGATCAGCGTCCCAAGCGTTTACGCCGTCGGCGATTGCGCGCATCTCGCGCATGCTCCGCGCCCCAAAGCCGGCGTGTTTGCGGTCCGGCAAGCCCCCGTGCTCTTCAATAATCTACGCGCAGAACTATCGGCGGGGCGGTCGCAATCATACAGGCCACAGAAAGACTATCTGAAACTGATCTCCACGGGGGATAAGTCGGCCGTTACGGACAAGTGGGGCATCGGCCTCTCTGGGGATTGGGTTTGGCGCCTCAAAGACCGAATTGATCGCAAGTTCATGGATCAGTTTCGAGGAACTATGGATATGCCCGCCGCGGAGTTGCCGCCAACGGTCGCCGATGGGGTCTCCGAATTCATGCTGCAAAACGAAAACCCGTGCGGGGGTTGCGGTGCGAAACTGGCTCAAACATCTCTCACCAAAGGACTTGGATTGCCGGCTCAAGAGATGGAAGATGCCGCCATCATTGGTCCAGGTGACCAGGCAGCACTTCTCAGTACGGACCATCTGCGCGCCTTCAATTCTGATCCATACCTGCTTGCAAAGCTCGCCGCGACTCATGCCTTGGGCGATATCTGGGCCATGGGCGCGCAGCCCGAAGCAGCGTTGAGCCAAATCATTCTGCCCCCTCTCGCAAGCGACAAACAAGAAAACATGCTGCGAGAAATCATGGCCGGCGCCCGTAAGGTGATGCACGCAAGCGGCGCTAAAATCGTTGGCGGACACACAAGCAGCGGCGCAGATCTCACTATCGGCTTCACGATATCTGCGCCCGCTGGATCAAAAATTGTACGCCAGAACGGGGCTCAAAACGGAGATTTGATTGTCCTTACGAAGCCTATTGGTACTGGGGTTTTGCTCGCGGCCGAGATGCGCCAATTAGCCGACGGCGATCACTATCAAGCAGCGATCGAAAGCATGCTACGCCTGCAGGCAAAAGCATCAACGATCCTCGCAAAAACAGCAACCGCGATGACTGACGTGACCGGATTCGGGCTCGCCGGGCATTTGCTGAACATCCTTGTTGCGTCTGATGTCTCGGCTCACCTCGATCGTAAAAACATCCCTATTCTGAACGGCGCCCAGAGGCATGCTGAGGCTGGCATTCGGTCCACGCTGTGGTCCTCGAACATAACCCAAATAGATCGCGTCGACATGAGTGACGGCGCTGTAAAAGACCTGCTCTTCGACCCACAAACCTGTGGCGGGTTGCTCGCCACCATTCCCGAAGAGCACATTAACAAAGTGCTGGACGCATTCGCCGACCAAGATGAGCCAATCTGGACAATAGGTTTCATAAAAGCCGGGTCGCCAGTGATCCATGTGAGAGATGGATAACCGACCAGTTCGCCGAAAACGTCTTGGCAATCGAAACGATTAGTTGCAACTAGAACTATCTTAGAAATAGCGAAACAAGATCATGTCTCAAGCCGCTCCTATGCCAATCGAATTCCAAATCAATTGGGATGATCTCGACCTCGAAAAATTCGCGGATGAAGAAGCGCTCATCGCTGATCTGCTCGCTTCAACACCGTTGAGCGAAGGACAGCGCAGGAGCGCCGTCCGTATCGGGCGAGAGCTCGTGGTGAAAGCTCGCGCAACGGGGCGTAAGAAGGGGATGATGGAGAGCTTTCTAGAGGAGTTTGGCCTCTCCAACTCTGAAGGCTTGGCACTCATGTGTTTGGCCGAAGCCCTGCTCCGGGTGCCCGACGCTGATACACGCGATGACCTGATCGCTGAAAAAATTCGCTCCGGCGATTGGGATGCTCATAAGGGACAATCTGATAGCTGGCTCGTAAACGCGTCGACCTGGGGTTTGATGCTAACGGGCCGTGTCATTGGCGCGCCGCGGGATGCCCTGAAAGGCGCAGGTAAGTTTGTCCAAGGCTTGATCAGAGAAAGCGGCGAGCCGGTCATTCGCGCCGCCATGATGCAGGCCATGCGGATCATGGGCGAGCAATTCGTCCTGGGCCGCGATGTCAACGCGGCGCTGAAACGCGGCAAACGGATTGTTGCCTCTGGGCAAGCCGCGCATTTCAGCTTTGATATGCTCGGCGAAGGCGCACGGACACAAGCGGACGCTGACAGATATTACGAAGCCTACTCTCAAGCGATTGATCAGGTCGCGAAACACAAAGACCCAAAAGACGCGCCTGAAGCCTCGAGCGGCGTATCTGTAAAACTTTCGGCGCTCCACCCACGCTATGAGGCGGTCAACGAAGCCCGAGTGATGGAAGAGCTCTATCCGCGATTAAAGTCCCTGTGTGATCGCGCAGCGGCGACCAACATGCATTTGTGTTTGGATGCGGAAGAAGCGGACCGTCTAGTCGTTTCGCTCAAGCTCCTTGAACGACTCGCGGCGGAACCATCGCTTAAAGGTTGGGATGGTTTGGGGCTCGCTGTTCAGGCTTATCAGAAGCGCAGCGGACGCGTCATTCAAGAGTTGATCAAGCTGGCGAGAACGTCCGGAATGCGCCTGATGATCAGGCTTGTGAAAGGTGCTTATTGGGATAGCGAGATTAAGCACGCTCAAGTCTCAGGTTTCCCTAATTTCCCTGTCTTCACCAATAAGCAGAACACCGACCTCAGCTATATCGCAAATGCGAAAGCCATGCTGGCTGGCGCGCCAGCCATCTATCCGCAATTCGCGACCCACAACGCCCACACTTATAGCGCAATCGAGCTGCTTGCCGCTGATGCTGGGGTTGGAAACTATGAGTTCCAACGCCTCCACGGCATGGGGGAAGCGCTGTTTGATGCGGCGGATGCGGGCAACAAGGTTCGGATCTATGCACCGGTTGGCGCGCATGAAGACCTCCTGCCCTACCTGGTGCGCCGCCTTCTTGAGAATGGCGCAAATACGAGCTTTGTACACGCCTTTCTGGACCCCGACGTCCCTGTTGAGCAGGTCGTGGAAGATCCAATTGCCAAGGTTGAGATCGGGCCGAGACGTCATCCGCGCATTCCGACACCACCTCGCCTTTTTGGACCTGAACGCAGCAACTCTACCGGTCTGGATCTCTCACAACTGAGCGCCCGAAACGCTATCGCAAACGCAATGCAGGAGATGCGTGATCGCCCCGTTATTGCTGCTGGCCCTATTGTCTCAGGCGAAGCTGAAAGCAAGGACGGCGCGGATATCAAATCACCTGTTGATGGAAAGCGGATTGGCACCTGCCTCGAAGCATCCGACGCAGTCATCCATGAAGCGCTAATGGCCGCGACTCGGTATCAAACCACATGGGATGGTCTTCGGGGTGCGGCGCGAGCAGACATTCTCCGCGCCATGGGAAATACGCTTGAAGACAATGCGGCGCGTTTGATCGCGTTGATGGCGAGAGAAGCCGGAAAAACCTTGGCTGACGGTGTCGATGAGGTTCGCGAAGCCGTGGACTTCTGCAGATATTACGCGGCGCAGGCGGAAGCGGAATTCGAGACGGCCACCCGCCTCCCAGGTCCATCTGGTGAAACCAACCATTTAGAGCTTCACGGCCGTGGCGTGTTTGCCTGCATCAGTCCTTGGAATTTCCCCCTAGCGATTTTTACAGGACAAATTGCGGCGGCCCTAGCCGCTGGAAATACGGTTGTGGCAAAACCCGCTGAGCAAACGCCGCTCATCGCATTTGAGGCGGTTCAACTTTTCCAAGCCGCTGGGCTCCCAGTCGATGCACTTCACCTGCTTCCTGGTCGCGGTGAAACAGTCGGCGCAGCTTTGACCAAAGATCCCCGCGTGTCGGGTGTTTGCTTTACGGGTGGAACGTCTACGGCCCGCCTTATCAATCAGACGCTGGCAGGTCGGGATGGCGCCATCATTCCTTTAATCGCGGAAACGGGCGGACTGAATGGTCTGTTCGTGGACACAACGGCCCTTCGGGAACAAGTGATCGACGACATCATCGTTTCTGCATTCGGCTCGGCTGGACAAAGATGCTCTGCCTTACGCATCGCCTTCCTACCGCATGATACGGCAGACAGCCTGATCGAGGGCCTAAAAGGCGCGATGGATGAACTCTCACTCGGTGATCCAGGCCTCACGCAAACCGATATTGGACCGGTGATTGATGCGGAAGCACGCGACATCCTCGATCAACATCTTACGAAAATGTCCCGCGAAGCCACACTCTTACACCAAATCAAAGCGCCAGAAACTGGAAGCTTCTTTGGTCCAGCCTTGATCGAGTTGCATAGCTTAGATCAAATCGATCACGAGACGTTCGGACCCGTTCTTCATGTTCTGCGCTATGATCCCGACAATATCGCGAGCGTCGGTGCCGACTTAGCGGCAAAGGGCTATGGCTTGACCCTAGGGGTTCACTCGAGACTCGAACGTTTCGCTGGCGCGGTCCAGAATGCCGTTCCAATCGGCAACTGCTACGTCAATCGCTCGATGATTGGCGCTGTCGTAGGCGTGCAACCATTTGGCGGCGAAGGGCTGTCTGGCACCGGTCCAAAAGCGGGCGGCCCGCATTATTTGCACCGGTTTGCTACTGAGCGGACGGTTACCATCAACATCACAGCCCAAGGCGGCGATCCTGAGCTTCTGAGCCTATAACCTGCTTATCGCTGGTACTTGATGAACTGGGTCTTTTTAGCGATGCGATCATACAACAAGCGCGCCGTGTGATTGTCGTCTGCCGTATTCCAGTAAACGACAGGGCAGCCTGTTGTGTCCGCAGCGGCATAGACCGCTTCGATCAAGGCCCGACCAACACCCTTTCCGCGAACCGACGGGTCCGCGAACAAGTCTTGTAGATAGCAGACATTTTCTATGCGCCAGCAATGACGATGAAACATGTAATGGACCAGTCCAACCGCTCGATCTCCATCCCAAGCGATTAAGGCATTTGGTTCGTATTCGCCTTCGCCGAGCATGCGCCGAAAGGTGGATTGATAGACCGCCTCATCAACTTTCGATTCGTAGAACTCTAAGTATCCGGTCCAAAGCTCTCGCCAGATCGCTTCGTCTTGCTCTGTTAGCGCTCGAACTTCAATCGACATTCCACCCTCCTCTACGGGAACAGAGCCTGCAACCCTGACAGACCCAAGGTTTCATCCCAACCCATCATCAGATTGAGGTTCTGAATAGCTTGCCCCGAAGAACCTTTTACCAGATTATCGATCACAGCGATCACGACGACCCGGCCCTTCACGCGATCTGGGTAAACTGCGATACGACAATTATTGGTGCCGCGGACGTGGCGGGTATCTGGTGTTGGGGAACCAAGGGGCAAAACTGAAACAAACGGCGCGTCCACATACTTCGTCTCGAGCGCAGACTGCATTTGATCGACATCACCACGAACGTGACAGGTGACTAACTCGCCCCGCGTCATCGGAATAAGATGAGGTGTGAACGTCACGCCAATATCGGTTCGGCCAGCCTGTAGGTTTAATTCCTGTTCGATTTCAGGCGCGTGGCGATGCGTTCCGACACCGTAAGCGTGAACGCCTTCAGCCGCTTCCGAAAACAGGTTTCCCTCTTTCAATCCGCGGCCGGCGCCCGATACACCTGATTTTGCATCTATGATGACGCTATCCGGATCAATGAGACCGACAATGGGAAGCAGCGCGAGAAGACTCGCAGTTGGATAGCAACCCGGGCACGCGACCAGCGTTTCCCCTTTCAGTTCATCGCCCCGCCATTCCGAAAGGCCATACTTCACTGAAGCCGTTCGCTCAGCATTGAGATGCCGCCGCCCATAGGTTTCGGCGTACAAATCGGCATCCCGCAATCGGTAGTCGGCGGAAAGGTCTATGGTTCTCACGTGATCCGGAAGCGTTTCGATGAGATCCTGGCTCGTTCCGTGCGGCAAACACCCAAAAGCGACGTCGATCTCGTCCCAATTCTCATCTTGCTGGTCCGACCGATCTGCCGGTTGTCAAAGCTGAAGATGTGAATTGG
>JBCBGS010000132.1:0-6571 GCA_038526515.1 Pseudomonadota bacterium | reverse complement strand
CCCATGCATCCATTGCATTGGAAATCAGCGAGCTCAGGACGATCAGACTGTTTCACCGCGCCCCAGCGCGGCTCTAAGCCCTCAGCTTCAAACGCAGCGCTGCACGCGCCCGCCAATTGCGTCGCGAGATCTGTCATTGTGTTTAACCCCGCGACTATTGCCCAGCATTCAGGCGGAAACGTCGCCCTTCGCGATTGTACTGAAGTTGATTTTCGGTCAGATCAAAACCAACGATGATTTCGAAGTTGGCGGCTGACACAGACTCATCTGCACGCGGAATGATAATACGCTGCAGAACTTCGGTTTCTCCAACCACAGGACCATCTGAGAAGTCTGCAGACACTGTGAAGTGCTGCTTTTGGAGAACTTTTCCGCTGCGACGCGTCACGGCGACCCAGTAGCCATAGTCGTGGCGCTCGCCGATTGCGGCTGGTCCTTTCCCGAACGCGAAATCGATTTCGACTTCGGCGCGCACTGGATCGGTTCCGGCATAGCGGCAGAACAAACGCACATCGACGATTTCACCGGTAAACTCGACGTTTGAAAACAATTGCTCATCGTTCTTGAAGTCGACGACGCGCGATGCGTTATAAATGCTTCCGGCGGGCGGACATGTCCCGGAGTTTTGGCGCGTATCGAGCGCGCTCCCAATTCCAGAACTCGATTGGCAGGCGCCAATCGCCAAAGCGAGGATCGAAAGGGCGATGATTCGCATATGTGATGCCTTGTCACTCTTGGCCTCGCCAGCGAGGCTATCCATTTACTGCTGAGAGTGTTACCGGGCGAAGAGACGGCGCGCAACGCCCTATCTGCGTCGTAATTGTGAGGACAGTGTAAGGTTATGAAGCCGCTGACAATTCTCCTCGCCGCGCCACGCGGCTTTTGTGCTGGTGTCGACCGGGCAATCCAAATTGTTGAAGAAGCGCTGACCAAATGGGGCGCGCCTGTCTATGTGCGACATGAAATCGTCCATAATCAGCATGTTGTCTCTCGGCTCGAAGACCTCGGCGCTGTGTTTGTCGAAGAATTAGACGAATGCCCTGACGACCGTCCCGTCGTATTTTCCGCGCACGGGGTTCCAAAATCTGTTCCCGCCGCCGCGGCCGCGCGAGAGATGGTCTATGTCGACGCCACCTGCCCGCTCGTGTCGAAAGTGCATGTTGAGGCAGCGCGCCATAGCAAGGATGGCAAAGAGATCGTTCTCATCGGGCACGAAGGTCATCCAGAAGTGATCGGAACCATGGGTCAGCTTTCAGATGGTGCGATCACGCTGATTGAAACTGTCGAGGACGTCGAAGCTTACTCGCCTCAAAATCCAGATAATGTCGCCTTCGTGACGCAAACCACCCTCAGCGTCGATGACACCGCCGAGATTGTAAGCGCGCTTCAGAAACGGTTCCCTTCGATCAGTGTGCCACACAAAGAAGACATCTGTTACGCCACCACGAATCGCCAGGAAGCGGTGAAAGTGATGGCAGAACGCGCAGATCTATTCCTGGTGATCGGTGCTGAAACATCTTCCAATTCAAAACGCCTGGTTGATGTCGCGCTTCGTGCAGGCTGTCCGCAGGCGCATTTGGTCGCCAGCGCAGAGAACATCGATTGGATGTGGTTTGAGGGCGTTGAAACGCTCGGTCTCACCGCAGGCGCGAGCGCGCCCGAGGATTTGGTGCAAGGTCTGATCGCCGCTTGCCGCGCCCGGTTCGATATCTCAGTTGAGGAAATTACGACCGCGACTGAAAGCGTTGTCTTCAAGCTGCCGCGCGTTCTTGAGCGCACATAAGGCCCCATATTCTAAAAACCGCGACAGAGCGACGATTGCGACTCTTCCGGGCCGGCGTTATAGCCCTGCGCAAATCTCCAGAATCATCTCGATCGGACCCCGACCATGATCCCACGCTATGCTCGCCCCGCCATGACCGCCATTTGGGAGCCTGAAAGCAAGTACGGCATCTGGCTTGAAATCGAGACGCTCGCCGCCGAGGCGATGGAAGAGCTCGGCCAAATCCCCGCTGGCACAAGCGCCGTGGTCCGCGAGAAAGGTGCGTTCGAAGTCGCCCGCATCGACGAGATCGAGGCTGAGGTAAAACATGACGTGATCGCCTTCCTGACCAATGTAGCGGAACATGTCGGCGAGCCTGCCCGCTTCCTGCACAAAGGCATGACCAGCTCTGATGTGCTCGATACATGCCTCAACGTGCAGCTGGTTCGCGCCACAGACCTAATGATGGAAGGCCTGGACCGCGTTCTTACTGCTCTGGAGAAGCGCGCCTTTGAACACAAGCTGACCCCAACCATTGGGCGCAGCCACGGCATCCACGCTGAACCGACCACGTTTGGCATCAAGCTCGCCACGTTCCACGCCGAATTCCAGCGCGCGAAGCGCCGCCTTGAAACGGCCCGCGAAGAAATTGCGACCTGCGCGATCTCTGGCGCGGTCGGCACTTTCGCCAACATCGACCCACGGATCGAAGAATATGTCGCGAAGAAACTCGACCTGACGCCAGAGCCTGTCTCGACGCAGGTGATTCCACGCGACCGACACGCCGCCTATTTCGCAGCACTTGGTGTTATCGCCTCATCCATTGAACGTCTCGCGGTTGAGATTCGTCACCTCCAGCGCACCGAGCTGTACGAAGCTGAAGAGTTCTTCTCCAAAGGCCAAAAAGGCTCGTCAGCCATGCCGCATAAGCGGAACCCGGTGCTGACCGAAAACCTGACAGGCTTGGCCCGTCTCGTCCGGATGGCTGTGGTCCCTGCAATGGAGAATGTCGCGCTCTGGCATGAGCGGGACATTTCGCACTCCTCCGTTGAGCGCGGGATTGGTCCAGATACGACGATCCACCTCGACTTTGCATTGCACCGCCTCGCCGGTGTGATCGAGAACTTGCTCGTCTATCCTGAGAATATGCAAGCCGTAATGGACAAGATGGGCGGTCTGCACAATTCGCAGCGTGTACTGCTGGCGCTCGTCGAAGCCGGAAACAGCCGGGAAGACAGCTATCGCATGGTTCAACGCAATGCGATGAAGACCTGGGCGGGTGAAGGCGCGTTTCTAGATCATCTGAAAGCCGACGCTGACGTCACCGCGAAACTCTCAAACGAGAAACTCGAAAGCTTGTTTGATGACGGCTATCACTTCCAGCGCGTCGACTACATTTTTGAGCGCGTGTTCGGGCGCAGTTCATAACGCGAGTGTGATCCTGCGCGCTGACGGTTTCTGCTAAGTCATCCGTCTCAATTGGAGGGTGTGATGCGTTCACTCATGATGAGTTTGGTTTTGCTTTTGGTCGGCGCTTTGCCGAGCCATGCCGAGCCCGTCCTCAAAATCATCAACTTCACAGCCGATTGGTGCCCGAACTGCCAAATCCTCAATCCGCGGCTCGATGAAGCGATTGAGGCTTTTGAGGCCGGCGCGATTGAGCGGGTTGATCTGGATGTCACGGATATGCGGGGGAAGACGTCTTTGATTGAGCGAACCGCTATTCAAACTGATGTCATTGTCCTCGCAGGAGAACACCAAGCCGCTTATCTATGGGATTGGTATGGCGGTGTGACCGGAATTGCAGTCGCTATATCCGCCGACAATGGCGAACCTCTGACCTGCTTCATGCGACCGATGACGGCGAAAGATATTCAAGATCGCCTAAAACTCGCGAAAATCCTTGCTGAAAAAGGCAAGCCGGGGGCGCGCAAGCCTGAAGGACCGGATTGCCCAGCACCCATGCGCGGGTAACAAACGGTTAAAGTCTTCGCCTTCACCCTGCCTCAATTTCTCTGCACTAAGCCACGCTGAAGTTGTGCACGAAAGGTGAGCGGGCGTGAGAGCTTCGAACGGCAAACCCGGATTAAAAAAACCTGCTCCGAAACGCAAAGCGCCAAAAGCGCGGGGAGCAAGCGTGGACCTCTTTCGCGGACGACCAATCTTAAAATGGGGCCTGGTCTCAGGTTTTGTTCTGACGCTTGTCGGGCTGCTAGCCGCCTGGCTGTACTGGCAGAGCCTCTATCGCGGCATGCCTGCGCTCCCAGAAACGGCTGCCCTTTGGGACGCCAATCGCGAGCCAGCGATTGAATATGTCGATCGCAACGGCAAAACCATCGCGATACGAGGCCCCCGCTATGGCCGAGCGATTAAGATCGATGAGCTGCCACCCCATGTCCCGCGTGCGTTTATCGCGGCAGAGGATAAGCGCTTCTACGAGCATGATGGCGCAGACACACAGGCCATGGCCCGCGCCGCGATGTCGAACGTCATTTCCCGGCGAACCGTTTCTGGGGCGTCTACGATTACGCAACAACTCGTCAAAAACTTGGTCCTGTCGCCGGAGCAAACTCTGAAGCGGAAAGTCCAAGAGGTTCGCCTCGCGCGGCAATTGGAAGAGAAACTCTCCAAGAATGAAATCCTCGAGCTCTATCTGAACCGCGTCTATTTCGGGTCGGGCTTTTACGGCCTCGGCGCGGCATCGCGCTTCTATTTCGGCAAAGACCCACAAGACCTAACGCTTGCTGAAGCGAGCCTTCTTGCCACGCTCCCCAAGGCACCATCCCGCCTTGCGCTGGATGACAATATGGAAGGCGCGAAGCAGAGACAGGCTTATGTGCTCTCTGAAATGCTGCAGGCTGGCTTTATCACGGCTGAGAGCGCCCAAATCGCGATGAATGCGGACGTCACGCTCGCTCCGGAACCGGAGCAGGATCCGCAATTTGGCTTTATCTTAGACGCCGCAACTGAGCGCGCGAACGAGATGATCCCGGAAGTTCCGGACGATATGGTCATCACACTGACCATTGATTCAGACCTGCAAACCAAAGTGTCTGAAGTCCTCGAAGCACGCATGACTGAAGAGTCTGAAGAGGCCAAAGCCGGTCAGACCGCTGCGATCGTGATGAACCGTCAGGGCCATGTTTTGGCGCTCTTTGGTGGGCGCGACTACACTGAGAACCAGTATAACCGCGCGATGCAAGCCCGGAGGCAACCAGGCTCTGCGTTTAAACCCTTCGTTTTCGCAGCGGCGCTTGAAGCGGGCATTGGCCCCTATGACGTTCGCGTTGATCAGCCTGTTACAATCGATGATTGGTCGCCAAAGAATTTCTCTCGCGCCTTTATGGGCCCGGTCACGATCTCTGAAGCGCTCAAGGACAGTCTGAACACAATCGCGGCGACCTTGGCGCAAGAGACGAGTGTTGAATCAGTCATTTCCATCGCTCGCAAGTTCGGCATTGGCGAAGACTTTCAGCCCTTCCCGTCAATCGCCCTCGGTAGCCAAGAGGTCACGCTCTGGGATCTCACGCGCGCCTATGGCCCGTTTATGACCGGTGGTCGCCGCGTCGACCCCTATTTGATCGAAACGATTGAGACGACACGCGGCGATGTCATCTATCAGCGCGCAGAGTATGAACCAGCCCGGGTTTATAGCCGCGAAATGGCTGAAACGATGACCGGGATGATGGCTGAAGTGATCCGATCGGGCACCGGCAAAGCCGCCGCGGTCGACGGGTGGCCGATCGCGGGCAAGACCGGCACCAGCCAGTCCTCGCGTGATGCCTGGTTTGTCGGCTACAGCTCAGAACTCTTGGGCGGTATCTGGACAGGCAATGACGATGACACGCCCATGAACGACGTCACCGGCGGCGGGCTACCGGCGCGGCTCTGGTCGGATATGATGAAAGTGGCCCATGATGGCCGCTCACCAAGCCTGCTGCGCGGTGCTGATAAACTCATCCAGCTGACCCCCGAACAGCAGGCTCGTGTCGGCTATTACCGCGATCTCGGAATGGCCTTCGCAGGATTGGCGGGATCGGGAAACTAATCCGCTCTTTCAACAGATTTTGATTCTGCCGCCCTGGATTACGCTGGCCTCAAAGGCGGTGCGCGCCTAAGAGGCAACATGCCGAATGCGTTGAATCTCTTTGTCCTAACAAGCCTCGCCATGGTCGCTTTTGCGGCCAATTCGGTTTTGGGGCGGATGGGGTTAATTGAGACTGAGATTGGCGCCGGAAGCTTTGCCCTGATCCGATTAGTCAGTGGCGCGATCGTTTTGGCTATCATTTGCCTGCTGCAATCGAAAAAAATCTCTGGATCGCTCAGCGGCGGCCTCTCTCTACTGATCTATGCGGGCTTCTTCTCTTACGCCTATATCGCGCTTCCCGCAGGCATGGGCGCGATCATCCTGTTTGCGATGGTGCAGATCACCATGCTTGGATGGGGCTTAATGCGGGGCGAGACGCTGTCCGCTTTGCAATGGGTTGGCTTTGTGATTGCGATCGCAGCCCTGATTTGGTTGGTCTCGCCAAGCATACAGGCACCGCCATTATGGGCCGCTGCGATGATGGCGATCGCAGGTATAGGCTGGGGCGCGTATTCCCTTATCGGGCGCGGCGCTCAGGATGCGACATCCGCCACGACCGGAAACTTCATCATCGCGAGCGCCCTGGCTGCACCATTACTGGTCGCGACGCTGTTTTTTGTGCCGGAATCCTATCCGCCTCTAAAGGGTGTTGGCCTCGCCGTCCTTTCTGGGGCCGTGACCTCAGGCCTTTGATATGTGATCTTGTACCGGGCTTTGTCAGG
>JBCBGS010000131.1:0-6682 GCA_038526515.1 Pseudomonadota bacterium | reverse complement strand
GCGGCTTCGTCATGTTTCTCATCGGTAGCAGCGTAGAACTGCGTCCGCGAAGTCTACTGCGATAAGTCTGTGCTAGATGTTCCAGCGCCTGGCGCTGATTTTGATTTTAGCGATCTTGATGCGCTGAACGCAGAAATGACCAAGCGGACGCAGTTCTACGCTGCCACCGATGAGAAACATGACGAAGCCGCGTTCGCTGCAATCCCTGAGGATCGCCAAGTGAAAGCACGCGGTATCGAAGTCGGGCACATCTTCTATTTCGGTACCAAGTATTCTGATCCTATGAAAGCGGAGGTGCAAACCAAAGAAGGGGATCTCGTTACGATCCATGGCGGGTCTTACGGCATTGGCGTGTCGCGCTGCGTCGGCGCCATCATCGAGGCAAGCCATGATGAAAACGGAATCATTTGGCCGGACGAAGTCGCACCATTTGGCGCCGGCATCATCTCGATGAAGCCCGACGCCGACGATGTAGCCGCTGTTGCTGATGAAGCTTACGCAAAGCTGGTCGCGGCCGGGAAAGACCCGCTCTACGACCAAACATCAGATCGCGCTGGACCAAAATTCGCGCGTATGGAACTGATCGGCTTGCCTTGGCAAATAACGGTGGGACCTCGCGGCGTGAAAAGCGGAACGGTGGAGCTGAAACGCCGCGCGACCGGTGAGAAGGAAGATCTTTCCTTGGAATCTGCGATTAACAAGATCTGCGGATGAGACCCGACCATGTTTTCTTCATAATCTGGACCTAGTGATCGAAGCATGAGCCGCGCCACCCCTTTCGGACAAGTTGAACGCACGCTCGCCTGGCGATACTTGCGGGCGACCCGTGCGAATGGCGGGGTCTCCGTTGTCTCTATCGTTTCTTTCATCGGGATATTGCTCGCGGTGATGGCTTTGATCGTTATCATGTCGGTGATGAGCGGGTTTCGAGCCACATTGCTCGACGCTATGCTCGGCGGGCAGGGGCACGTTTTCGTTTATACGCAGGACGAGCCCGAAACGAGCGTTGACCAACTCGTCTTAGAGATTGAAGCGCTCCCGGAAGTCGACCAAGCCATGCCGATTATTGAGCAACAAGTGCTTGCGACGACGGATAGAAGACAAAGCGGCGCCATTGTTCGCGGCGTCCGCGTCGAAGACTTAGACAATTTGCCGTTTCTTGAGGGTGGAGCTGAAGCTGCCCGTGCTTTTGGGTTCGGGGAAGGAAAGAATGGCGGCGATGTCGTTATGGTCGGACGTTTTCTTGCGGCCGATCTCGGGCTTTATCCCGGCGACAAGATCACTTTGATTGCGCCAAACGGAATCAATACGCCATTCGGAAACTCAAGCGCTCGAAAGAAGACGTATACAGTCGGCCAATTCTTTCAGACGGGTAGCGTTGAACTCGACCAACTCTATATTCTGATGCCGGTCCAGCAGGCGCAGCTCTTTTTTGGACGCAGAGGGGTCTATGACAAACTCGATCTGCGTATTCCTGATGCGATGACGACGGATCCCGCTGAGGCAGCCGTCCAACGCGCGATAGATTACAGGTTCCCGACCCAAAGCTGGAAAGTTCAACGCGAGGCCTATTTCAATGCGTTGAATACAGAACGCTCTATGATGATGATCATCATGCTGATCCTGATTG
The DNA here is from genome assembly GCA_038526515.1 of Pseudomonadota bacterium. Taxonomy (GTDB): domain Bacteria; phylum Pseudomonadota; class Alphaproteobacteria; order Caulobacterales; family Hyphomonadaceae; genus Henriciella. The sequence goes on along the minus strand of JBCBGS010000131.1, from coordinate 5,052 downwards.
TGATCACATCGCTGAACATCATCACCGGCGTTGTGATGCTTGTGAAGAACAAGACGAGCGATATCGCGATTTTGAGAACAGTCGGAACCACCCGCGGCTCAGTGATGAGAGTTTTCTTGATGATTGGCGCCCTTCTGGGCCTCACCGGTGCTTTGATCGGGGCGGTGCTTGGCGTGATCATGGTGATGAATATCAATACGATCATTGATGGAATTGGATTTGTGTTGCAGCGCGATCTTTTCCCGCCAACCGTCTACGGATTGGATGGCTTGCCTGCCGTTTTGAACTGGGCCGAGGTGATTTTTGTGACGCTATGGGCGATGGCAATGTCGATGCTTGTCACGATCTGGCCAGCCTGGGCGGCGGCGCGTCTGGATCCTGTTGATGCGCTGAGGTTTGAGTAATGACCGCAGTGCTCGAACTTCGCGGCGTCGTTCGCCAATACAAGTCTGAAGGCGGCGTTCTCCGCGTATTGGAAGGGGCCGACCTAACCCTCAATCAAGGCGAGCTTGTCGGCCTCATTGGGCCTTCAGGCTCAGGTAAGTCGACCTTGCTCCACACCGCAGGCTTGCTCGAAAAGCCAGAAGGCGGCGTGGTCTATCTCGAGGGCGAAAACTGCATGACGCTTAATGACGCGGGACGTACCCGCTTACGCCGTGAGAAGCTTGGTTTCGTCTATCAATTCCATCATTTGCTGCCTGAATTCAACGCTCGGGATAATGTCGCCATGCCTCTCATGGTTGGTGGCATGAAGCGTCGCAAGGCGAGAGAGAAGGCCGAGGCCTTGCTGGCGGAAATGGGCCTCTCGGAGCGATTAAAGCATCAACCCGGGCAGATGTCTGGCGGAGAGCAACAGCGCGTTGCCATAGCCCGGGCGCTCGTCAATGATCCCCGCTTGGTGATCGCGGATGAACCGACCGGTAATCTTGATCCGGCAACAACCGAGCGCGTGTTTGAGAGCCTGATCCGAATGGCGCGCAGCGAAGGGGCGGCTGTCTTGGTTGCCACTCATAATATGGCGCTGACTCGGCACATGGATCGTGTCCTGACATTGAAGGATGGGAAACTCACAGAATTTGTGAGCGAAGACTAAGGTTCCGCTTTTGTTCTTTGGGGCTGTCTGATACACAAAATCCAAGAAATGAAAGAGGACGGCGCGGCCGGTCTGACGGTGCGTGGGAATCGGCGCAAACCGGTGTACGTCCTTAAGTCTGGATCAGGAGCTCCTCGTGGGTCAAACGCCGTTCATTCATCTCGCCGTGCGAACATCGTTCTCGCTGCTGGAAAGTATGATCACGACCAAAGGTCTGACCTCATGGTGTAAAGACCAAGGCATGCCCGCAGTTGCGGTGACGGATCGCAATAATCTATTTGGCGCGCTGGAACTTTCCGAAAGCCTTTCAGGAGCTGGAATTCAGCCGATTATGGCGGTGTGCTTCGATGTTACCGACGGTGCGCATCAAGAGACGATCACGCGCCTGTCACTCTACGCGCAGAACAAGCAGGGCTATGAGCGCCTTATGGCGTTGTCCTCTTATGCCTATCTAGATGCTGAGGACGGCGTACCGAGGATTCATCAGAAATATCTCGAAGAGAAAACGGAAGGACTGATTGTCCTTACTGGTGGCGCAGAAGGGGACGTCGCCCGATACCTCTTAAAAGGGAAAACCGCCGAAGCAAAAGCGGCTCTGGAATCGCTGTCCGCGAATTTTCCAGGGCGCTGCTACGTCGAGATCACGCGACACGGATCAACTGAAGAGATCCAAACTGAGCCTGGTCTATTGGCGCTTGCATATGAGTTAGGTCTACCGATCGTGGCTACTCATGATGCTCGATTTATGAAATCCGATGATGCTGAAGCGCATGATGCAATGATGTGTATCGCGAACGGAGCGTATCTCGGGCAAGAGGATCGGCCACAAGTTGAGGCGCAGCAATACCTCAAAACCGAAGCGGAAATGCGCGAACTCTTCGCAGATCTGCCCGAAGCCATCGAAACGACGGCAGAGATTGCGCGACGCTGTGGCATTCGTTCGACCAAACATGCACCAATTCTACCGAACTTTGGTGACGGATCGCGCTCGGAGATTGATGAGCTCAAACTGCAAGCGAAAGAGGGGCTAGAAGCGCGCCTCGCGGCGGCCCCGAAGCTCTACGCGGACCGTGACACCTATTTTGAGCGCCTCGATTATGAGCTCGGTATCATCGAACGCATGGGGTTCCCGGGGTACTTCTTGATCGTTGCGGACTTCATTAAATGGGCAAAAGACCAGGATATTCCGGTTGGCCCAGGACGGGGCTCTGGTGCGGGCTCTCTCGTTGCTTGGGTGCTCACCATTACGGACTTGGACCCGCTTCGCTTCGATCTCCTGTTTGAACGGTTCTTGAACCCAGAACGGGTCTCAATGCCGGACTTCGATATCGATTTCTGCCAAGAGCGACGCGGCGAGGTTATTCGCTATGTTCGCGACAAGTATGGTTCTGAATCTGTCGCCATGATTATCACGTTCGGTACGTTGCAGGCGAAGGCCGTGGTCCGCGATGTCGGCCGCGTCATGCAAATGCCCTATGGCCAAGTCGACCGGCTGGCCAAGCTGATCCCATTCAATCCCGCAAAACCTCCCAAACTCTCTGAAGCGATCGACGACGAGCCGAAGTTTGACGAAGAGGTTAGCCGCGACCCGCGCGTTGGAGAGCTGTTAGACACTGCGCTGGCGCTGGAAGGCATGTACCGAAATGCCGGCACGCACGCTGCGGGTGTTGTGATTGGTGACCGACCACTCACAGAGCTCGTACCTCTCTATAACGATCCTCGCGCCGACTTGCCCGCAACACAGTTCAATATGAAGTGGGCGGAATCGGCTGGGCTCGTGAAATTTGACTTCCTGGGACTGAAGACGCTCACGGTTATCGACCGCGCCCTAAAATTCATTCGGCGTGACGGCCAGGATGTTGGATCCGAATGGTACAGTCTCGATGATCCCGAAACCTATAAGCTCATGGCCTCTGGCGAAACTTTGGGCGTTTTCCAACTCGAAGGCCAAGGCATGCGCGACACACTGCGCAAAGTCAGACCCGGCAACTTGGAAGATGTGATCGCAATTATTTCGCTCTACCGTCCCGGTCCGATGGATAACATTCCAGTTTACGTTGCTGGGAAGGAAGATCCGAACACGATTAAGTATCAGCACCCTGACCTCGAACCGATCTTGCAAGCCACTTATGGCGTGCCTGTCTATCAGGAGCAGGTTATGCGAATGGCGCAAGAGATTGCGGGTTACTCGCTCGGCGAAGCCGATTTGCTGCGCCGTGCTATGGGTAAAAAGAAGCTTGAAGAAATGGTTGCGCAGCGCGAGCGTTTCTTGAAGGGGGCGAAAGAGCTCAAGGGCATCGAAGCGCCGCTGGCCAACGATATCTTCGATACGATGGAAAAGTTTGCGGGCTACGGGTTCAACAAATCCCACGCTGCGGCTTATGCCTTGATCGGCTACCACACTGCCTATTTGAAGCGTCATTTCCCAGTGGCTTTCCTTGCCGCATCCATGAGCCTGGATCTGCACAACACGGACAAACTCGCAGCGTTCTTCCAAGAAGCAAAACGCTTAAAGATCCCGGTGGTTGCTCCAAACGTGAATGTCTCGACCGCAGATTTCGATGTCGACGGCGAGTCGATTGTCTACGCGCTGGGTGCGCTTAAGGGCGTCGGACCGGAAGCCATGAAGCATTTGGTTCAGGAGCGTAAAACAAACGGTGACTATAAGTGTCTGCATGACCTCGCTGAGCGCGTAGATCCGAAAGACATTAATAAAAAATGCTTCGAGCAGTTGGCGAAAGCTGGCGGCTTTGATGCGCTAGAGCCTAACAGAGCCAGAGTTTTGAAATCGGCTCCGATGCTCGCGGCGAGTTGCGCCGCATCCGCGGAAGACCGCGCCGGTGGGCAGGGCGGTCTCTTCGGGGACGCGGAGCCAGCGATGCGCGCAGATCTGCCAAAAGCAGCTGCGTGGAACATGCAAGAAAAGCTCGATCAAGAGTTTGCGGCCATCGGCTTCTATTTCTCCGGCCATCCGCTCGATGACATCATCGACAGCCTTGAAGAGGGGCGGATCACGTATGCGATGAACATCGCGGATAGCGCGGTGGACGGCAGACCAATGGAGCTGATCGGTGTTGTACGCCGCCGCGTTGAAAAGCCCGCGCGAAATGGTGGTAAGTTTGCGTTTCTGACCCTCTCAGATCCTACGGGTGAAGTTGAGTTAATGGTGATGCCAGAACTGTTGGCGGATATGCGTGAGCAATTGGAGCCCGGCGCAGCCGTTGTTATCCTGACAGAGGTACGTCGGCGGGATGAAGAAATTCGTTTATCTGCCCGACGCGTCCAACCGATTGAGCAGGCTCGGATCGCCAAGAAAGCGCCCGCACTTTCCGTGAAACTGGAAAAGGGAGCTGACCTGACAGGGCTCGCGGCTATCGCGGCCAGATTAAAAGGGGCCTCTGGTCAGGATCGCGGCGAAATCTTTGTGCGGATGCCGATTGATGATGGGCGGGTGGTGACGCTGCGCCTGCCAGATACTTACCCAACCGGCATCGAAGCCCTGAGAGCCTTGAAGACGGCGCCAGGCGTCGCACGCGTTGATCACGAGGCAGCCTAGAGGGACGTCTCCTGATCTCCGCGGTTGCACTGCAGCGCTAATCATGTATAGACGCGCGCAATAACCCCCGATGCGTGGTCCTTCCGGTGTCGGTCCTCAGGTGAGGCTCGATAGGGATCATGCCGGTCAACCGGACAAGGAAAATTAAGATGGCACTGCCTGATTTCACAATGCGTGAGCTGCTCGAAGCTGGCGTTCACTTTGGTCACCAAACACACCGCTGGAACCCTAAGATGAAGCAATTCATCTATGGCGCACGTTCTGGCATTCACATTATGGACCTGTCCAAGTCTGTCCCGCTTTTGCACCAGGCGTTGGTTAAGGTTCGTGACACTGTTTCTAAAGGTGGCCGTGTTCTTTTCGTGGGTACGAAGCGTCAGGCCTCTCAGCCTGTTGCTGAAGC
>JBCBGS010000130.1:0-6731 GCA_038526515.1 Pseudomonadota bacterium | reverse complement strand
ATTTCGATCGCACCGGCCCGGTCCATTTCCTCACGAACGATTTGCTCGATCTTTTTTAGGACGCGAAAGCCCAGCGGGAGCCAAGAGTAGATCCCTGCACCGTTCTGACGAACCATTCCGGTCCGAAGCATGAGTTTGTGGCTGGCAATGGTCGCGTCAGCCGGCACGTCTTTTGAGACGGGAATGAAGTATTGAGATAGGCGCATTTGCGTAACTTTTTATGCGATTTGAAACAGTTGGCTTCTGTTATGCTGACCTGATCAGCTTGGCTAGAGACAATCGGCTGTGCTTGACGTCTCGGCGAATGCGGGCATGGCTACGGACATGCTCTTATGGGACGTCACCTTTCGATTTGCGACCATTACGATATTGCTGTTGACTGCAGCACTTTCGCTCCGGGATGCACGGCATCTGCTACAGGGAAGGCTGGCTGCAGCTCTTTGCATTTGCCTCGCCAGTATGCTGGCAAACACACTGCCTGAAGCGCTCGACCCTCCGGTCGCATGGCGTGCAATCGCCTGGGTCGTCCATATCCCAAACATCGGCCTGCTCTGGCTATTTGGTTTGTCATTGATGGTAGACGATTTTCGCCTCAAACCGCGGCACTGGGCCGTCCTTGGAGCGCAATTCGTGATGCTATCTGCTTTGCAATATGGGCTGATGACGGAGAATGATCTGCTAGTCTTTTGGTTCGTGATGATAAATCGCTTAATTGGATTGAGCGTGCTGGCGCATTTGTTTTGGGTTTCAATCAGAGACTATCGCGACGATTTGGTCGAAGGACGCCGTAGCACCAGGCTTTGGTTTATGCTTGCATCCTCGATTGCCGCGCTCGTCATTGTCGGCGGAGAAACCCTCCAGTACTTTATCAGCGGCGCGGCCCCAGACCCAGAATGGTTCAAGATCGCTCGGGTTTTGATCATATTCCCGATAACAGTATTTTCAGCGCATTGGTTCTTGCGGGTGGTGCCTGAACAATTTCTGTTTGAGCCAGTCCGACCCAGCGTTGTACCGGAACCCGAAATCGCGCCGAAAGACCACGCCACACATATGCGGCTCGTCGCGGCGATGGAGGATGACAAATACTATCGCGAGCAAGGACTCGGAATCGGAGAACTTGCCGGAAAGCTAAACGTCCCAGAACATCAGTTGCGGGCTTTGATCAATAAAGGGCTGGGCTATCGAAACTTCGCATCCTTCCTAAACAAGTACCGCCTGGCTGACGCGAAAGCCGCGCTCGCCGACCCTGAGCAGGCCCGTACACCCATTCTTACGATCGCAATGGATGTCGGCTACGCTTCGCTAGCGACGTTCAATCGCGCCTTCAAATCCGAAGAAGGTATGACCCCAAGCACATTCCGCAGCGATGCGCTCGAAGCGGCTGTGCAATCTTAAAAAACTGTCCTCAATTTTGAAATTGTGCTCGCATTTTCGCGGCTGCGGAGCCTTTTAGCGAGGCCCATGATTGTTTGTCTCCATCGACACATGAGGAGACACAAATGGACCTGCTACCCTTCTTCACCGAATATCTGGGCCCCCGCATTCTGGGCGGTATCCAGTTTGAATCGACCCGCTACGCAATGGGCACTCTAGTCACGTTCTTTGTCCTTTGGGTCGTGCTGCACCGTTTCCTAGAAACACGCAAAATTCGCAAACCCACCCCAAGAGCGAAACAGATTCAGATGGAGCTGAAACACTCGTTCAAAACGGTCTGCGTCTTCGTGGCGATGGACATCTTCATCTTTGAAGCAGCGGACGTCGGGATCTTCCAAAAGTATGATGATTTCGCGGACTATGGAATGCTCTGGTTCTGGATCTCAATCCCACTCCTGATTATCCTGCATGACGCTTACTTCTACTGGACGCACCGCGCGATGCACACCGCCAAACTCTACAAGCGGACGCATATGCAACATCATCGCTCGCACAACCCGACGCCCTTCACAGCCTACAATTTTGCTGCTGCTGAAGCCGTCATCGAGTATATGTATGTGCCGATCGCCCTGATGCTGATCCCCACCCATAGCCTCGCGCTCTATATCGTGCTCGCTGTGATGATCTTCAAAAACGCAATCGCTCATAGCGGATATGAAGTGTTCCCGCGCAGCTGGGCTCGCATGCCGATCCTCGGGTGGCTGACGACGGTCACCCATCACGACATGCACCACGAGCGCGGCACCGGGAATTTTGGCTTCTACTTCATTTGGTGGGATCGCTGGATGGGCACTGAGCATCCGAACTATCTCCAACGCCTCGATGAACAAGAGGCCCGCGCACAAGCGATCAAAGCGGCCCGTCGCGAAGCAAAGAAACGGCCACAGATGGTGCCGGCTGAATAGGCAAAACCGTCTACCGACGAAACCTAAGGCCGGAGCGCTCCCTTGCTCCGGCCTCTTTTTATGGATTAGTGCATTACAAAACGCTTCCGGAACCATTCGTCATAAAACGCTTTTTATTCCTCTGCTTAAGCCCGCTTCTTGCTGCATGCGCTCAACCAAAAGCGGATGAGACGGTGACCGTTGCGGTTGCTGCGAATTTCAAAACGGCGCTTGATAAGTTGGAGACAGACTTTGAAGCTCGATCAAGCTATGAGCTGGAGGTGGTCGTCGGCTCTACGGGTAAGCTCTATGCTCAGATCGTCTATGGCGCTCCGTATGATGTGTTCCTGGCCGCAGATCAAGCGCGCCCCGTCCGGCTCATTGAAGAAGGTGAAGCCTTTGAAAGCTCGCGCTTCACCTACGCCCTCGGTCGTTTGGTACTTTTGGGACAAGAAGACCCAGGTGCTCTCGAATCATCGGATGTGATGCGCATCGCCATCGCCAACCCAACCCTGGCTCCCTATGGAAAAGCAGCGGAACAAGTCCTCGCGCGTTTGAACCTCACCGAAGCCACTGAACCCAAACTGGTCCTTGGCGAAAATGTTGGACAGACGTTCGCCTTTGTCAGCACAGGCAATGCGCAGGTAGGCTTCATATCAGAAGCTCAGATGAGCAACTTGAATGAAACGACAAGCGTCCCCTTCTGGCGACCATCATCAGATCTTTATGATCCGATCGCACAGGACGCCGTCCTGCTGACCCGCGCCGCAGACAAACCGGCAGCGATCGCGTTCGTAAGCTATCTCCAAACTGATGCGGCCAGAGACATCATCGCACAACATGGCTATGACCTGCCCTGACCATGCCTGATCTTTCTTCTCTTTGGCTCACGGCGCGCCTCGCTTTGGTGACGACCTTCGTTCTGCTGATCATCGGCACACCGCTAGCTTGGTGGCTCGCTCAAACGCAATCGCGGTTTAAACCCGTCATCGAGGCCTTGATCGCTCTACCTTTAGTCCTTCCGCCCACCGTGCTTGGATTTTACCTGCTAATAGCGATGAGCCCTAACGCCCCGTTTGGCGGATTTTGGTTACAGGCGACGGGAGACACGCTAAGCTTTTCCTTTACCGGTCTCGTGATCGGTTCGGTGATCTACTCGTTCCCATTCATGATCCAGCCTTTACAATCGGCATTTGAGGGCCCGGTTCAGCAAGCGATACGAACGGCCGCCAGCCTACGGGCTTCTAAACTCGACGCGTTCTTTACGGTAGCTGTCCCAATGTCCGTCCGCGGTTTCGTGACGGCAATCGTATTATCTTTTGCCCACACGCTCGGTGAGTTTGGCGTGGTTCTCATGGTCGGCGGTAACATCCCAGATCGCACACGAGTTGCCTCAATTGAGATCTATGAGAATGTCGAAACGCTCAATTATGGCGATGCTCACGCGCTGTCTCTGATCTTATTGATCGTTTCTTTCCTGACGCTGTTCTGCGTCTTCTTGTTCAATCGACGGTTCCCGGCCCATGTCAGACTCTAGTCTTTCACTCAGGATATCGCACGCGTTTGGCGGGTTTGACTTGGACGTAAACCAGGACATTCCATTAGACGGCGTAACCGCGCTGTTCGGTCCAAGTGGCAGCGGGAAAACCAGCATCCTAAACGCAATCGCTGGGTTCCTGCGCCCCGCCTCGGGGCACATTCGGTTTGGCTCAACCAGTTGGTTCAACGATGCTGAGAAGACATGGACACCGCCTCATCGGCGCGGCGTCGGTTCGGTTTTCCAGGACGCGCAACTGTTCCCTCATTTAAACGTGCGCCAGAACCTCGACTATGCGCATCGTCGTGCGCTTACCGATAAGCCTGCTCACAGCTACGCGAAAATCGTGTCGGCGATGCAGCTCGACTCACTTCTCGAGAGACATCCGCAAACGCTGTCTGGTGGCGAGAAGCAGCGCGTCGCAATTGCGCGCACGCTTCTGACGCGTCCGGATCTGCTTCTCCTAGACGAACCTCTTTCAGCCCTCGATAACGCAAGGAAAGGCGAGCTGCTCCCCTTCCTCGAAGCGCTAAAATCTGAGTTCGCTCTGCCGACGCTCTATGTCAGCCACGATGTCGATGAAGTCAGCCGGATCGCTGATCGCGTCATTATGCTGGAGGCAGGCCAAGTGATCGCCGCCGGCCGAACAGATGAAGTGCTCAGTCGCTTCGGTTTAGAAGCTGGCCGCAACCCCTACGAGGAGACAAGCACAATAGTAGGGGCCGTGGATCGCACGGAAGACGACCTTCTCGCCGTTAAAATCGGCGCAGCCACAATCTGGCTTGCAGCAGATATACACATCCAACCGGGAAGTCAGATACGCCTCGGCATCGCGGCACGCGACGTCTCGATCGCTTTGGAAAAGCCTTCAGAGATTAGTATCCAGAATATGATCGCCGCGACCGTTAAGAGCATTCAGCCAACAAAGAGACCAGCTTTTCAAACGGTCACGCTCGAAGTCGACGGGCAAGTCTTACAGGCGCGCGTCACTCGAAAAGCTGTGAAAGATCTCGCCCTAGAGCCTGGTCGCGACGTTTTTGCTCTCATCAAAAGCGCGACCTTCCACCCTTAGTTCGTTTTTTGGGCCTCATGCTGGATCTCGAGGATCTCGCGCCCCAAAAAGAACGAAATCGCTGTCCGGATCAAAACCAAAAGCCCGACGAAAACAAGATCTGTCAGCTCACGCGTGATCACCGTATGCACGATGTCCGACGCAATCATGAACTCGAGCCCGGTCAGAATATATGTTCCAAGGATCGTGCGAGCCGTGTTCAAATTGCCGAGATCACCTGTCAGGCCGATGCCATGACGCAGTCCGCCTAACAAACGGATTAACGCAACGAAGAACCCGAACAGGATCAACGCCACGCCAATCAAGTCGATACAAGTCGCCAAGCCCTCAAGCGCATGCATCACAGGAGCATCCAGTCCGAACGGGAGATGCTCTAACGATGTGCCACCGGTCATCCCATCCATGACATGCTGAGCCTCGTTGGCGCTCATCACATCAGCTCCGCATCAGTGATCACTTCGACGATGGACGGTCCGTCATGCGCGATGGCTTTGGCGAGTGCCTCCTCGAGCTGCTCGCGCGTTTTGACGAGTTCGCCCATGCCACCGCAAGAGCGCGCAAAACCGGCAAAGCTTGGATTGACCAGACTGGTTTGCCAGACTTCGAACTCCGCGGCTTTCTGCTCTTTGGAAATTTTCCCAAGCTCGGAATTGTTCATCAAAACGTGGGTGATGTTCATGCCGTATTTGACAGCCGTGGTGAATTCCATCGCGTACTGGCCGAAACCACCGTCACCAGAGACCGAGATCACTTTGCGTCCTTTGTAAGGCCCATCCTCTTGCGTCGCGGCCCAAGCGCCCATGGCCGCCGGGAACGAAAAGCCAATGGAACCGAGATAGCCAGACATGAGAACACGCTGCTGCCCCGTCGGCTCAAAGTAACGTCCGAACGAGTAAGTGTTATTGCCAACATCCACCGGAAGGATGGCGTCCTCTGGTGCAGCTTTGGTGAGAGCTTCAAATAGCGCAGCCGCAGAAACGCCTTTGCCGCGATCCTCTCCGACGCGGCTGACTTTTTCAGCCCGCCATAATTTCCAGCGTTCTGCGACCTCTCCCCGTAAATCCGTAGCGGCTGCACCGCCGCGTTCGATTTCGCCCTTGAGCAAATCCGCTGTCACAGCGACATCCCCCATGACGGGAACCGTCACTGGGTGACGTTTGGCAAGCCGCATAGGATCTGTATCGACTTGGATCGTCGGTGCGCCTTCGTAAATGCCGGTATGATCCGAGAAACTTGCGCCAAAGACGAGGAGCAAATCTGCTTCATTCATGAACCAACTCGCGATCGGCGTTCCAGATCGCCCCATCACGCCAGCCGCAAGGGGGTGATCGTCCCCAATCTGGCCCTTCGCCTTAAACGTCGTGGCGATTGGCGCCCCGAGCTGTTCGGCGAGAGCGATGACGCTGTCCATACCATTCAAAGCGCCGTAGCCGACTATGATCATCGGTCGTTTCGCGCCCTTCAAAAGAGCGGCTGCTTCATTCAATGCAGACGGCGGCGGTCCAATGCAAAGGTTCGCCATTCGCCCTTCAGGTCCGTACGCCTTCGCGTCTTTGGCGGCGGGCTTAGGTTGAACATTGTCAGGGAAGACGAGATGCCCAACACCGCGCTGCAAGATCGAAGTTTTGATCGCCTGGGTCATTAGAAGCGCGTGATCAGAGGTGAGGTGAACGGTCTCCGAAAATTCTGCCACTGCCTCAAAGGCGGCTTCCAAATCGATGTCTTGGAACGCATGCACACCGACGACTTGATCCTGCACCTGTCCCGTCAGTGCCAAAGCCGGAGCCCCATCTACTTTCGCATC
>JBCBGS010000129.1:0-6754 GCA_038526515.1 Pseudomonadota bacterium | reverse complement strand
GGTTGATAGTGGAGGATTAGTTGCCGCAATAGTTTTCGCTAAGAATGAAGATGATGGCTGATGCCTGCTTCCACTTTCGAAACAGACATAAGAACCTACAACCCTAAACTCGCCAGCACAGTCTCCGTATCCGCCCCTAGTCTCGGCGGATCGATCGCGACATCCGCCGGCGTGGCGCTGAACTGGACCGGGTGTTTCATGCTGCGATAGGCGCCCGCCTCAGGATGCTCGCGCGTTTCGAAAAAGCCGACGGCTTGTAAGTGCTCATCGGTCAGCACGTCGCCCATTTCATTATAGCGCATGGCCGGGATGTTCGCTTCGTCGAGCAGGGTGAGCCACTCGTCCGTGGTCTTGAGCAAAGCGACCTCGCCGATGATCGCGTAGAGCTCGGTGATGTTCTCGGTACGCGCGGAATAGGTTGAGAAACGCGGATCTTCGAACACGCCACTCTTACCGCCCATTTCGAAGAACAATTCCCACTGTTTATCGGAATAGGGGACAAGACCGATATAGCCATCCTTAGTCTTGTACGGCTTGCGATTGGCATTGATTGAGCGCGTGTAAGCGAGCTTTCCATTGCCGGGCAGGAAGGTCTCTCCGTAAAGATTTTCGACCATGTTGAAGAAGGTGAAGCTCTCCAGCATCGGCACGGAGACGAACTGCCCTTCGCCGGTTCTTTCTTTGTGGTAGAGCGCCGCAAGCGTCGCATAGGTGGCGAACAGGCCGACCGTCTTATCCGCAACGAGGCTTGGCGCATATTCGGGGTCGGCGCCGGAGCGCATGGCGTTCAAGGCCGCGAAGCCGGACGCACCCTGGATCAGATCGTCATAGGCCTGGCGTTTCTCATATGGGCCGCCGGCGCCAAACCCGGCGCAATGGACATAAACGATCCCAGGATTGATGGCTTTGACGCTTTCATAATCGAGGCCGAGACGTCCCATCCCGGCGAGGCGGACATTGTGGAAAAAGACGTCAGCATCCTTCAGCATGGCCAGGATCGCGGCTTTGCCGTCAGGCTCTTTCGCGTCGAGTTGAACCGACTTTTTGTTACGGTTGAGGCTCGTATAGATCGGGCCGAGATCGCCGGTGGGCGAGGCACCCGCATAGCGCATCATGTCGCCCGCTTTACCTTTCTGGCCGGCTTCGATCTTGATCACATCCGCGCCAAGATCGCCAAAGATAAGAGTCGCAAACGGTCCGAGGACGACCGAAGACATGTCGATGATTTTGACGCCCGCTAATGGGCCCGATCGCTTTGCCGTGTCGCTCATACTTTCCTCCGAACATTTCTGATCGGATTTCAAGAGCTTCTCGTTGCGACAGGCAAGCGGTTTTTTGGCTTAGCCATATGCCCCATAAGCTTGGCAAATGGCGAGCGTCAGCTGGTGCATCATCCGGTCGATTTCTTCGAGCGGTTTGATGACATCCATATGTAGCTGATCATAGCCGTTTGCGGGGTTGCCCGTCATGTGCCCAGGTTCGTTCAAATCGGCGAGCGTGACCTCTTCTTCGCGGGAGGCGGGGAAGATTTCGCAGAGTAGGGCCACGGCTTCGCCAATCTGCATGGTTTGTATCAGCGTCATGATATCGACCACGGAGGATTCATGGCGGCGCGACACGGTCGGGAGCTGACCAGCAAGTGCCAAAGCTTTCATCATCAGGGCTTGGCGAATGGCGTGGAGGACATGCACTTCGAGACGCGCTTCGCGGCGTTCCTCGGAGCTTGGCGCCTGATCCATGTTTGAGAGCATGGGATCGAACTTGCTGAAATCGATGCTGAACGTGTTGGCGATCAGTTCGATTGAATTGTTGGTCTGGCTCGACTGCAGAAGATAATAGATCCGGCGATAGGCGAGCGCTTGGTCAGGTGACTGCGCATATTTCGACAAGGCGACCCAATAGGTTGGGTCATAGACACTCGCATAAGCACGCAAGACCGGAACGCTGGTCGCAGAACGCGCCATTGAGGCGAGCTTCATCAGCCCGCGCATACGGGGCGACTCTTTGATCAGGTCGTTGACTTGGTCCTGCTCGCGGCGAAGTGCGGAGCCGATGCCTGCAGCCGTATTCACCGGCACGCCCAATTGTTGAAGCGTTGCATTGTGAGAAATCGCGCGCAGCGATCTCGGTCCCGCTGGACCGGAGGTGCGGCGGCGCTGCCGCGACCCGGCTTTGACTAGGAAGTTGGTTGCAAAGTCGTTGAGCAAGTGGCCATAGTCTGGGTTCGCGAACAGGCGCTCATGCCAGCGGCGCAGGGCGCGATAGAAATCCCAAACTAGATCCGTGCGCTGATAGAAGGGATCGTCGGATGTGTCGTTCGGCTCTGACAGAAGGTGGTCTGCAAACGCGTCATAGGTCGCAGCGGCGAGCTCTGTATTGGCGAAGTGTAGATAGCCATCCCCGCCTTGGAAGCTCACTTCATGGCGCAGCGGGACACCGCGCTCGCGTGATTGCTGGCGGGTCCAATGGCTGAGCAAATGATCGAAGCGCTGATCGAAACTGCCGGGCCAGGCGCCGCGACCCATGGATTCCCCATGTGTATTGAAAATCAGCAGAGAAAGACCCGCATCGGCTTTGGCGACAGCGCGGCTGATCAGGTTATGGATCCGCTCAATCGCCATATCGGCAGAGACTTGGCCGATAAAGCGACCCGCATCTGAGAACCCGAGCTGGACGCTGAGATATCCGCGCCGGTTCAGATATTTCATATATTCCGGCTCTTCGAGCAGCTGCTCAATGAAGCGGCCACCGGTTTCCAGGGCTTCTGGTGTTTCAAACAGCGGGGAGATGTCGAGCTGATGATCAACCCCGTATTGGCGCGCAAGGTAAAGCGCGCCCATCACGGTGGCGGGGTTTTCGCTCTCAGCAATCAGGAACCGGATCGTGGAATCGGCATCGATATGTTTGAGCAGTTGCGCACACATCATGAATTGGCGACGTGCGGTCGACTGCTCCAAGAACAGGTCCGCGAAGTTCACATTGAGCGGCTGCTCGACGGAGGCGAACTCTGACAGTTTTTTCAGCGCGCTTCGCCCTAAGTCCCGGTTTTCAGTTTCCAGGCTGAGATCGCGGCTAATCACGGTACGGATCTGTTCGGCATTGAGGCGCAAATGGATGCGCGCTGTGCCGAGTTTCAGCGCGTCGACTTTGGCGGCGAGGGCTAGCAGATCGCGGGCCAGCGCGTCATCGCTTTCGCTAGCAGTCAGGCGCGTAAGTTCATCGATGATGGGCTGCGCATGAACGATCCGATCTTGCTGTTCTGCTGTGAGTTCGTTCGCAGCTCGGACGAGATTGTCAGGCTGAGTGAGATCTTCACTGAAAATCTCGGCTTCCGCCTCGGTCAGCGCGGCGGCAGCCTCGAGCTTCTCGCTTAGGGCATTCAGCGCTTTCTCAGTCTCGCCCTTTGCGGCGTCTGCGAGTTCGCGAATTTCCGTGACATAGCGGCTAAGCTGTACCGCTTTTTCTTGAAGACGAAGCGCGAAGGATTGCGACCAGTGAATATCGGTGCGGCCATCCAAGTCATACCCAACCCAGCTTGCCAGCGTTGGAACGCTGAGCTTCAAGCTGCGCCATTGATCCGGGAAGGCCTGAAGCGCCACATCCAAAACGCGTTTCGCATAAGCGGTTAGAGCGTTTTGGGCGTTTGTGATCGTATCTTGCGCTTCTTCATGCTCACCCAGGAGCGAGATTGATTTCGACCAAGCGCGTCCGTCCTCTTCCACGGCGGCGCGGAGGGCTTGCGCACTCGCTGCCGTGTTTTCTGATACGTGCGCGGCAAAGCTCGACCGGACGTTCGGAGACAGTGCAAAAGTTGGGTGCGCGGTAAACACGACACCGCCGAGCGGGGTTTCGAGAACGGCCTTGAAATGGTCCCACCCGCGATCGGCGAGGGCCGTTAGACGATCGTGAAGGGTTGAACTTGCCTCATGCTGCTTTCCAAATCGCTCAGCACGGGCAAGGATCAAGTTGCCATAAACGGATTGGCTCGTCTGCCGAAGGTCCGCCAGCGTGAGTTGTTCCGTTTCCAGCGCACGAAACAGGTCTTGAGCATAGGCGAAAACAGAATTGGTCCGCGGATCAGCGGCAATTCGCTCTGCATGAGTCCGCAAGGCGGTTTTGGCATTTTCAACGGTCGGGGCGTGGGTGTCTAGCGCTGTCATTCTGGTCGTCTAGCGAGAATGTGCGCACGTTTCCAGTCCCCTGAACGGGCGTCCGCTATGCAAACATGAATGTATTGCGCTCATCGGCGTGGGTCACGGAGACTTTCAAGCCGACGGGGCTTTCCTCGTCCAGCAGGCGCGGCATGGCGTCTGGCGATGCGGCTGCGATGAAACGTTCACCGCTTTCAGTGCGTGCGAAGATGATCCCACTCATCGGCCCGTCTTTGCCATAAGTGACGGTGTAGGTTTCGATTACACCCGCTTCGGCAGCCTCGACGAGAGGTGTTTTCTCACTTGGTTTCGCCATCGGTTCGACCGGACTAAAGGCATCGGGTTTTTCGGTTGACCAAATGCCAACCGCCTCTTTGGTCATCCAGCCGCCATTGGCCAGCACCAAGCCTTGCTCGCCAGGATTGTTCCGCACCCAGTCCGTCATGCTAACAATCCCGTGCATGGAGTAGTTGTTTCCTGGGCCGCCGAAGAACGGCAACCCGCCGGTGAGAGTCAGAGGTCGCTTCTCGATCTTATGATCAATGCCAAGTACCGCCATTGAGCTGAACACGGCGCATGGGAAACATGAGTACAGGTCGAAAGCGCCAATCGCGTCCGGCGTGGTTCTCGCTTGCGTAAGCGCGCGATTGATCGCGGTCTCCATCGCCCAGGATCCATCCAGGACCGGGCGCTCAGAAATGAAATCATCAGAGGCCTCGCCGCTACCATGCAAGTAGACGCGTTTGTCGGCACCAATGCCGAGCGCGTCGGCTTTGTCTTCTGACATGATGATAAAGGCGCCGCTTTGGTTCACCGCATCTTGCGCGATATGCCACTTTAAGAAGGGATCTGCGAACGGGTAATTGGCTTTGCTCGGAGTCGCCAAGAAGGCGGCATCGAAGCTTGTTGTATCGAATTGCGATTTTGGATTGCTCGCCGCAACCGCTGCAAACTTGGCGAACAGGTCCGACATTTCAGCCCGGCGCTCAGACCGGGTTTGACCGTCACGCGCGGCCATGGCGTTTTCGAACAAAGCGTAGAAATAGGCTGGCGCGATAATGCCATGCTTGATTTCTGGACGAGAGAGCAGCATCTCGCCCATCCCGCGATCCTCGATCTCAAGATCAGCGCTATCCGCCCAGTTGATTTCAACCCCATGTTTGCGCGCCGCTTTCGAAGCTTTGTTCGCTTCGGACCCTGTGACGAGCGCGCACTCAATCTCTCCGGCATGGATGCGGGCCGCCATTTCATTGGCGAGCTGTTGCGGGCTCTGTCCACCAACGGCGGCATAGATGGCGCGGTCTGGTTTCGCGCTGATATCGCGGGCAATCGTGCCGGGCAAATTAGTATTGTGTCCGTGCGGATGGCGATCGCCTGGAACACTATCTTCAAAGATGCGAACGACGGCGAGCGTATCAATCTCGGAGGCCGCTATACCGGCGTCGTCGAGGGCGATCTGACTGGCGCTAACGCATAGGCTGTTTGGGGAAGGCGCGCCGTCTGGGCCCGCTGTGCCGTCCCAATGGTCGGTGACTTGTCCAACCCCAACCAATACTGGCATCGCACCTTTAGGCATCGCTCTACTCCCATTCAATGTCAAAGCGAGGGATAGCCCGATGCCGCGCAGGTTCAATCCGTGCCGTGGGGAAAACCTGTTGGGCGATCAACGAGCAGAAGTGTTTATTGAAGTTGATAGACTGACACGTGCATGTCGCTGTCCGCTGTAAAGGGCTCGCGTTGCCAGCCGCCCCATCGATTAATCAGCTTTAGTCCAGCGAGCTCGGCCATAAGGTCCATCTCAGACGGCCAAATATAGCGCATTGGAAGAGGCGATAGAGACACCCCTTCAGCTGTGATATGGATCCGTTGGTAAGCGAGGTTTTGCGTTACGGGGTCATGCTGGACGGCTTCGATCCAAACCTGATCAAAGCTTACATGTTTGGTGCGCACCGCTTGGTGACGTTCGAACGTTTCCTTGCTTGGCACAAAGGTTTCGACCAGAAACTTCCCGCGCGGGTTCAGATGTTTTGCCACGTTTTGAAAACAGCTGACCTGATCCTCTTGTCGGGTCAGGTTGTAAATTGTGTTGAAGATCAAAAACGCAAAATCAAATCGTTCTTCAAGATCAAAGCTCGCCATATCCGCAACGGAAGTTGGGATGCGATTGCCCCCTGGCTTTTGCTTGAGCTTTTCCAGCATTTCCGGCGATGCATCGAACCCGGTAATGTCCACGCCTTGCTCTGCCAGAGGCAAAGCAACGCGGCCTGTTCCAATTGCGAGTTCTAGCGTGTGTCCGTTGCCCGCAAGCTCCGCGAGTAGAGAAACGGCCTGATCCGTAGTGCCTGGATTGTGCAAGGCGTCATATGTTTCCGCATGCAGTTTTCCAAAGGTTCCAGGGCCGAACTTCTTCATTAAACGATCGCGGCGGCCGTGCGTTCTTTGACTTGATCGAGCGTCACTTCCGGCGCGAGCTCAACCACTTTCAAGCCACCCTCGACGACATCGAACACGCCAAGGTCAGAGATGATACGATCTACGACACCTTTGCCGGTGAGTGGGAGTGTGCATTCTTTGAGTAGTTTCGGATCGCCTTTCTTGTTATT
>JBCBGS010000128.1:0-6958 GCA_038526515.1 Pseudomonadota bacterium | reverse complement strand
CGATTAACGACCTCAGCGAAGGCTTCAATTGTTTCCCAATCCGAGCATTCATAAGGGCTGCCGGGCCAAGGGTTGAACGGGATCAAATTGATCTTAGCCGGAACCCCGCTCAGGAGTTTGACCAGGTCGCGCGCCTCAGCCAGGCTGTCATTTACGCCTTTCAGCATGACATATTCAAACGTCACGCGCTTGGAGTTGTTGAGCTCCGGATAGGCACGGATCGCTTCAAACAGGGTCTGAAGGTCGTACTTGCGGTTGATCGGAACAATCTCGTCGCGCAGATCGTCTCGGACAGCGTGCAGCGAGATCGCCAGCATCGCGCCGGTGCGGGCGCCAAGTTCTGGGATTTTCGGGGCTACACCTGCGGTTGAGACCGTAATGCGGCGGCGGCCAATCGCGATGCCATGCCCGTCACTGATCGTATCAATCGCTTCAGCGACATTGTCCAAATTATAAAGCGGCTCGCCCATGCCCATGAAGACAATATTGGTGAGCCTGCGGTTCTCCATACTGCTCGGCCACTCTTCGATCTGGTCGCGGGCGATCATAATCTGAGAGACGATCTCTTGCGCCGTCAGATTGCGAACCAGCTTTTGAGTGCCGGTATGGCAAAAGGTACAATTCAGTGTGCAGCCGACCTGGCTGGAGACACAGAGCGCTCCAGACTTGCTGACATCTGGAATGAAGACGCTTTCACCTTCGACGCCGGGCTGAAACTGAACCAGCCACTTTTGCGTTCCGTCGACTGAAATTTGATGATCAGCAACGGTCGGGCGGTCGAGGTTATAAGCCTCGCTGAGTTGAACGCGCAGGTCTTTTGCAACGTCCGTCATCTCCATGAAATCGCGGCATCCCATATGGTGGGCCCAGCGACGGATCTGCTTTGCCCGCATCCCCGCTTGCTTTGTCGGCACGCCAAGGGCTTCCATCTCGGCTTTCAAGGCAGGCAAAGACATGCCCGCCAGCGATTTGGGGGCAGGGGTCGCGTCAGGGTGTTTGGAGAGATCGAGCTCGATTTTCATGCCGCGCCTATATCAGAGGCGCGATCGAAATGCACCCATCTGCGGTCAGAGGGGCTGCGCCGGTGGAGGTTTGCAGTCTGCTTAGGCGGCAGCGGTCGCGCTGTCGGACGCTGTTCGCACAAATGCGCCGCGCATATCGCGGGACGGTTTGATCGAATTTGAGAACCCTTCGATCGACTCATCTGGCCCAAAGAACAGATAAGCATCCGGCAGCATTTGCTTGCTGAGCGTCTCCAAGACTTGCCGTTTGGCAGGTTTGGCGAGACTGCTTACAACATTGCTGCAGAGGATCACATCAAACCCGCCGAGATCTGATGCCGGGTTGAGAAGATTCTGACGCCGGAAGAAAACGGTTTCGCGCAAATCGTCCTTGATTTCCCATTCGCCATTATCGTGGCGATTGAAATTCGTCATCAAGCGGTGAATTGAGAGACCTTTTTGAACATCGAAATGTCCATACACGCCGCGCTTCGCTGTTTCGACACAGTCGGTTGAAAGATCCGATCCGATAATCTCAATTTGAGCGCTAGCGAGCGGCGATCCAACATCTTCACGGATCCGCATGGCGAGGGACCAGGCTTCCTGTCCGGTTGATGCGCCTGCGCACCAGATCCGAAGTTTGCCCGACTTAGAGAGTTTCAAGCGCTGCGGCAGAGCATGCGAAACAATCTGCTCAATCGTCTCGCGCTCGCTGAAGAAACGAGTCTTCTTGCTAGTGAGTGCCGCCGCCACTTCTTGTTCGAAGCGAGGATTGGGACGCGCTTTCAGACACTGAACTAAATCATCCAGGGTCGCAAAGCTCTCACGTCGAGAGATGTTGCTGAGGCGCGCATCCATTAAATAGGACTTGGTTGGCGCGAAGTGCTGACCGCTATTTCGCAGCGCTAAATCTGCAAGCTCATTAAATGTGCTTTCCTGCATGCGACTGCGTTCCCTTAAGGCTTAAAGTTACCAAAAAGCGCGATTTTATTAAGAAATGGCTTCAAACGAGCCCGACTTCTGAAAATTTGCTCTCAACGATCTCAGCGTCGAACGGTTTCATAATGTATTCGTTCGCACCGGCGCGGATGGCCTCACTGATATGCTCGGAATCGTTTTCGTTGGTGCAGAACACAACGACCGGATCTTTGCCATTATCCTCGCGGCGCAGTGCGCGCAGGAAGTCCAGTCCGTTCATAACCGGCATATTCCAGTCGAGCAGAATGGCATCCGGCATGTCTTTGCGACACATTTCGAGCGCTTCCGCGCCATGCGCCGCTTCTGAGACAGTGAATGACAGATCTTGGATGATCCGTCCCGCGACAGTGCGAACGACCCGAGAATCGTCGACGATCAAGCAGTGTTTCATGGCAGACCCGTTTAAGTTGCAACCCACCCTGACTATGGGCGAAAACAACTTAACAGAGTGTTAGCCTTCGGCGCGCAGCCCGTGTGCTACAAAGCTGACATGCTCCTCAGCGGCCGTGGCTTTAATCTCCCCGCCAAGGTCGCTGGCCACCATTTTCGCAAATAGAGGCTGGATGGTATGGGCTGACCAGCCTTCTTCAGGTGTACCGCCAGCCAGGATCGTCTCAGTAAAGCCAGACAAACGCGCCTTTGGACCTTTGGCATCCGCGGCGACCCGCAACCCGTTCTCATCATTTGCGACCGTAAGCGCAACGACGCCGCCACGCGGAATCGAAGACGTTGCCATGATCACCAAGTTCATCAGCACGCGCGCGTGACCGCAGCTGAAATGCTCGGTTTCGATATTCCATTCGATGCTGGGTTTGTGGCTATTCATAAAGCCTTCGACGATCCGGCGCACATCATGGCGATCTGCGGCTGTGTCAGACAGGCCTGCAGACCCGAACGCGTAACGAAGCAATTGAATGCGGGCGCCAGCAGACTCAGCGCCATTGTGCAAAAGCTGTTCAGCTTGCGCTTTCATATCCGCATCGCCTGGCTCTTCCAAAAGCTCCAGAGCCGAATTCACGGATGCGACAGGCGAAATCAAATCATGACAAATGCGAGACGCAATAAAAGCTGCAAGACGGGATGGCTCTATCATCTCTTAACCCCAGTAAACCGATAAGAGTTCTGTCTAACCGATTCGCGGAGATTTGACGTGTCTAATCGTTTAGATCTTCAGGGCGCTCTATATCGTCATATCCATCTCTGGCGCTCTTAAAGGTCAGAAAGAATAATCCGCCAGCCAGCGCTATGCTCACCAACACGCCAAGACCGTAGGCGATCCACCCATGCATCGTCATCGTGACCCCAAGATCACTCCACATCGCGCCAACGGCCCAAAAGGTCAGACCGAGCCCAGCAATCGCGGCAATGATCAGAAGAAGAGTCGTTTTCATGGGTTTGATTTAAGTGGTGAACGCCTCATGTCCACCTGCACGTGGTCACACCTTGCTCAATAATTGTCCAACGAAGCCTTCATGACTGAATTGAAATCTCCGTGGGGGCTCCGGAAAGTGTCGACCCGTGCTACAGGTTATTAAGTCTTTAACGGCACAATTCTTGAACGAAACTGGCCAAGAAGATTCAAGTGGGACGGGAATTGTTCCGTTGCGGGAGTAAGCCGAGTGTTGAAATCAATGTCTGCGGGAATGCGAAGCCTGATTGGCATCGGGGCTTTGGTCGGCCTCTCTGCTGCTACCGTTTTGGTCCTGGACCTGGAAACAGACGTCACGCCAGAGGTTGAGGTTCCGGTAGAAACGCCGATCAACCTCGCCGCTTTCCCAATTGATGCCGAAGACTTTGGGATTGCCGCGCCGCTTGATGTGCGGACCGCGGCTTTGAAGCGTCGTGAAACGCTTTCCGATCTCGTGAACCGCTTGGATTTGCCGAACAATGATGGGCATCGCGCGCTGTACAGCCTCACATCATCAGAGCTGCTGGACGCGCGACGCGCTCGTCCGGGTATGGAACTCACGGCGCATATTGCAGATGACGCGTTAAACGCGATCAGCATTGAGTTGGATGCTGGGCGCCGGCTTTTGGCCAAGCGTCAGCCGGACGGCGAATATCAGGCTATGGCGCTGGACTCGCGGCTTATCCCACAGCCGATGATCGTCAAAGGCAGTATCGAAACGAGCCTTTATCAGGATGCTCAAGTGCTTGGCGCCGAAGATCAGCAAGTCGTCGATTTTGCGCAAGTGTTCGCTTATGATCTCGATTTTCAGCGCGAAGTTCATCCGGGCGACCAGTTCGAGATGGTGTTCGATGTGTTGGTTGATGAACGCGGAAATGTCATACGCCGCGGCGACGTCCTTTATGCCGCTCTGAATGGCAAAGCCGTAAACAAGTCTTTCTACCGGTTCACGACGCCAGACGAAAACATCACCGACTATTTCCAAGAGAATGGTGAGAGCTCGACCAAGTTTCTGATGAAAACGCCGATCAATGGCGCTCGCCTTTCCTCTCGGTTTGGCAAACGTCGCCATCCGATCAGCGGCTATACGCGCTTGCACAAAGGCACTGATTTCGCCGCGCCGACAGGTACGCCCATCTATGCTGCCGGAAACGGTGTTGTTGAACGCGCCAGCCGGTATGGCGGCTATGGTCACTATATCCGCATCCGTCACTCAAAAGGCTACAAGACCGCCTATGCGCACCTGTCACGTTATGCGCGCGGTGTGCGAAGCGGGCGCCGTGTGCGTCAGGGCGAAGTCATTGGCTATGTTGGATCTACTGGTGCCTCAACCGGCCCCCACCTGCATTATGAAGTCTACAAGAATGGCAAAGCCGTCGATGCGATGCGCTTGAAGCTACCGACAGGCCGTAAGCTCGCCATGGATCCAGAGATCTTGGCAGAGTTTGAAGTTGAGCGGGATCGTATTGATGGCATCCGTCTGGCTGATACGCCACCGGTTCCAGCGACCCTGACAGCTGCAGCCGCACCGCCAGCTCCGTAAAAGAAACCCGCCACACAAAGTGGGCGGGCTTCTGTTTATTATCATTCGATCCACCTAGTGGAGCACTGCGGCGCCCTTCGCGAAATCATTGGGCACGCCATTGATGGTGAGGCTATGCGCCTCGGCATCGACTTTAATCGTCTCACCATCGTGGATGCGGCCTTCCAGAAGCAAGCGCGCGAGTGGATCTTGCAGCTCCTTCTGGATCACGCGTTTCAGCGGACGGGCGCCATAGACAGGATCATAGCCGCGCTCCGCCAGCCATTGCCGAGCCGCTTCAGTTAGTTCCACCGACATCTTCCGATCTTTCAACAGACCGCCCAGCCGCGCGATTTGAATATCGACAATATGATCAATCTCACCGCGGCCAAGGCGTTGGAAGAAGACGGTCTCGTCTATTCTGTTGATGAATTCCGGACGGAAATGCGCGCGGATTGCGGTTGAAACAGCTTCCCGCTGCGCGAGGCTAAGTTCGCCTTCATCACCGTTCGCAATTGCGTCCGCGCCCAGGTTTGACGTCATGATCACGACGGTGTTCTTGAAATCGACGGTCCGGCCCTGGCCATCTGTCAGGCGACCATCATCTAGCACTTGCAACAGCGTATTGAATAAATCTGGATGCGCTTTCTCAACCTCATCGAACAGGACGGCTTGATACGGTCGGCGGCGAACCGCTTCGGTCAGAACACCACCCTCATCATAGCCGACATAGCCAGGAGGGGCGCCAATCAAACGAGCGACGGAATGCTTCTCCTGAAACTCCGACATATCGAGCCGCAAGACGGCGCTATCGTCGTCGAATAAGAATTCGGCCAATGCTTTGGTCAGTTCGGTTTTGCCGACCCCGGTTGGGCCGACAAACAGGAATGAGCCAATCGGACGGTTGGGATCCTGCAGCCCGGCGCGGGCACGTCGAACGGCATTGGAGACCGCTTGCAGCGCATCTTCCTGCCCAACCACACGGGCTCGCAAAGCATCTTCCATACGGAGCAGCTTTTCGCGTTCACCTTCCAGCATCTTGTCGACCGGAATGCCGGTCCATTTGCTCACCACAGCCGCAATATGATCTGGGCGGACGACTTCGGAGACGAGTCCTTCCTCGTCGCCAGCATCCTCGCTGCCCTCAACGTCTGCAATGCGTTTCTCGAGCGCTGGAATAGCGGAGAATTTCAGTTCTGACGCTTTCTGTAGGTCGCCCACGCGTTGCGCTTCCGCCATTTCGGCATAGGCGCGGTCTAGCTCTTCCTTTGCCGAGGCTGCGCCTTTCAGTTTGTCTTTCTCGGCCGCCCAAGCTGTGGTGAGCTCGTCCGATTTGGTTTGCAGCTCGCCAATCTCGCCCTCAATCGTTTTCAGGCGATCCACGGACGCGTCATCTTTTTCCTTTTTAAGCGCTTCGGCTTCGATCTTCAGCTGGAGCAAGCGTCGATCAATCTCATCCAGCTCTTCTGGCTTGGAATCGACTTGCATGCGTAGCCGAGACGCAGCCTCGTCCATCAGGTCGATGGCTTTGTCCGGCAGGAAGCGGTCGGTGATGTAGCGATTGGACAGGGTCGCGGCAGAGACAATTGCGCTGTCACTCACACGGACGCCGTGATGGGCCTCATAGCGTCCTTTCAGGCCGCGCAGGATTGAGATTGTATCCTCAACGGTTGGCTCATCGACATAGACGGCCATGAAGCGGCGGGCGAGCGCCGCGTCGCCTTCTACGTATTTGCGATACTCATCCAGCGTTGTAGCGCCCAGACAATGAAGTTCGCCGCGCGCCAGAGCAGGCTTGATCAGGTTGGACGCATCCATCGCGCCATCTGTCTTTCCAGCGCCAACCAGCGTGTGCATTTCGTCAATGAACAGAACGATACCACCTTCAGCCTGTTCGACTTCTTTGAGGACAGCCTTCAGACGTTCTTCAAACTCGCCGCGGAATTTAGCGCCCGCAATCAGTGCGCCCATATCGAGCGCGAGCAAGCGTTTCTCTTTCAGGCTTTACGGCACATCGCCGTTGACGATACGCAGCGCAAGGCCTTCCGC
>JBCBGS010000127.1:0-6963 GCA_038526515.1 Pseudomonadota bacterium | reverse complement strand
CGTCGATTCTGTCGGCGGATTTCGCAGAATTGGGCGAAGAGATTCGTCGGATAGATGTAGCCGGGGCGGACATGATCCATGTCGACGTCATGGATGGGCATTTTGTGCCCAACCTGACCTTTGGCCCGCCCGTCATCGAAAAACTGCGCCCGCACACGGACAAGCCCTTTGACGTGCATCTGATGATCGCACCGGTCGATCCGTACATTGGCGACTTTGCGAAGGCTGGCGCTAACATTCTGACCGTGCATCCAGAAGCCGGCCCGCACCTGCATCGAACGCTTCAAGCGATCCGAGCCGCAGGAATGAAACCTGGCGTGGCCCTGAACCCAGGAACGCCTGCAGATATCATTGACCCGGTCATCGACGATATCGATCTGTTCCTTGTTATGTCAGTCAATCCAGGATTTGGCGGCCAAAGCTTCATCGAAAGTCAGCTTCGGAAAATCGAGATCTTGCGCAAGAAAATCGACGAGACGGGCCGTGACATTATTCTGGAAGTGGATGGCGGCTTGAACCCAGAAACGGCGCCCCGAGCGATTTCGGCAGGCGTGACAGCGATTGTCGCCGGGTCTGCAGTCTTCAGAGGCGGCCCGAGCGCCTATGCCGCAAATATTTCCGCCCTACGCGCACCGACAACGATTTAGAGTCTGCCCTCTCAGATGAGCGAAGCTGTTTCTTCCGATCCATTTAAGGCCAAGCGTAGCGACGCTGAAGATGCCGCAATTTGGGAGAAATTTGCCGGTCGCCCTGGCGAAGATGCAAAAGTGTCGGCTGTTCATCGACTGCGGATTGCGGGCGCAGCACCCGAAGGCTTTGGCCTGCATATGCGCCAGATCATCCCAGCAGACGAGCTGAGAGGCGAGATGCTGATGCGCGGCGTTTGGCGGATCGGCATGGACCGGCTTGAGCTGGAGGATGGCACAGCCCCCTGGTCGGGCGCGATGCCGTCTCGCCATTATGCCAACCGCCTGCATCGGTTTGATTGGCTGCCAGATTTGTTCACGCAAGGCGAAATTGGCGCCGACCGCGCGCGCTACTTGGTCGATGATTGGATCGAAAATTTTGGGCGCTTTGACGGATTTTCCTGGCGTATGGGGTGCGCCGCGGACCGCGTCTGGAATTGGATGCGTTGCGGCGCGGCATTGTTTGAGCAAGGCCTGCCCGAGGCCTGTGACACCAGGCTAGAGGCGCTGGGACGCCAAGCTCGCCATGTCTTGGCCTTGGTCGATTCCGAGCTTGAGCCAAAAGCGCGCTGGCGCGGCTGCACGCTCGCCGTTGCGCATGCACTCTGCCTTGGTCGCGGCAAAGGCTTGGATGATGCCGAAATGCGGCTTGAAAGCGAATGTACCGCACAATTCTTTGCCGACGGCGGTCATGTCAGTCGATCGCCGGCGCGCGCCCTTCGTTGCCTGTCTGACCTCATCGCCATTCATGATTTGCTGAGTCGAAGCGACCGCGAGATCCCGGAATTCCTGACCCGTTGGATCGCCCGCATTGGTGGCATGGTGTCTTTCTTCAAAGCCGGTGACGGCGCACTCATGCCGTTTCATGACGGGGACGAGCGCTGGCCAGAAGCGGTCGACGCCGTTCTCGCGCATATGGAGACCCCGCCGCGGCGCTTCTCAGTCGCGCCCAAGTCCGGGTTTCATAAGCTGCAAAAGCAGAGCACGGTTCTTATCCTGGATGCTGGCGCCGCACCTGAGCCGCCTTTCGGAGACAAAGCGCATGCAGGGGCGCTGGGGTTCGAATTGCATGATGCTGCGGCCCGGATTGTGACCTCTTGCGCCTGCAGCCCGGAAATCGATATCGCGTTTCGAGCGGCGGTCCGCCATTCTAGCGCCCACTCAACGCTGGTGCTCGCAGATACAGATTCCTCGAGGTTCACCCCGAATGAAGACACTCGTCTGCTTTACCCGCACGGGCCTGAGGGCATCTCAGCGAAACGGCTGGAAGAAGATGAAGAGATTTGGCTCGATGCGCAGCATGGCGGCTACAAGCGCGAGTTTGGTCTGCTCCATAGGCGCCGTCTTTTCATGTCTGGCGATGGCCGGCGCCTAACAGGCGAAGACTCTTTAGCCCGGCCCGTTTCAGCAGGAGCGACGGAAGACGACGCGCCAATCGTTTACGCTTTAAGGTTTCACTTGCACCCAACAGTTGAGCCCGAAATGAGAGGGGACTCAATCCTGTTACAAAGCGAACATGGTGCAAAATGGCGGTTTAAATCCAGCCACGCAAAGGCCATGCTGGACGAGACCATTTATTTGGGGAGAGGCATCATCGAGCGCAGCAAGCAGATTGTTCTGAGCGGCAAAGCGCTCCCGG
The DNA here is from genome assembly GCA_038526515.1 of Pseudomonadota bacterium. GTDB lineage: Bacteria > Pseudomonadota > Alphaproteobacteria > Caulobacterales > Hyphomonadaceae > Henriciella. Next base: position 4,638 of record JBCBGS010000127.1, on the reverse strand, counting down.
ACAGCGATGGCTCAACGCCACCGAACTGCATCCGCTGGGCATTCTTGAAGGTGGATAACGGATGAAACCCCAGGTCGAAGCACGACGGGCGATGGCCCTAACGCTTGGCTTCGACGCCTTTGCGGCCTTCATCGCGATGATGGTGGCGATCCAATATCGATGGATGACAACAGGCGGTGCACCACCGGAGGCCTGGACCACATCGTTGATCGCTTCCGTCGCTTTTGCCCTGGCGGCAGGTGTGGCGTTTTTTGCCCTGCGCGTTCATCGCCAGGTTTGGCGCCATTCTGGATGGCCAGATGCGGCGAGAATTATTCAAGCCGTGTTCCTGACCGCCCTGATTTTCATCCCAATCGTCTTCCTTTGGAACCGCTGGGTCGGCTTCCCGCGCACAAGTTTGCCGCTTGCCCTTCTGATATGGGTCACGCTGATTTTCCTCGGTCGGATGGCAGCGCTGACCCGATCAACTCGGCGACCGTTTCAAATCTTTCGGAGCATTCGGGCCGATGCCCCGCCCGCCATCTTAGTCGCAAACGCGACCGAAGCAGCGGATGTCCTGCGCGACTTACAAACCACGAAAGGCGGTGCCCCCGTGCGGATCCTCGGCCTGATTGAAGCCGATGGCGCCGAGCCAGGTCGCGCGATCCGCGGCGTTCCTGTTTTCGGGGACCTTAGCGAGCTTGGCAAAATGCTGGATCTCTTGGCGGTCCGATATGACAGCACGCCTTGGGTTGCGGTCGCCGGGTCTGTTCGGGCGCGAGAGACCATGAACCAGGTCCTTGAGCTTGCGACCCAACATGGCGCCGAAGTGATGGCGCTCGGCTCAAACCGAGAAGGTTTGCATTTGCAACGCGTGCGGCCAGCTGACCTGCTTGCGCGCCCGGTGCGCAAGCTGGACATCGAACCCTTGCGCAAGCTCTTAGAAGGCAAGCGGGTCTTCGTGACCGGCGCAGGCGGCACCATTGGGTCTCAGCTCGTCCAGCAATGTGCCGCGATGGGCGTCTCACAGCTGACCCTGTTCGATGCCTCAGAATTCAATCTCTACGATATCGATCTGACTTTGCGCGAGTCTTTCCCAGACTTGGATGTGTTCGCGCAGATCGGCGATGTGCGCGACAAGAAGCGCCTTATACAGACAGTCAAACAAGCTAAGCCGGATATCATGATCCACGCGGCCGCGCTCAAACATGTGCCGCTCATGGAAATGAATGCCTGCGAGGCAATCCTGACTAATGTCGGCGGGGCCATCAATGCGGTCGATGTCTCGATCGAGTGCGGCCTCGACAGATTTGTCTTCATTTCTACGGACAAGGCAGTTGATCCGGATAATGTTATGGGCGCGACGAAACGGCTGGCAGAACTCGCCCTCGCTTATCGCGCCAAGGACACGCAGCTTGCCGTTTCAATGGTGAGGTTTGGCAATGTGCTCGGCTCATCCGGATCTGTTGTTCCGCTCTTCGAGCGCCAGATCGCCGCCGGCGGACCTCTAACCCTCACCGATGATCAGGTTTCACGCTATTTCATGACGGTTGAGGAAGCCGCATCGCTCGTTCTGCAAGGCGTTGCACACAATGGTAGCCCGGGTGAGGCGTCGCTTTACGTGCTTGATATGGGCGACCCAATTCGGATCCGCACCCTGGCCGAAGCGATGATCCGTATGAAGGGCATGGTCCCTTATCAAGAGATCAAGATTAAAACGACCGGCCTACGCCCCGGAGAGAAGCTCCACGAAGAGCTGACCTATTCCGACGAGCGTCTGATCGCTACCGGGATTAACGGCTTGAATAAAGTCACGCCGGAAAGCCGTAAGGTGGAACCCGCCGGTTTTGGAAAGACGATTGAAGCCCTTCTATCTGTCGCAGCAGAGCGCCAACAAAAAGATGCGCTCAAGATCCTCGGATCTCTGGTTCCGGCCTATGATCCGCCAAATTGCGACGACCAGGTGAAGCCAGCCCGTTGACGCGCCCGGGACTCGTGATAGGCGGGCGAGCGTGATCAGCCCCTAGCCTGAAAGCCGCTCAATGACCCAAGCCACAAAAGTTCGCCGCGCCCTGATTTCCGTTTCAGATAAGGAAGGGCTGGTCGAACGCGCCAAAGCTCTTACTGGATTTGGCGTAGAATTGGTGTCGACCGGTGGGACATCTCGCACTCTCAAAGAAGCAGGCCTAGACGTCAAAGACGTTGCCGACCTCACTGGGTATCCAGAAATGATGGATGGCCGGGTCAAAACCCTCCACCCGGCGGTGCATGGCAGCCTGCTGTATCTGCGTGATAATGAAAGCCACAAAGCAGACGCCGAGCGCCACGGCATCGAAGCGATCGATCTGGTGTACATCAACCTGTATCCATTCGAAGCGACAGTCGCTTCAGGGGCTGGTTTCGAAGACTGTATCGAGAATATCGATATTGGTGGACCAGCTATGCTGCGCGCCGCGGCGAAGAATGGCGATTTCGTCTCTGTTTGTACCGATGGCGGCGATTTGGATGCTGTCCTGGCTGAGATGGCGAGCACTGGCGGGCGCGTCAGCCGCGATACCAGTCGTAAGCTGGCCGCGAAGACTTATGCGCGAACTGCCGCCTATGACGCCGCCATTTCTGGCTGGTACGCGAAACAACTCGGCGAAACCGCACCCGATTGGGTTGGTTTTGGCGGACAACTGGGTGAAGCGCTCCGTTATGGCGAGAACCCGCATCAGAACGCTGCCTTCTACGTGACCGGAGAAAGCCGCCCCGGTGTCGCGACAGCACGCCAGCTGCAGGGCAAGGCGCTCTCTTACAACAATATCAACGACACGGACGCTGCCTATGAGCTGATCGGTGAACTGGGGGATGACGTTCCCGCCGTGGCGATCATCAAGCATGCGAACCCCTGCGGTGTCGCGCTCGGTGACAGCGTGATTGAAGCCTATCGCGAAGCGCTTGCTTGCGACTCGACCTCCGCGTTCGGCGGAATTGTCGCGCTCAATCGTCCACTGGACGAAGCCACCGCACAGGAAATTACGTCCATCTTTACTGAAGTCGTGATTGCCCCAGGCGCCGATGAGGCCGCGATTGAGGTCTTTAAGAAGAAGAAGAACCTACGCCTTCTTTTGACAGATGGCCTGCCAGACCCCGCCGCACCGGGCACATTCGTGAAGACTGTCGCTGGCGGCTTGCTGGTACAAGACCGAGACTTCGGTCGGATCACCAAAGACGATCTCAAAGTCGTGACGAAGATCGCGCCAACAGACGCTCAATTGGAGGATCTCTTATTTGCCTGGCGCGTCGCAAAACACGTGAAGTCAAACACGATCGTTTACGCAAAGGACCGTGCGACGGTCGGAATTGGCGCCGGTCAAATGAGCCGGATCGATTCGGCCCGCATTGCGGCACGAAAGGCTGAAGACGCCAAAGAGAAAGAAGGGTTTGAGACGCTGCGCACGACAGGATGCGTTGCAGCTTCTGATGCTTTCTTCCCCTTCCCGGATGGGATGCTCGCCGCCGCCGCAGCTGGCGCCAGTGCGATTATTCAGCCGGGCGGCTCCATCCGCGACGATGATGTAATCGCGGCTGCAGATGAGGCAGGTCTCGCCATGGTGCTCACCGGAATGCGGCACTTCCGGCACTAGCGCGATTGCCCCTCCACCTGTTAGCTAAGCGCTATGAACACGCTTCCTCCGCCTTTTGACGAGCATGGCCAACACTGGCTGAAGATCCGGGTCTATTATGAGGACACCGATTTCACCGGCATGGTCTATCACGCGAACTACTTGCGGTTCTTTGAGCGGGGACGCTCAGACTTTTTGCGAGATGCAGGTGTAAGCCATCAGAACCTTTTGGCGCGTGAGACGCCCGCTGCCTTCACGCTGACCAATGTTGAGGTTGACTATAAGCGCGCCGCGAAGGTCGATGACTTGCTGACCGTTCGCACCCGCAGCCTCGGCGTGAAAGGCGTGCGGATGTTTTTTGAACAGACCTGCTTTCGCGGGGATGAGGTCATCGCAGAAGGCCGGATTACGGCAGTTATGATCCATACGGATGGACGGCCTATGCGTCCGATCCCAGAGGTCGTCGAGCAGCTGAAACCATTTCAGTATCAGCCACCCGCAGACGCTTCATAGAGCGGTTTTACTGCACCACATCTTGCCATTCAGCATGCTTCTCCAAGGTCGCTTTTGCGAATGGGCAAAGGGGAATGATCTTGAAGCCCTCAGCGCGGGCGTCATTGACCGCAGCTTCAACCAGCTTTTTCCCAACACCCATGCCGCGCGTTGAATCAGGCACACCTGTATGGTCGATAATGATCCGTGTCGCCCCAGCACGTGAGTAGGTCATTTCGGCCTCGTCGCCATTGATAACTGTCAGGTAGCGCCCGCCTTTTGGGCCATCTTCGCGTGAAATCTTGAAATCGGACATGAGTCTCTCCTCTATCTGTGAGAGAGGTAGGGGGGATTAGCATGTGCGACCATGGCGACGGATCAGAATTGTCTTATCCGAAATTCGCATGCCGGCCGGCTCACATGAGGCAAGCGCGCTCGTGTCAGGATTTGTCACCAGCCTGCTATAGGCTAGTCTGGATTAATCGGAGGGAGCCATGACGACTTTTTTGATTTGCTTCTTCACCGCGAGTTTTTCGCGCGCTGACTTTTTCGCCATGGC
>JBCBGS010000126.1:0-7054 GCA_038526515.1 Pseudomonadota bacterium | reverse complement strand
TTGCTGCCGATTTGATCCGCGATTACCACGCTAGGCTGCGGGAGACTGGTCAGCCTGTCACGTACGAGTACGAAGAACGGGAAATTACCATAAGCGTGAACGGAGAGGTTTCTCTGCTGTATTGGCACGAGGGTCAAATCAGAGCCTTTCAAGAGCAAACAGAACAAGCGATCGAATTGTTCGCATTGAGCTTGAAGCCGGAACACGAAAATCGTCGCAATTGGAATGAGTATGCTCTGGCATCTATCGCATTCTTGCAGCAAGATTTTCCGGAGCTGTTGCGACAAAGAACTAAAATGGTGAGCGGCGATCGGCAGCAAGATATAAATTTGGGTGTTGTGGACGGACTCATCGCCTGTTTTGGTAAACCCTACGCCGAAGCTTACGGTTCCATAGAGTGTAACCGCAGACCTGGTTAGGACACCGCAGAATCTGACGGACTAGCCCGCAGGTGCCGCGCAGCAATTCTCTTTCAAGTCACTTTCCTTGAGCGCCTTCATCGCCGATTGGTAACCTGCTTCTACAGCTTGGTCATAAGCTTTCCAGTCGCGCAACTCGATGTCTTGGAGCTCTGGCAGGACTAGCGTGTCGACGAGTTCGCGGCCCGAGGTCGGATTTACGCTGATTGTTGCGGAGCGCATGAGCAGACCAGCAATGGGTGGTGGGCTCGAAAAGCCATGCTTAGCCACCCAGCCAAAGAAACCAGGTGCTTGCACGAATTCGCTGGCATCCAAGCCCTGCGGAACGCGTGAAACATCACATCCGACCACAAAACCGCGCTGTAGCTCGCGCATCACATCGGTCGGAAAGTTATTTAACAGGCCGCCATCGACCAGAACTTCGCCATCGTCGATCACGGGAGGAAGGATGCCGGGCAACGAAATCGTCGCCCTTAGGGCGCGCCGTAAGAGACCTTCTCTGTGAATTCGGTAGGCGCCATCGGTTAAGTTCGTCGAGACGGCGAAGAAGGGCATTTCGAGGTCGCCAATCTCTGCCTCGCCAAAATGCTCTTTCAAGCGATTGTCCACTCGGTGTCCTTTGACCATACCTACAACCGGTATGGTCCAATCTCCTAACGGATTTGACTCAACGAAGGCCTTGCGGATGCGTCGATCGATTTCGGCATCATCCCATCCCATTGCAACACAGCCTGCCACAACAGCGCCCATTGAAGCTCCGCCAGCGAAGTCGATCGGTATGCCGAGCTCCCGCAACGCTTTCACAACGCCAATATGCGCATAGGCGCGCGCGCCACCGCCTGAGAAGACAACGCCGACGCTCCGGCCAGCGATGGTCCGCGCCAGGCGATCGCAGTGCGCGCCGTCAATCTGGTGCCAATGGAACACCCGCGCCGCACCGGCCGCGCGCAGCCAGTCTGCGGGTCTGCAGGCTTTGCGTTCAGCCCCGTGGTGCAATAGGAGGACATCCACCAATTTCAGTGACTGAGCAGGCGAGTTCTCTTCCGGGAAAAGCGGATAGGAAGGTTTCGCATCAGAGCGCGCCACCACCCAGATCCGGTCCGCCTGGCGCATAGAGAGACGATACCACGCATTGTCCCCCATGGTAGAAATCAGGATTACCACATCATTCTCAGCTTCGAGCGTGTCAAAGAAGGCTGACGGTTTTTCATTCCCCTCAATCTCATGGACCACACGCGATTTCACGCCAAGACGTTTCAAAGATTTTTGGAGCGCCTCAGCGCGCAACTCCAAATCAATTGACGGCGACGTGGCGACGAGCGCAAAGACTTTAGGAGCGGTCCGGCGATTACGCTGATTGCCTTCGCGAAGGCGTGACAGGATCAATCGGATGATTGCTGTAAGGATTTCCGGTTCGGCTTCGCTCAGCCGTTGAAAACCCTTCCTGGAAATTTCTAGAACTTCGCTATCTCGAAGCGCGTAGACGGACGAGGTGTGCGGGACATTGTCTGGTGCGCCGTCTCCATTGATATCAACGCCGCCTTGGAACATGGCCATTTCGCCGACGGGTTCACCGGCGCGAATGTGGCCCATAAATTCGCTGCGCCCGTCGCGCATCGCTTTGAAGGCTCCGAAAGACCCCGTCAAAACGAAGAAAATGGATTCAGACATTTCGCCAGCGCGAAAGAGAGGCCAACCTGCAGGTACAGAAAACCAGCGTGCTTCTTTGCCAGCCGCGCGCAAGGCCCGTTTGGGCACGTCTTCCAGGAATTTGATCGAAGCAAGGGCAGGGACGACGTCCAAACTCATGCCACCAAACATACCCATTCTCAGGTCTCCAATAAGCGTCCTACGCTTCTGCCAATATGGGCCAATTTAGTGAAGGATTTGATGACATTACGTCACAAGCTCGGGATGACAGCTTTAGCGAGCAGGTTTAAGGCTCTTCGATACTACGCGCGGGAGATGCTTTGATGCCGGTCTTGAAGTCAAAATTGGATGTTGCAAGTGCGGCTTACTCCGCCAATCGCCGGGCCATGGAGGGCCTGGTCGATGAGCTGCAGGACAAGACTGCTAAGGCGTCCCTTGGCGGGTCTGAGCGATCGCGCGAACGCCATGTCTCACGTGGCAAGCTACTGCCCCGTGATCGCGTCGAAAAACTGCTCGATCCAGCGACACCGTTCCTAGAGATTGGAGCGCTTGCGGCGCACGATATGTATGATGATGAAGCCCCGGGCGCGGGCATCATTACCGGGATTGGCCGGGTCGAAGGCCGCGAATGCATGATCATCTGCAATGATGCGACGGTGAAGGGCGGTACCTACTACCCGATGACGGTGAAGAAGCATTTGAGAGCGCAAGAGATCGCGCTCGAAAACCATTTGCCGTGTATCTATTTGGTTGATAGCGGCGGCGCCAATCTGCCTCACCAGTCGGAGATTTTTCCCGATCGCGAGCATTTCGGGCGGATCTTCTATAATCAAGCGAACATGAGCGCCAAAGGCATCCCGCAAATCGCGGCAGTTATGGGCTCTTGTACCGCAGGCGGGGCCTATGTCCCAGCCATGTCGGATGAAACCATTATTGTGCGCAAACAGGGCACGATCTTCCTAGGTGGTCCGCCGCTCGTGAAAGCTGCGACAGGCGAAGAGATTTCAGCTGAAGACTTGGGCGGCGCGGATGTCCATGCCCGCCAGTCTGGCGTGGTCGATCACTACGCAGCGAGCGATGATCATGCGCTGGCGATCGTTCGGTCAATTGTCAGAACGCTTCATATGCCAAAGCCGGATCCAGTGGGCCTCACTGACCCGGCTGAACCACTTTATGATATTGCCGAGCTCCACGGGCTGGTGCCGCAAGATCTACGTGAACCCTATGATGCGCGGGAGATTATCGCGCGCCTCGTCGATGGCTCGGAATTCCACGAGTTTAAAAAGCTCTATGGAGAAACCCTGGTCTGCGGATTCGCCAAGCTCTATGGCATGCCGATCGCGATCGTTGCCAATAACGGCATCCTGTTCTCGGAAAGCGCGCAGAAGGCGGCACACTTCATCGAGCTCGCAGATCAGCGCCGCATCCCATTGCTTTTCCTGCAAAACATTACGGGCTTCATGGTCGGTTCGAAATATGAGGCGGGCGGAATTGCCAAGGATGGTGCGAAGATGGTGACGGCGGTCGCAACGGCTTCAGTTCCGAAACTTACGCTCGTGACGGGTGGCTCATTTGGCGCGGGGAATTACGGGATGTGTGGCCGCGCTTATAGCCCTCGATTTATGTTCATGTGGCCAAACGCGCGGATCTCGGTGATGGGCGGCGAGCAGGCGGCATCCGTACTTGCGACGGTGAAACGTGACGGCATGGAACGCCGCGGCGAAGATTGGCCGCAAGCAGACGAGGAAGCCTTCAAGGATCCGATTCGCGAGCTTTATGAGGCGGAGGGGTCACCATATTTCTCCACCGCACGTCTATGGGATGACGGGATTATTGATCCTGCGGACACGAGACGTGTCCTCGGACTGGCGCTCTCCGCGACTCTGAATGCGCCGCTCAAAGAACGAGGGTTTGGCGTCTTCCGTATGTAAATCGTCCCTTTTCAGAGACGCCCAGATTACAATTGAGAAACTCTGCGCGGGTTTCACAAAGCTGATGAGCCCGCCCAGGCGCAATGCGGCCTGCGCTTTTCGTGGCCTCTCCATTTTGTCGTGAACTCTCCGTTATTCAGGTGTCCGAAAGGTCACGAGCCAAGCCGCGAATGATCGGTTTGTCTGCGCTTGCCACAACGAGTGGTAAGTAACGAAGGAGGTCAGGTATGACCCGTATCGCTATTCTCGGAATGATTTCTCTTTGTGCGCTCGGTGCACAGGCTGGAGAGGATGTGCAGTTTTCTACCGTCGACGCAGATGCAGACGGCGTGATTTCGGAACGTGAGTTTGTCTCTTGGAAAACATCCCTGGGAGAAGCTTCTCCTGCAGACGCGCTCGTTCGATTTATCGAGATAGATGTCGATTCCAGCGGCGGTATTACCGAAGCTGAGTTGGAAGCCGCCAAGGCTGTTTCTGAGAAGAAAATGGATAACCTATCCGACGATATGTAGAGCCGAAAGGCCCGTTTTCGTTGGGTGATGGTGCCTAATTCTGGAGCTTTTAAAGGAGATTACAAAACTGTAACTACAAGTGTAACATGACTTGTTGTTACGATTGTAACGCGTTGACTCCAACGGCGTTCACTCTAACGGTTCCAGGGAGGGACTATTATGAAACTCAAACGAGCAACAATCGTAGTGGGCCTTTTTGCAGCAAGTGCGTTTGCTGTCGCTCACGCTGGCTCAGCCGCTGACTATTTTAAGAAAATTGACGCGGATGCGAGCGGCATGATCACACAAGCTGAGTACGTCGCTTATAAAACAGCTGGCGGCAAATATTCTGCGGAGAAAGCGGGTGAGAAATTCGCAAAACTCGCAGGTGATGACGGTGAGCTCTCCCTCGCCGAATTCGAAGGAGCGATGAAAAAAGCCAAGTCAAAAGACGGTAAAAAAAAGCAAGAACGCTCTAGCTAAGCGCAACTTGTAATTTCGTTCCTAGAAGCGCCCGTTCGACCCGACGGGCGCTTCTTTTATGCGCTTGTTTCTAAGCGTAAGTCGTCATAGTCATGAGGCATGGGGACAACGTTTAATCGCTTCGACCTGGTTCGTTTAATGTTGGCGAGCTGGGTGTTTGTCTATCACGCAATCGTCTTGTCCTCCGCGCAACCTGGAGGGGCGATCGAGAGCGGACTCGCGATCATGGCGGAGCTCTCTATCCAAGGCTTTTTTATCGTTTCTGGCGCGCTCGTGTTTGGGTCTTATGAGCGATCTCGCACGCTCGCGGATTACGCCGAGAAGCGTGTCAGAAGACTATATCCTGCCTATGCTGTTGTGATCCTCGTTCCTGCATTGATTGCGGGTGTTTATGCGCTTCAATCCGATCAGAGCATCACCGATGTATTGAGATACCTCGGCGCCAATTTGGTCTTTTTGAATTTTCTGGAACCGAACCTGCCGGGGGTTTTCGACGGGCAACGCTTTACCGAGGTCAATGGCGCGCTTTGGACACTGAAAATCGAAGTGATGTTCTATTTGGTGCTGCCAATGATCGCTTGGGCTCTGACGCGGCTCGGAAAACACTGGTGGATTGGGATCGGGGCGTTGATCCTGATGGCCTTCGTATGGGTTAAGGTGATGATGGCGTCAGAGACTGCGCTTGGCCCTGTTTTGGCTCGGCAACTGCCTGGCCAGATGATGTATTTCGCGGCGGGCATCGCGCTCTGGAAGATCTGGCCCGTAGCGCAGGCGCAAGCTACTTGGTTTGGCCTCATCGGCGGTGTCACACTCGCGCTCTCTCTGTTCGTTCCTGGACTCGAGGCGCTGCGGGTTCTGGGCTTAGCGGGTTTGGTCGCTGGCCTCGCATTCGGTCCAGGTCCGGCCTTGAATGTCGCCTCTTATGGGGATGTCAGTTATGGGATCTATATCGTTCACTTCCCAATCGTGCAGATGCTCGTCTCGGTTGGCGCTTTTACGACGCTCGGGATTGCAGGTGGTCTCGCTCTTTCTGCGGTCATGGTTGTGCTCACGAGCTATGCCCTGTGGTGGTGGGTTGAAAAACCAGCGCTGCGCCGCGATAGCCACTATAAGATCATCTCGACACGAAAGGTCTTGTCATGAGCGAGTATGAAACCATCACGCTGGATGCCACACGCGCGGGCATTGCGATCCTAACGCTGAACCGTCCAGACAAGCACAATGCTTTTAATAGCCAGGTGATTGCAGAACTCACCGACGCGCTCGAAACGCTAGAAGAGCAAGATACTTTGCGGATGGTCATTCTCCGCGGTGCCGGCAAAAGCTTCTCGGCAGGTGCCGACCTGGAATGGATGAAAGCCGCTCAGTCTTGGACCCGTGAGGAGAACGAGCAAGACGCAGTTGCGCTTGCGGAAATGCTGCGAAAGCTGGCGGAGCTGCCGCAAATGACCTTGGCGCTCGTGCAGGGCGCTGCCATGGGCGGCGGGGCAGGGTTGGTCGCTGCCTGTGACGTCGCTGTCGCCGTCCGGAGCGCGAAATTCAAGTTCTCAGAGGTCCGCCTCGGGCTGACACCAGCAACCATTTCGCCCTTTGTGATTAGTGCTATCGGTCCACGCTGGGCGAAGGCCCTGTTCGTGACCGCCGAAGGGTTTGATGCGGATTATGCTGAGAAAATTGGCTTGGTGCAGTATGTGGTCGACGACCTCGAAGGCCTCGCCGCTATGGAAGAGCATATTGCAGGTCTCGCTATGGGGGCTGCACCCGGCGCAATCCGAGACGCAAAAAATCTCGTGCTCGATTTTACCGGTGAACCCTTCAGCGCTGCGCTGAGTAAAGAGACCGCCAAACGCATCGCCGCGCGGCGTGTCAGCGATGAAGGTAAAGAGGGACTTTCTGCGTTTCTTGAGAAACGAAAACCAGATTGGACAAGCTAAACAGCTCGGCGCCTGTCATATTTGCCAGTTTGAAGCTGCGCCAAGTTTCGAGACAGTTTGTTCGAAAGAGATCAGAAAGAAGGTCTCGCACTGTGAGGGGTGTTGATGTTTTGGAGGCTGCCTTGCTCCAATACCCCACACCCCGC
>JBCBGS010000125.1:0-7121 GCA_038526515.1 Pseudomonadota bacterium | reverse complement strand
CAACGTCCTAAAGCTCTAAACCCGCCCGTTGAGCTTATTCTTCAATCTGCTAGCGTTGGGGAGGGAGTGAAGGGACGCACAATGAAACGCTCAATTCTGTTCGCAATCATCTTGCTCGCGGGGTGCGCTTCGTCGACACCTCCGCCACCACCACCGCCTCCTCCCCCGCCTCCACCTGCGCCCGTGATGACAGAAGCCGAACCGCCGCTGGCTGGGTCATCCCGAACGCGCGGACTAGAGATAACCGTCGCTTCAGCGCCTGCACCAAAGACCAATTGCGAGCTTTTTGCGGAACGCGAAGGGGCTGGCAATATGACCTGCGTCAGCGTTTTGTATGGAACCAACCGGACCCTCTCAGACGACCGGCCTGACGTGATCCAATCTGATCCAACGGAGCGAAAGCGTAGCTTCTTTGATCAGGGCGACTTGTTCAGCATCCGCCCAGACAGTCGCGAAAACTGTGAGCCAAATGCGATTGCTTGGTCCGAAACCCCAACGCGCCAAGATGTCTGCCATCTCGGCGAAATCGTCGTTTCTATTCCTGCCAAGCGGGATAAAAAGCTTGACCAAGGTGGCGGCACATTTCGTGCGGCCTCATCGCGTAGCAAAATCACAGCGCGGTCTGCATCAAAGTTTTTCACACTGTTTGACCATCGCTCCTTCGATGGCGATCCAGACGGCTTCCGCCGCCGGGTCGAGCAAATCCTAGCGGGATCGAACGACGCGGAAGGGCATGCTTTCGTCTATATTCACGGGTTCAATGTTCCGTTCCGCAGCGCCGTTTTTCGGAGTGCTCAGCTTAAATATGATATGGACTTTGATGGCCCGGCCTTCGTCTTTTCATGGCCCTCAAATGGCGCACTGCTCGACTATCTCAGCGATCAGGAAGATGCCGATCTCAGCGTTGATGCGCTCGTTCGCTTCCTTCGTTTCACGCATGACACGGTGAATTCTGACCCCGACAAGCCGGTGAAGCTCCATATCATTGCCCACTCAATGGGAACGCGCGTCACAGCGCAGGCGCTCGCGAGGCTGAGCGACTTTGAAGACAGCCCAAGCTTCGGCCATGTCGTGTTTGCCGCGGGGGATCTCGACACCAATCTATTTGAGGAATGGATGGGGGCCTCTAGCCGGCTGTATGACGGCGTGACGATTTACACCTCGCGCCAGGATCGCGCCGTCGGGTTTAGCGGTTGGCTCCGCAATCTCTCCCGGAAAATGGCGTTTTGGGGCGCCAATAATGACGTCAAACGACGGATTGGATTCTACGAGAAAAAGTCGGCGCCATCGACCTTTGACCTCCCCTCCTCAACGGGAGAACAAGTGGCAAAGACGATTGATATTTCAGAGGCCGCGAAAAAGAGCTTCCTGTTTAAGGTGCGCCATTCTGTATATGCGGAATCGAAACTCATTACGGACGATATCCGCTATCTGTTTGACCACCCATTCAGTGACCCGAGCGACAGGTCCACGCAATTCAAACGCGCCTGCCCGCAGGACAAACACTGGACATTTCTCAGCGAGAAGAAAGCCGCCCGGCATCGCAGCAAACGCTGCCCAGACGATAGCTAATCGCGCGTTGCGTTAAACTTCAAACCAGCCGCGTTCTCGCATCCAGGCGATGATCTCGTCGGCGGCCTGTTCGGCGCTTTGCTCAACCGTATTGATGACGATTTCAGGCGACTCTGGTGCTTCATACGGGCTGTCGAGGCCGGTGAAGTTTTTGATCTCTCCTGCCCGTGCCCGTTTATAGAGGCCTTTAACATCGCGCTCCTCGGCCACCTCAAGCGGCGTGTCGACGAAGATCTCTACGAACTCACCGTCCTGCATCATGTTGCGCGCCATTTGGCGTTCTGAGCGGAACGGAGAAATGAAGCTGACCAGTGTGATCAGACCCGCATCGCTCATCAGTTTCGAGACATTGGAAACGCGTCGAATGTTCTCAACACGGTCGGCATCGGTGAAGCCTAGATCGCGGTTCAGGCCATGGCGAACATTGTCGCCATCAAGCACAAAGGTGTGCTTGCCCATCGCGAATAGCTTTTGCTGGAGCGCATTTGCAATCGTCGATTTGCCTGAGCCAGAAAGTCCCGTGAACCAAAGCACAGCGGGTTTTTGCTCTTTCTGCTTTGCGAGTGCGGCCCGGTCGACGTCCAGAGCCTGCCAGTGAATGTTACCGGCGCGGCGGAGGGCAAAATCAATCAGCCCGAGACCAACTGTATTGTTGCTGAGCCGGTCGATCAGGATAAAGCCGCCGGTCTCCCGGTTTTGGTCATAAGGATCAAATGCGATCGGCTGATCGAGCGCCAGAGTGATCACACCGAAATCATTCAGCCCAAGCGTTTTGGCGGGCTTGTCCTGGATCGTATTCACATCGATCCCGAACTTTAGATCCAATACGGTGGCGGTGACGGTCTTGGCGCCGATTTTGAGCAAATAGCGCCGGCCCGGGAGCATCTCGCTGTCCGCCATCCAGAGCACGCGCGCTTGGAACTGGTCGGCAACCTCAGCCGGTTCGCCCGCTGCGCAGATGACATCACCGCGCGAGGTGTCGACTTCATCAGCGAAGGTCAGGGTCACAGACTGTCCAGCGATCGCTTCTTTGAGGTCCCCGCCATGCACGACGATCCGCTCAATTGTAGTCTCTTTTGCGCTCGGGAGCGTTTTGACTTTATCGCCTGGCTTGATCCGGCCTGACGCGATCTGGCCGGAGAAACCGCGGAAGTCTAAATTCGGGCGATTGACCCACTGGACCGGCATCCGGAACGGCGCGTTAACGCGCTCATCATCAACCGGAACGGTCTCCAAATATTCCATCAGAGGCGGGCCCTGATACCAAGACATATTGTCTGAATTGGAGGTGATGTTGTCGCCGGCCAAAGCCGACATTGGGATGGCTTGAATCTCAATCCCGGCGGATAGCTCCTGCGCGAAGTCTAAGAAGTCTTGCTCGATCCTGTTGTAAACCGCCTCGTCATAATCGACGAGATCCATCTTATTGATCGCCAGGACCAATTTGCGGATGCCCAGTGAGCTCGCAATGAAGCTATGGCGGCGCGTTTGGGTCAGGATGCCTTTGCGGGCATCGATCATCAAAATGGCGAGGTCGGCGGTCGAAGCGCCAGTCGCCATGTTGCGCGTATATTGCTCGTGGCCCGGTGTATCCGCGACAATGAACTTACGCCGATCGGTCGAGAAGAAGCGATAGGCAACATCAATGGTAATGCCTTGCTCTCGCTCTGCGGACAGGCCATCGACCAGCAAAGCAAAGTCGATATTCTCGCCTTGCGTGCCGTGTTTCTTGGAGTCGTTTTCCAGTGCGTCCAGCTGATCCTCAAAGATCATCTTGGAATCGTAAAGTAGACGGCCAATCAGGGTCGACTTGCCATCATCTACGCTGCCGCAAGTAATGAAGCGGAGCAGAGACTTGTTTTCATGCGCCTCGAGATAAGCAGAGATATCTTCGGCGATCAGGGCATCAACGTGAGACATTCTAGAAATACCCCTCTTGTTTCTTCTTCTCCATCGACGCGGACTGGTCGCGGTCAATCGTCCGGCCTTGGCGTTCTGAGGAGGTTGTGAGCAGCATTTCCTGGATAATGTCTTCCAGCGTATCAGCGGTGCTTTCGACAGCGCCAGTAAGCGGATAGCAGCCGAGTGTCCGGAAGCGGACAGACTTCATCTCGGCCTTGTCACGCAGCTCTTTCGGCATGCGCTCATCATCGACCATGATCTGGCTGCCTTCCCACTCCACGACTGGGCGCTTGGCGGAATAATAGAGCGGTACGATCTCAATCTGCTCGCGGCGGATATACTGCCAGATATCGAGCTCGGTCCAATTCGAGATCGGGAAACAGCGAATGCTTTCGCCTTTGTGGATGCGCGCATTGTAGAGGTTCCAGAGCTCTGGGCGCTGGTTCTTTGGGTCCCAGCGATGCTCGGCTGTCCGGAACGAAAAGACACGCTCCTTGGCGCGAGACTTTTCCTCGTCGCGGCGTGCACCGCCAAAGGCGACATCAAACTTGTGCTTGTCGAGCGCCTGCTTAAGCGCCTGCGTTTTCATGATGTCGGTATGGACCGACGAGCCATGCGTGAACGGTCCAACGCCTACATCAATGCCTTCCTGATTGGAGTGCACGATCAGATCCATGCCGAGCTCTTTGGCTTTGCGATCACGAAACTCGATCATCTCGCGGAACTTCCAGGTCGTATCGACATGCATCAGCGGAAATGGAGGGACGCTCGGATAGAATGCCTTCATCGCGAGGTGCAGCATCACTGCACTGTCTTTGCCGACCGAGTACAACATTACCGGGTTCTCAGCGACGGCTGCGACTTCGCGAATGATATGGATCGCCTCGGCCTCAAGCCGATCAAGATGGGTCAGGGAGGTCACTAAACTTGCCTATTCAAAAACTGACGTGAATTCAGCGCTCCACCTAGGTGCGCCGTCGCTTACGGACAACTGTGGCCAATCGTTAGCATCACTCAACGATCTTTCGCAAACCACCTTGCCCCAACGTCCTCACTGGTCTTTCTGTGTTGAAAGTGGTCCATAGGCCAAAAATGCGGAGACTTCCACTTGAGTGACCAAATGCAGCAAATTGTCCTGAAGCAGTATTGCGAAGGTGCCCCAAACCCCAGTGATTTCGAGCTTGTCAGCAAGGACCTACCCGTTCCTAACGAAGGTCAATTCCGGGTTCGCCACATCTGGAACTCGGTTGATCCGGGCACACGCTCGCGCCTCTCTGGCGGCGATAGCTATGCAGCCGCTTTGCCGCTCGGAAAGCCGATTGATGGGTTTAGCGTAGGTATTGTTGATGCCAGCGAGAACGAGGCCTATCCGGTCGGGACGAAAGTGTTCTGTGCGGGCGGTTGGCGGACGCATACGATCCAAAATGGCAAAGGCTTTATTGGACAAGTGCCGGATGCTGTCCCGCTGCCCCTATCGCTCTGGATTGGCGTCTTGGGCGTCCCCGGCCTCACAGCCTGGTTCGGCTTGAAGTCGGTTGCTAAGTTTCAAGCCGGAGACCGGGTCCTCGTAACGTCAGCAGCAGGCCCAGTGGGCGCCACGGCAGGCCAGCTCGCCAAAGCGGGCGGCGCAGAGCAAGTGATTGGGATCGCCGGTAGCGATAAGAAGTGTAAATGGCTCGTCGAAGAGGCCGGTTTTGATCACGCAATCAATTACAAAACCACTCCAGATCTCGATGCCGCGATCAGCGAAGCGATGCCAAAAGGCGTCGATCTCTTGTTCGACAATGTCGGCAATGAGATGGTCAACCGCGTCCTTCCGAAGATGCGTCTGAATGGCCGGATCTGTATTTCAGGTCAGGTGGCGGACTATAATCTATCGCCTGAAGAGACGCCCGGCATCGTCAATACGAAACCGTTCATCACGCATCGCGTCTTGATGCAGGGGCTCGTCGTATTTGATTTTGCCCGTGAATTCCCGGTCGCACTCAATGAAATGGCGACCCTGATCGGGAAGGGAGAGCTTAAGCTACAAGAAGAGCGGTTCGACGGCATCGATAAAATGCCAGAAGCGTTCTGCGGACTGTTCCGAGGCGAGAATTTTGGCCGCCGCGTTGTGCAAGTTAGCGCCGAGGAATAAGGTCCAACCCGAAACAGGATCAAGGAGCCTCTCATGCCGCATCAATTGAAGATCGCTTTCTTAGCGCTTTTGGCTTTCGTGACGGCTCCCCTGGCCATCGGCCAAATCGATCCCGATTTACCGGCTTTGCCTGTCTTGGATCCAGACCGCGTCCACTCAAACTGGCTCAACTTCGAGCCGGAATTCACACCCTATGTCTGCCCCTTCCACGCGCAGGCGCCGGACTATGACCCGGAAGAGTTTCGCTGCGGCTATGTCCTCGTCCCAGAGGATCGCACCAAGCCAGACAGCCGCCTGATCAAACTGTCTGTACTGAAGATCAAATCGACTTCAGAAAATCCGGAGCGCCGCGCCGTGATGCGCCTCACGGGCGGTCCAGGTGGGCCATCGCTAGGGGCGGGTCGGATCTATGCTTATCAGGGCGCCAATACAAAAGAGTTTCGTGAAGTCGCGGATCTCATCTTTTTTGACCAACGCGGCATCGGATATTCGGAAGGTCACTTCTGCCGCGCCGTCCCGCGCAATTTCCAATTCGGTGTACCGATCGAAGAAGGGGTCGAGCGCTCGAAAGTCGCGTTTGCAAAGTGCCTCGAAGAAGCGCGAGCGCGTGGGATCGAAGTGGACGGCTACACGACTTGGCAGAATGCGTTGGATGTTCGCGATATCCGTATCGCGCTCGGCTATGATCAGTGGACCTTGTTCGGTGTCTCCTATGGCACCTCGCTTGGCCAAGCGATCCTACATGTTGATGAAGACGGCGTGCGCGCGGCCATCCTCGATAGCGTCGTCCCTGCAACACCATTGGAGACTGGCGGTTGGGAAGCCACGGCCTACGGATTTAGCTCGGCCCTCAATGCCTTGGACGCAGATTGCGCCGCCAACCCAGCCTGCGCGCGCGATGTCGGCAGCTTCCGGGAGCGTTTCATCAAAACGTTCGAAGCCTATGACGCGGACCCAATCATCATGGATTCGATGGACCCAGGGTCCGCCCTCAACGGAACCGTCGTCCTAGACGGCGACCTCGCAGGCGGAGCTGTGTTCCAGGCGCTTTATTCGGAAACGCTTTATGCAGACTTTCCAAGCCTTCTCACTGCGCTTGAGTCGCGCGATGTGGAGGCGATTGAAGCCTATTTTGAGGTCTTGGGTCGCCCCATCGATCATGCCGCCGGTAACGGGTTGGAGCTGGTCGCGAATTGCCGGGGAGCAATCAAAGTTTCGGACGAGCAATTTGCTGAGATGCGCCGCGCCGAACCGCAACTGTCAAATTGGACAGATACGGTCGGCTGGGTTGAGGTCTGTGACGCGGTTTATGATCTCGGTCCTGATCCAACGGTGAAGCGCGTCGTCACAGATATTCCGATCCTCGTCGCAGCCGGCACCGCAGACCCGATCACACCGCCAAACTATAGCCAGTCCATCATGTCGGACCTGGCGAATGGTCAATATGTTGAATTCCCACACACCGGCCACGGCGCATTGTTCAGCCACTCGCCGGGGTGTGGGCAGGACC
>JBCBGS010000124.1:0-7128 GCA_038526515.1 Pseudomonadota bacterium | reverse complement strand
AGCCGATGTCCACTCAGAACGCTAGCGTGAGCGTCAAGATGAGATTTCACGAATCTAATCGAGCGTTCTAGCCCGTTTTCAGCTGCCTTCGCTTCGCCCAAAGCCTGTTCGGAAAAATCACAAGTCTGCTCGTAGGCGGACGCGAGCAAACTTTCTTTTGATTTGAAGTGGTAGCTGACCGTTGTCTTACCCACACCAAATGCGTCGGCAATGTCGGCCAGCCGGGTGTCATAATAGCCGTGCGCGTTAAACTGCTGGGTTGCTTCCACCAGAAATTTATCGCGTTTCTTCAAGGGTTGAGAGAGCGCGGGCTCCATGGTGCGATCTTTTTCCTTTCCCGACACGATTGAGCGTCCTTCCGTCAAAGTTGCGCTAAGTTGCAACTAAAAACAATACATGTCTGAGGGGATGGATGCCAGAAAAAACTGAACCATTTGTATTTTATTATTGACATCGTTCCTTTTTTCTCTAGCGTTGGCAATGCGGGCACGGGCACTGCTGTCCAAATTCAATTTAGGTCTGTGCTCCCAGAACTGCATTAAAAGTTATATATAAGGGCGTTTGCCGCTTTAAAATCACATACATTCCGCGGGAGGAATACGGGTTATGTTGAAAGATACGATAAAACCAATTGTACAAGATTCGTACAGTATACGCAGAGGGGTATCAAGTTTTGCATTGGCGATGGCATGCGCACTAGTCTGTATCCCAACTGCTGCTGCGCAAGATGGCGCAGGTGATGGTGAGGACGAAACCAAGAAGCTCTCCACCGTCGTGGTCACGGGATCGAACATTCGGTCGCGGAGTAAGGACTTCCAGACGCCATCGCCTGTTCAAACTGTAGGCGAGCAAGAGATTGAGAATACTGGTGCTGTACAAGTGCAGGACATCTTCAAAGGCATAACGGCGAATTCAGGCTCTCAAACATCGAATCGGCAGAATGCCCTGCAGGGGCTTTCACAATTTTCGTTACGCGGTCTTGGGATTGGCTCCACGCTGACATTGATCAATGGACGCCGCGCCGGATTGGCGCCCATCACTGACAGTTCCGGGCAATTGTTCACCGACACGAACCAGTATCCTGTGAACATGATTGAACGGGTCGAGGTGTTGACAGATGGTGCGTCATCCACCTACGGCTCCGAGGCCGTGGCAGGTGTGGTCAACATCTTTACCAGAGATGATTTCGAGGGCTTCGAACTCACGGCTGAAGGCCGTACGGCGTCTAATGACTCATTGTCGCTCGGCGCTGCGCTTGGCGTTCAGAGCGACCGTGGTGGCATCGCTATGTTCGCCAACTTCTATACGCAAACTAGCAATACGCGCGGTGATTTTGACTTTATCGCCGACGGGAACACACTGGATGCAGGAACTGCGAGCCTCTTTGATTCTGCAACGGGATCCCCTGGACGTATCAGTGTTGCTGTTCCTGACGCGACCGCGCCGGGTGGGTTTGCGCGCGGTGCCAGCACACTTGCCGACCCCGATTGTGTGGCAGCAGGTGGATTCATTGATGGTGCGAATTGCCGTTACAACTTCTTGAATCAAGTGCGCCTCATCCCTGAAGAAGCACGCTTTCAGGCTTTTTCCTCAATGAACTATGATGTGACGGATTCCCTGAACGTTTTCTCGGAGATTGGCTTCTCGCGAAATGAAGTTCGCGACGGGATTGGTGGCACCCTCACACGTCGAACAGCGGTTGGCGGTGGCTTCTTGGTTCCAGCCGATCATCCGTTCAACTTCTTCACATCCGATGGCGCTGGCGGGATAACTTATTCAGGTCCTGATGCCTTTGCGGCTGATCCGAGCCTTCAGGCCGTGGATGTCATCTATCGGGGGCGTCCTCTCGGAGCGGACGCTGATGGCGACAACCTCACCGATATTGAAACAGTGTTTACCAATCTTCGTATTGTGGGCGGGTTTGATCTTGAGCTAGGCGATAACTGGCTCTTAAACGGTAGCTACACCTGGTCGAACTCTGATTATTCACGCGCAGCCCCACATGACTGGGATATTCCGGCGTTTCAGGATGCGATAATTGGCGGTTTCTGGAACCCATTTGGCACACGCGTATCCAATCCAACATTGGTTTCACCTCGTGATGGAACGTCAGTTGCGGGCAATACGGATGAAGTGTTCAACACCTTTGCGTTGATCAGAAATGATCAGGCGCAGGTGACGCAATCTGTCGCTGAAGTTATTCTTAGCGGCGAAACAGGAGTTGAGCTTCCTGGCGGCAATATTGCGCTCGCCGTTGGTGGTCAGTATCGCAACCTTGAGCTGGAAGATATTCCTGACGGGCGGTATCAATCTGGCGACAATCGCTTGAATGAAACAATCCCAGCGACGTTTGGTGAACAGGACACATACGCTGTCTTCGGCGAGGTTGTATTACCAGTCACTGATCGATTGGAACTACAAGCCGCGCTTCGGTTTGAAGATTATGGCGATCAGGGCGGTGACACGCTTGATCCAAAGGTATCGGGTAAGTTTGATATAACCGATAATTTTGCTCTGCGAGCGTCTTGGGGCACATCGTTCCAGGCTCCATCAATCAGGCAGGTTGCTGGCGTCGTCTCAAGTGCAACCATTAACGATCCGGCTGACCCAGGCGGCGGTGCATTCATCATTACAGTGATTACCGAAGGCTCTCCTAGCTTGACGCCTCAGTCGGCGGAGAACCTCAATGTCGGCGCCATTTTCCGTTCGGATGTTGGGCTCGACTTCTCAATCGATTATTGGACGTATGACTATGAAGGCTTGATCCTGCCTGGCGCAGACCCGCAATTCATCTTTGATGAGGTATTTGCAGGACGCTTGCCAGCGGATCGGGCCACGCGTGATGGCGTTGGCCAGCCTGCAACGGCGATCGCACAGTTTGAAAACCAGGGCTCGGCAACAGCTTCCGGCTTCGACATTGTCGGACGGTACGCAACAGATGTTGGACCTGGAACTTTAACGTTCGATGCGTCCAGTACGATTATCACTGAGTATGAGTCGTCAGAATTTGGCGACATTAAGGGAAGCCGAAATTTTACCAACGGATTTGGATCAACACCTGATCTGAAAGTGAATGGCGGCGTCACATATGAGTGGGGTAATCACCTTATAAATACATCGGTTCGCCATATCGGTTCGTACAGCGATGACCAAACAGGAAATGATGTCGACTCACAGACGACCGTGGACCTCAGATATCAACTGTTCCTTGAAGACTTGTTCGGTGGAGAAGGCACGACGATTGGCATTGGCGCGGTCAATGTCCTTGATGAAGATCCGCCAGCGTTGAGCGCAAGACCATTGTTTGACACTGAAGTTCACGATCCGCGTGGTCGTCAGATTTATGTGACACTAAAACAGAACTTCTAAGCCGCTTGGGAGGGCTTCGTTTCCCAGCGCCCCTTGAAGCGCGCTGCGAGAACGAAGCCTTCTTCTTGGCGCCCTCGATTGTGGTTGTTTCCCTCAAAAGTGCTGTCCTCCGATGCGCCGCGGGGAAGCAGTCGCAAAGAAACAATTGAGGGTGCCTTTTTTATTCTGACCGCATGGAATTGCTCCCATCGGTCAAATCATTATCAATTCAGGATATGAGAATGACCCGAACGGCATCTGCAAAAAAAATCGGATCCAAGCTTCCAGGCCTCGTGCTCGGCCCTCTTCTCGGTGCCGTTATTTTTGCACTGTTTCGCCCTGAAGGATTGCCCATGGAGGCAACTTACGTCGCCGCAATTGCCACCTGGATGGCTGTTTGGTGGGCCACCGAAGCGACCAATGTCGCCGTCACGGCGTTCCTTCCTCTCGTGACATTCCCGCTTTATGGCGTGAGCGGCATGCAAGAGACTGCGGCGTCCTACGCGCATCCGATTGTCTACCTTTTCATGGGCGGATTTCTCATGGCGCTTGCTATCGAAAAGTCAGGACTGCATCAGCGCGCAGCCCTGAAAGTCTTTCAAATCGCAGGGACGAATGCTGGCGCAATTGTAGGTGGTTTCATGCTTGCTGCGGCGTCGATCAGCATGTGGGTGTCTAATACGTCAACAACGTTGATGATGTTACCCATCGCCATGTCCGTCGTTTATGTCGTGCGCGAAAGCATGAGTGAATTGTCCGAAAAGGCGATCGGTAATTTCGAAGTTTCTGTGTTTCTGGGGCTCGCCTATGGAGCCACAATGGGCGGGGTTTCAACATTGGTTGGGACGCCCCCAAATGCGTTTATGGCTGGCTTTATGCAGTCGACCTACGATATCGAGATCGATTTTGCGCGCTGGATGATGATTGGTGTTCCACTTACCATCTTTATGCTGCCGCTTGTCTGGTTCGTGCTCGTGAAGGTTCTATTCCCCGTTCAGTTCGAAGGATCTCAGCGGATAAAGACCCACCTTGATACAAAACGAAAGGAGCTGGGTTCTTGGACAAAGGCGGAAGTTCGTACCGGTTTGTTGTTCGCTATGCTTGTTTTCGGCTGGCTATTTCGAGGCAAGATTGCCGACCTGACCGGCGCGGCGGAATTGAGTGATGCCGCGATCGCGATGTCGGCCGGTGTTCTTGCATTTCTCATTCCAAATGGGCGCCCCGCAGAAACCTTGATTTCGTGGGAGGACACAAAGCGTCTGCCATGGGGGGTGTTGATCCTTTTTGGCGGCGGTTTGGCATTAGCTGGCGCAATGACAAGTTCAGGCTTAACGCTCTGGCTCGGTCAGCTACTTGCTCCATTGGGAACGATCCATATCGCGCTTCTGGTGATTGCAGCCTGCGCTTTGGTCATATTCTTGACGGAGCTTACATCCAATCTCGCGACCACCGCAACATTTCTTCCTGTTATGGGGGCGTTGGCTGTCGAGACCGGCAATGACCCGCTACTATTTGTTATACCGGTGACACTCGCCGCAAGTTTTGCCTTTATGCTTCCGGTGGCAACGCCGCCCAATGCGATTGTGTTTAGCTCGGGCCGCGTATCGATTCCAAAAATGATGCGAGCTGGACTTGTTCTAAACCTCGCTGGAGTTGTGATTGTGACATTGGTCACTTTGACAGTCGTGCCATCTGTTTTCGGATAAAAGTGAGGTAGCTCAATGGTAGCAAGTCCGGCCTTCGAGGCTCTTCGTGACCCTGCGCGCACGAAATCCACAGCGTATTCGCGTGAAGAGCGCAATGAGCTTAGTATGCGAGGTCTGCTGCCCTACGCCGTAACGACATTGGAAATCCAAAAACAACGCGTACTTAAAAATTTGCGCCGCAAGCGGAGCGACATTGAACGATATGAGTTTCTTTTGGATCTCCAAGATCGAAATGAAACGTTGTTCTTTCGAGTTGTTGTGGACCAAATAGAAGAGCTGATGCCGATAATATATACGCCGACGGTTGGGGAGGCGTGTCAGGAATTTTCAAACATCTTTCGACGCCCCAGGGGGCTTTACATTACGCCAGATGATCGTGGTCAAGTACGTAGTCTACTGGAAAATTGGCCCGAACCTGATGTGCAAATCATTGTTGTCACCGATGGTGAGCGGGTGCTTGGACTGGGAGATCTCGGAGCGAATGGGATGGGTATCTCCATTGGCAAGCTATCTTTGTATACGGCTTGTGCGGGAATTCATCCGCGATATTGCCTACCCGTGATGCTTGATGTTGGCACAAACAATGTCCCACTTAGAACTGATCCGCTCTATTTAGGATACCCGAGGCCCAGGCTTGAAGGCGATGATTACTTTCAAATGATCGACGAATTTATGCAGGCTGTACGAGAGAAATATCCGCGCAGCTTGGTTCAATTCGAGGACTTCCAAGCCAGCAACGCATTTGAATTGTTAAACAGATACGCGTCGAAACAGCTTTGCTTTAATGACGATATCCAAGGCACTGCAGCAGCGACTTTCGCGGGAATATTGACTGCGTCTCGTGCGACTGGAAAACCGCTCACAGAGTTGAAAATTATGTTTCTGGGAGCTGGGTCCGCAGCGCTTGGAATTGGGGATTTGCTCGTAAAGGGATTGATGGCCGAGGGGCTTGCCCAAGCCGAGGCGCAACAACGATTATCTTACGTTGATCTTGACGGGTTGATCGTGCGCGGCCGTGATGACCTTTCAGTTAGCATCGCTAAATATGCTCGTGATCTAGAGCCGATGACTTTTATGGACGCCCTAGATGCCGTCAAACCGGATGTCCTCATCGGAGCAACCGGAGCAGCGGGCGCCTTTTCCGAAAGTGTTGTGAGAAAAATGGCAGAGTTGCAGAAAAGGCCGGTCATTTTTGCGCTATCCAATCCGAGTTCGTGTGCTGAATGTTCTGCCGAAGACGCGTATTATTGGTCAAATGCGAGCGCCCTCTTTTGCTCTGGCAGTCCCTTTGACCCGGTCATGCTTTCGAACGGCTGTGTTCGGCGACCTGGTCAGTGCAACAATGCCTTCATTTTTCCTGGAATTGGATTGGGAGCTTTGATCGCAGGCGTTAAGACGCTGCCTGACGAATTGTTCCTGTCAGCAGCACACGCGCTTGCAGATTGCGTTGAAGATAGTGATCTCGAGGCGGGGGCGCTGTTTCCAAGGATCGAAAAGATCCGCGCCGTCGCGGATTCAGTTGCCACTGCGGTCGCAAAGAAAGCCTTCTCGCTGCGCGTAAGTTTTGCGGAAGATCCCAGCGACCTCTCAAATCTCATTGAGCGCCGGAAATACGATCCCAAATATTGAGGCTGCGGTTGTTCAGCATTTTGTTACTCAAACACCAAGAACGCGCGGATTTGAAAAGAGCCGTGAGCTGGAAAGGAAAATCTATGTCTGGGAAACGGTACTCTATCGAAGATAGATTGCACTTTTTGCGAGAAATCGAGCGATATCGATCATCTGGAATGAAGACTGTCTGTGCATGCCGCAAGGTTGGGGTCTCTGAAACCAGCTACCACTCTTGGAGAAGGCGGTTTCTCGATACGAAGACTGATTTTCGTTCTGTAAGTACTGCTGTATCGGCTCTGTGATCTTCGGTGGTAGTCTGTTGTCAGCGTGCGTGGCTGATATCCGCCCGTAAAGTTTACTTGCAAGCTTCGCGTTGACGGGAAATACACGGATATCTTCAACGCAATAACGCCGAAAGAAGATGGAGTGGATGGCTCCTGCTCCCGGCGTCGCAATGCGCCAT
>JBCBGS010000123.1:0-7435 GCA_038526515.1 Pseudomonadota bacterium | reverse complement strand
CTCACGATGCGTTAGTCTTCGCCGTCTTTGAGCGGCACAGCATAAAGCTCAAGCCGATGGTCGACCAGTTTATAGCCATGCGCTTTGGCGATCTCGATTTGTAGCCGTTCGATTTCCTCATTGTGGAACTCGATCACTTTGCCAGACTTCACGTCGATCAGATGATCGTGATGCTCATCCGGCACTTCTTCATAGCGCGCGCGGCCGTCACCGAAGTCGTGGCTCTCGATAATGCCATACTCTTCAAACAGCTTCACAGTCCGATACACGGTTGCCAAAGAGATATTCTTATCGACGGCATTGGCCCGGCTGTGAAGTTCTTCGGCATCCGGGTGATCGTCAGCTAGAGATAGCACGCGTGCAATGACCTTGCGTTGCTCGGTCATGCGAAGGCCTTTTTCGGCGCAGAGTTTTTCCAAACGATCCATGAGCGACCCTGTAACCTGTTACCTAGTTTCCTGTCTAGACACGTGTTTCGACATCAAGATGGCGTCGACCCGCGATCCTTCAAGGCGTTTGTAATACCCTGGGCGCCGCCCATCGTCTTGGAAGCCGATCTTCTGATAGAAAGCAATGGCGCGATGATTGTCGGCGGCAACATCCAACAACCATTTTTCGAGGCCGTCTGTGCGCAGCTCATGCTCCGTCGCGTGAACAATGCGTTGAGCCAGTCCGAGGCGTTGAAACCTTGGGGCAGTCGCGAGTGTGAGTATCTCTGCTTCGGGGCGGATAAACTGCACAAGGATAAAGGCAGCGAGTTGCGAGCTCTGCTCTATACCAATCGCATGTGTACTGGCTCGGGAGAGTAAGCCTTTAAAGGCTGCAGCATCCCAAGCCTCCCCAGATGGAAAGGACTGAGCATGCAGCTGCGCCAACTCAGCAGATCGCTCCTGGCTGAGCCTTATCAGTTCTGTCATAGCTTAGGCTTGCTAGCTGGAAGCGCGGCATCCGGGCTGCGGGCATAAGTTGGGCGAGCCGGTCTTTGGTCGGGGTCGAGATCTGCCGCAACGGCCGCCGCACGTGCCGCCCTCGGCGCGGCAGGGTGGATGGTGTCGTTTGGAAAACATCCAGCCAGCGCCTCTTGATCTCCGAACAGCATGTGTGGGCGGTCTGCCAAGAGTTGTACCAGCTCCTCGGCGCGCATTTCATTTGCCATTGCCGTTGCCATACCTGACCGAAAAGTCTGCGCCCAGAATGTGATATCCGGCGGGCGTCTCTGAGCGGCCAAGGCGACAATGGCGGAGCCTTGCTGTCCGGCGGGGAGGGCGGCTTCTAAACTCGTCACGCCGATGCAGGGCGCGTGTGTAGCTAAGCTAAGGCCGCGCGCAAAGGCCACCCCGACACGGATACCGGTAAAGCTCCCGGGGCCCGTAACAACGGCGTATCGTGATATATCGGAGAATGCACATCCCGCCGCGTC
Organism: Pseudomonadota bacterium; assembly: GCA_038526515.1. Taxonomy (GTDB): domain Bacteria; phylum Pseudomonadota; class Alphaproteobacteria; order Caulobacterales; family Hyphomonadaceae; genus Henriciella. The sequence goes on along the minus strand of JBCBGS010000123.1, from coordinate 6,015 downwards.
CAAGAGCGATTTTGTTAGTTCCGGCAGGCGCGCATCCTGCCCTCGCACCATGGGTTCGCGCATTTCGGCCAAAACCTCTCCATCCCGCCAAATCGCGAGATCACAAGCTGGACCAGCCGTGTGGATACCGAGTACAATCATGAATTGGCCTCTAAAGGATCAGGCATGCATCCTCAAAGCTCAACCGTGGGCTCCGTTCGAAGATCGTCGACACATCGCCATGCCCTAGATTACAGAGCCAGTTTGACCGCCATGTCTTCGTAGCATCATCGTTTAGGAAAAACTCTTTATCGACGCCGGCATTGTCGAACCCTGACATTGGTCCGCAATCCAATCCAAGCGCGCGCGCGGCGAGCATCAGATAGGCACCTTGGAGGGTGCCATTCCTAAAGGCGGTAAGGTGGCGGTTTTCCTCGTCCGCGAACCAGTCCTTCGCACCTGGATTGTGAGGGAAAAGTTCGGGAATTTTCTCGTGAAACTCGAGATCGTGTGCGATTATGACAACCCATGGCGCCGCGAGCGTTTTGTCGACATTGCCTTCCATGAGGAATGGCTTCAGGCGCGCCTTTGCTTCAGAGGATTGCAGAAATACAAATCGGGCGGGCGAACAATTGGCGCTGGTCATCCCCATTTTGGTCAGATCATAGGTCGCCCGGATCAAGGTCTCCGGAACCGTTTCGGGGGTCCAGCCATTATAGGACCGCCCCGTCCGCCAAATTTGGTCCAGCGCAAAATCATTTACCGGAGTTTTGGTCATCTTTAGGCCCGCCCTCTTCGCTCAGCATTTCCGTTAGCAACGTGTTCGCTGAAACGCACGTAAGACGCAAGAGCGCAGCCGTTGAGAGACCGCGTTATGATTGTCCAAATTCAGGCTGCGCGCCCAAAAATCAGGTGGTCGCCGTCGACTTAATCCGCCAATTGACTTCCATGGATGCGACTTCCGCGCCGTCGGCATTTGTCAGAACGACGTCGACAGCGAAGTTCACAACGCCCTCTTTAGCAAAATCATCCATAATGTCTGTGCCGGCGCGTCGCAATTTACCCTCCGCATGGATGGGACCGCGCGCAGATTTTTTATACTCAATCTTCGCGTCGACAATCGCCGCGCGAACCACGGCAATCTTATCAGCGAACAGGGAAACGGATGCCGCGCCAGAAGCCGCTTCAGCGAGAGTGAACAGAGCACCCGCATGCTGAGACCCCATATGGTTCTGGGTTTCCTGCAAATCTGGCAAATGTGCTGACCCGTGCCCGTCAGCAATTACGAGCAATTCAATCCCGGTATGTTTGGCGAATGGAACATTCTGTTCGAAGAACGCCTTCATCAAAGTAAAAAGTTGGTCTTTTTCGTCAGACATTTTGATTTTCCAATTCTTGAATCCGGATCGATATACTTTTGATTTGCCAGTCAGTACAAATCAATCATCATTTTAATTTTCAAGCGAATATTGAGAAGCTGAGAGTGTCCCCACAGCCGGGGCCCCTTATTTCAAACGCATCGCATAAGCTCGGTGCCCCTTTCAGCATTGCACATTTCCATTGAATTAAAGCCCGTTAGCAAATTTCGCCGATTAACCATTTTGCAAGCAAGATTTATCGTTCCTAAAAAAACTGAAAGCAGATTTCCGGTCTTCGCGACCAGTTTTTCAAGACATCTGTGACAAGTAGCAGATTATGCGCATCTCTACGGCTTCAGTTATCAAGAGCATTACTCACGGCACGCTCGAACTCCCGGAGGGGCGTTTGCGGCAAGCTGTGCTTCGTGAACTGTTCGACCAGCTCGCTTCAGTGATGAAGCCTCTCGCTCTGATTACGGCGATTAACAGTACCGCCGTGGCTTTGATTTTCTCGCAGTTCACCCTGTGGTGGCTGGCGCTGATCTGGTGGGCGCCGATAATGTACTTTTCCTATTTCCAGTGGAAAGGTTCCGTGGCGATGTCATCGGTGCCGAAGGATGCAGAGCTGAAAGGCGGCTTTCTGAAGAAAGGCGCGCGCAACAATTTCTTGTTCGGCGCCTGGTGGGCATCTTCTTGCTTGATCTTTGCCGGTCCTGATCCAGCTGCGAATATCACTCTGGCCGCACTTTCAGTTGGAATGTGCGCCGCGGCCGCGGCCTGTCTTGGTTCAAATGCTGGAATGTCGGCGCGGTTCCTTGCGGGCGCTCTGCCGGTTACGATTGTCTCGCTGCTCTTCATTGACGGCGCAGCTGCGATCATCACCACAGCTATGGGCAGCACGCTTGGCGTCACCATGGTCTATATGGCGCACCTTAAATATCACGACACTGTCGAGATGCTGCGCGTTCGTCTTGGTCTGGAACTGTCAAAAGGACGACTGGAGTCAGCGGTCAGCACGCTCGGAATCGGGTTGGAGATTCAGGACAGTTCTGGTGAGGTCGTCTTCTCGAACCAAACCATGGAAAACAATCGCGAGGCGGTCGCCCATGGCACACGGACGCGCGAAGGCTTCTACTTCTGGGAAGGGCGCTACTATCGTCAGACCGAGTTTAATGGCGTCGAAGGCGATCAAATTGAGCTGGTCGAGGATGTGAGTTCCCTCGTCGAGAGTCAGCAGACGATTTTGGAATCTCGCAAGCAAGCTGAACAAGCGCTACAGACCAAGTCGGCCTTCTTTGAATCGATTTCGCGCGAAGTGATCTATCCGATTAAGTCGATCATGAAATATGCACGCCTGCTGCAGCCAGATTCACGGATTAAGTTTGATCACGATGAACTGGGCAATTTGGCGAACCTGATCATGAACGCCTCGAAAGATCTTGAGCGTCTGATGTCATCCATGACACGCCACTCTTTGGACGATAACCAACACCTGGTCGACGCTGAGATGATCAAGCTGCGGGAAATCTTCGCTGAAGAGTTGACCGAGATGGCGCAGAACAGTCTGAGCAAGCCTCAGTTGAGCGCGATCATTCAGGCTGTGCCAGAAGAGCTTTTGGTCAGGTCTTCAGCCAGTGGGTCTCTGACCCGGGCGCTCGGCCAAATGTGCTTGAAGACGCTACGCACAGTCGGTGCCTCCGGAAAACTGTCCATGCACGTTCGTGCGATGCCAGATGGATCCGATGCAATCTGCTTCATCATTCGCGGCGTCTTCGGCGACAAAGAATATACCGTGATCGAGAGACCGCAAATGGTCTTCGCGGGCGAGGACGATGTCACGCTTGATGAATATGCGACTTACATGTCTGCGACGCACATTGAGAACCTCGGCGGCCAGTACCGGGAAGACCTGAACGGCGATAAATCCGTCAATCTGATCGCGATCATCCCTGCCGATCACGTGCAGAGTGTCGGGAGTCCGATTAAGGCGCTACCGACGGCAGCAAACGCGCATTAAAAGCAGCGATTGTAGAGACGGCTTCGTGGGAGAAACTGGAGCCGGTATGAAAGGTCCGCATCTCGCCCTGCATCTGCGCCATTTTTTGTAACAGCCCATCGCGGATTTTACCTGCGTCATAAGTCGGCATGTATTGCCAAATGACTTGCTGGACGACGCGCGGATCTATTGCGCCTTTTCCGCGCGCATCGAAGGTTGCAAGCTCGGCCAATTCGTCAGGGGTATAAGCGATCGATAGTTGGCCGACACTAAACAGGACACGGCCATCCTCTTCAGGGCATTCATATCGGTAGTAGAGGAGTTGACCATCATTCTCGTCCGTTGCGCAGGTGGCACTCCAGGCGTTGACGGGCGCATCGTGAGGCCAATCTTCCACCGATAGAAGCGTTGTCGTGTAACCTGACCACTGAATAGAGTCGGCAAGATCCTGTTCTGCTGCGGTCGCGTCAGTCAGCGCGCAAAAGTCGGACATTGGGATCGTGTTGATCAATTGGTCGGCTTCAAAGACCGCCCCGGACTCTGTGGTCACGCGAATGGTTTCGCCGCTTCGATCTACCGCGACAGCTTGGGTTTGTAACTCAACATCAAGTGGCTTTGCGAATTCGTTCCAGAAATGCTGCCAACCGCCTTCCGGCATGACCGTGAACTTGAGCAGACCGGTCAAGAGCATATCGAAATCGACCCATCGCATTGCATGCAATAAGGGCAATCGATCGAGGTACCCATACCCGATCGAGGTCACGACCCGATGCATCATATTCTCGATTTTGCCGAGATTGTTCTTTCGCAACCACTCCCGTGTGGGTTGGGCGAGGGTTTCATTGACCGATGGATCGCCTTTTTGAGCGCGTTTCATCAAGCTGCGGCGTTTCAGGGCATACTTGACGGCTTGGAAGACAAAGGGCGGACCGCTGCCATCTTTGATATAGTCGAGCAGCTCGCGGCCATCGATCCGTTGGGCCCGCAAATAGTTGCGCTTAATCCCAAGCTTCTTCATGTGTTTGAGAACATATTTGTGGGACCAAATCGCATAGCAGGTCCCAAACTCGACGATATGGTCGCCGATCGGACTAGAGAGACATTTGCCGCCGACTTTCGGCGAAGCTTCCAAGATTTTGACATCTTCTGCGCCGCGGTCTTTGAGCATCCGCGCCATCGTCAGTCCCGCAGGTCCACCGCCCAGTATTAGATAAGATTTATAACGCATCGACTTTACTTTTGCACACAAAGTTCAATTGAGGTGAATTCATTTACGATCTGTGTGTAACTTGTGTTTAGTCGCATTCGGAATGAACCGAGCAGGTCGCCGGCGGATGAGTAGATGGATTTATTTTTTAGCCTCCTAATCACTGTGTTCAGGTCGCTTCGTGGACCGCGCAATGCGAATGTGTGGGATGGCACCCATTTTACGTTCAAGCCTCGCTTCTGGGACAAGGACCGGCGCGGGCAATTATACTCTTCGCGAATTCCGTCTTTCATTGATCTCTCTCTGATCAAGTTTTTTGTTGAGACGAAGATGTCGGCGGTTGTGCGAAAGCATGGTTGGATTCCAATCGTGCTGAGCTCTGTGCAAGTCCGCTCACAACCGCAAATTCCAGACGGGCCTCTGACCATCCACACGCGTGTCGTTGGGTGGCAGGACCAGTATGTTGAGATTTGGCATACATGGAGTGATGAGGCCGGCGCTGAAGTCTTGCGTTCTATTTATCTCACGCGTGTCACACATCCCAAGCGCCAGAAAGTCACGGGCGCAGATATGTTGCGCGAGCTGGGGGAATCAATTGTCGATCGGCCGCTTTCCCAAACGGCTCGGCAGCAATTGTCTGACTATTTCCGTATCAAAGAAGCCAACCGCACCGCGGATCAGATGTCGGAAGAGTATGCCAATTATTTGAAATTCATCGAACAACCGTAACGAGATTCAAATCCAAATTCGCTAAGCCGAATGCGTTCCCCAATCAGAGACGCAAAATGGCTATTCAGACTTCCGTAAATCCAAACTTCGCGCCTAAGCATGATGTCGTATTAGACACTGGCCGGTTACATGAGAAAATCGCGCAAGCTTTGGTCGAATACGCGGACGAGCCTTTCCTCACGACGGCGCTACCAACCGGTCATTCCGAGACAACAGACTTTAAGACCGCGATTGCATCCGCGCAGAAGCTCGCAACATATCTGCGCGAAGATCTTGGGTATGATGAGGGCGACGTTGTCGCGATTCAGTCACCAAACTGCACGTCTTACATTGTCTCTCTGTTGGGCGTTTTTCTTGCTGGTCTGAAAGTCACCAATGTAAATCCGCTCTACACAGCGGCTGAAACGCGGCGCCAGCTGAAAGATAGCGGCGCACGTTGCGTGATTGGCTCGACCATCTTCTCAGAAATGATCGAAGAGGCCGTTGAAGGGACTAAAGTCGACGAGCTTATCGCGATTTCAGTCACAGACTTTTTCAAGCCGATGGCCCGCGGGGCATTAAACTTCTTGCTGCGCAAAGTGAAAAAGCTCGACCGGCCTTTCCAAGGTCCGCATGCGACATTGAACGACATTCTCGCCAAAACGACGGTGACAGCGGTCGATAATTTCGATCGTGTTTCTGCTTTGGATCCAGAGCGCGATACAATCTATCAGTATTCTGGTGGCACGACGGGTGTCTCGAAGGGC
>JBCBGS010000122.1:0-7574 GCA_038526515.1 Pseudomonadota bacterium | reverse complement strand
CCGAATGCGCCTGACGGACTCGAGAATGAGGTCAATCCAAATCAAGACATCTTCGTGCTCGCGAATCCACAAATCGCGCAACTGCCCGCTTGGGTGATTGGCCTTGTGGTTGCGGGCGGATTAGCCGCCGCGCTTTCGACAGCGGCGGGACTTTTGATGGTGATCTCTTCCGCCGTCAGTCATGACATTTGCCGGCGAACCTTGTTCAAAGATATGGACGACAAAACCGAGCTGCGGGTGGCGCGTGTAGCTGCCGCTGGAGCCGTTCTGGCTGCCGGTCTGCTCGGAATCTTCTCTGCGCAGCTCGGCTTTGTCGCGCAGGTTGTGGCATTCGCGTTTGGCCTCGCATCCGCCTCACTCTTCCCGGTGATTTTCCTCGGGATTTTCTGGAAGCGGATGAACAAAGAAGGGGCGATCGTGACCATGTTGTTCGGTCTGATTTCGACCTTTGCGTATATCGTCTATTTCAAGTTTGGCGGCGGGACGCCGGATCAATACTTGTTCGGTGTGTCACCGGAGGGGATTGGCTTCGTCTTCATGTGGGTCTCGGGTGCGCTCGGAGTCGGGACCGCCCTCGCAACTGCGCCGCCACCACAAGATATTCAGAACTTGGTCGAAGACATTCGGGTTCCAGGAACACGTCAGGCTCATGGAATGGCCGATGAGGGGATGGCCCCGACAGGATCGAGTTAGAGCTTCCGCGTCGCCTTACTCAGCAGGCTGATACCGAACACCGAAACGCTCAATTCGGCTGACGGGTCCGTCGCCACTCAAATCGATTACGTAGAGCCGGTCATATTCTGTGCTCTCATCGATGGGCGTGCCTGGGTCGCCGCCAAGTGCGGCGGCAAGTGGCGGCGTCGTGTTGGAATGGCCAACAACGAGGATGACACCTTGTTTTGACTTCAAGACCTCTGCGAACGCGTCCAAATCAGACGCGTCATACAGTTTAACCTCGAGCCTTGTTCGTTCGGCGATTGGGGCTGCGGTCGCGAGCGTTCGTTTGTAATCGGTCGAGTAGATTTCGGTGAGCCCTTTGTCCGCTAGCAGATCTGCCAAAGTGTCTGCCCGGGTCTCGCCTGCATCTGTAAGGGCGGGATTATCGCCCGTTTGCTTCTCTGCGTGCCGGACCAAATAGATCTCGTGCTGCGCCGCGATTGCTTTTTCGGGTGCTGTTTCGTGGGTCAGCTGAGCGCATGCACTAAGTGCAATTGCCAAAAGTACTGTGATCATTTTCATCGGACTGTCCTCTCCTTTGCCAATTGCAGCCTTGGCGTTGGCAGAGTGGACCATGAAGTTCAAACATGCGCCAGACCTGTTTTCAAAGCTGATTTGTGCTGAGCGGGTGTTTGATGCGATAGTCATTGTTGGCGCGAAGGGTAGGGCTCTTACAGATGAACATGATCCTATCGGTTGCGATTGCGGTGACGCTTTTCACCTCACTGATCCTGGTGGTTCGATTTCGCGGTTTGAAGCTAAAGGGCAGTGATCCATTACCGCTGACGGCGTTTATGGCGATCTTGTTTACGTCAGGCCTGGATGTCGGGTTGATTATGTTCCCCCTCACCGAATTCCCAGTTTATGAGAGCGAAGCGCCCTATGGTTTTACAAATGCGTTGGCGATTGAATTTGGCTTTTGGGGCTTTTTGGTTTGGGGATTTTACTTTCTCACGACCTTCTATTTTTGTGTGGTTGAGCCGAAACTGAAGCTCTTCGAAATTGGTTGGGTGAAACTGATCAATAGCGCCGTCATCATTGCGACTTGTGCATTCACGGGCTTCTTATTCCTCAGCTATTTGCCGAGCTATATCGAGGGAATAAGCGATCCTATCAGGTATGGCCTGGTCGCGGCTGTCGTGTTGGGCGCGGTTCTGTCGAGCACCGATATTCGCTACGTGAAGTGGCTCGGCCTCGGATCCAGTGTTTTGTTCTTTGGACTCATAGCGCTGCTATGGTTCGCAAGCGGAGCCGGCATCACAGGTCTCGCGCAAAGTGCCTCAAACATTGGCGGCTACTTCGCCAACCTCCCAAAGTTCACAAGCCCGCTGACCGACTATCACGCATTCTACCTTTTCTGGTGGTTTGCTTGGAGCATCATGATTGGTCAGTTCGTGGCGCGATTTGTGGGCGGGCTTCGAACGTATCAACTGATGATCGCACTGCTCGTGCTGCCATCGATCCCAATCGCGCTTTGGTTCTCGGTCCTGTTTATCTATCACACTCAAGCCATTGAGCTGGTCCAGTCGCTGCAGCTCTGTATGGTGGTGGTTGGGGTGATTTTTGTTGTGAACTCGCTCGATTCTTTGACGCGGCTATACTCCGAAAACCTAGGGCTGACGGTTAAGCGATTGGGCGGCGTTAAATATGTCGCGGCGCATTGGGCTCTGCTGTTCGGATTGATCCTGCTCTACCAGTTTACGCCTCTGAAAATTGAGTGGATCGGATTGATTGTGATCGGCATCTATTGCGCGATCTATGGTCTGACCTTTATCAGGCGCGACGCTCTCATTGGCGCATCAGATTTAAAGACGGCAGAACATGACTAAGACTTACGACTATATCATCGTCGGCGCAGGCTCCGCGGGCTGCGTGCTTGCCAACCGTCTCACGGAAGATGGCAAACACTCTGTTTTGCTGCTTGAGGCGGGCGGCAGCGATCGAAACATCCTGATCGCGATGCCAACGGCCCTATCTTATCCGATGGCGTCTAAGACGTATAATTGGGGCTATGATTCCGACCCTGAGCCCTATGTCGACAATCGAAAAATCACTTGTCCGCGCGGCAAAGGGCTTGGCGGAACATCTTCAATCAACGGTATGGTCTATGTTCGTGGACATTCTTGCGACTTCGAAGAATGGGAATCGCTCGGGGCGAAGGGTTGGGGCTATTCAGACTGTCTACCTTACTTCAAACGCGCTGAAACTTGGCAGAATGGCGAGGACACGTATCGCGGCGGCAATGGACCACTCGGTGTGTCCGGCGGAAACAATATGGCCAATAACCCGCTTTATGAGGCGTTTATCGATGCTGGCGTAGAGGCCGGATATCCTCGAACCGAAGACTATAATGGCGAGTGCGGTGAGGGTTTCGGCGCGATGCATATGACCGTGGCTGGAGGCGTTCGCTCGTCGACGTCACGAGCCTATCTGCGCCCCGTATCAAACCGAGCCAACCTCACGGTGATGAAGAAAGTCCTCGTGGATCAACTGGTTCTCGACGGCAAAAAAGTCACCGGGGTCAAAGCGACCCAGAATGGCAAACCGATCGAACTGAACGCTGCGAAAGAGGTGATCTTGTCGGCTGGATCAATTGCGTCGCCGATGATCTTGCAGCGCTCAGGTATCGGTCCAAGCGAGCTGTTATCTCGGCTTGGGATTGCGCAGAAACATGATCTGCCGGGGGTCGGTCAAAATCTACAAGACCATCTGGAAGTCTACTTTCAATTTCATTGCAAACAGCCGGTCAGCCTGAACAACAAACTCGACTTGTTTAGTAAGTTTCGAATCGGTGCGCGCTGGTTCTTCTTCAAGTCGGGTCTGGGCGCGACTAATCACTTTGAGTCGTGTGCGTTCATTCGTTCTCGCGCCGGCTTGAAGTCTCCTGATATCCAGTACCACTTTCTACCAGCCGCCATGCGATATGACGGGACGCCGTCTATCAAAGGACATGGGTTCCAGGTCCATGTCGGGCCAAACAAACCGAAAAGCCGCGGCCGAGTTGAGATCACGTCCACAGACCCGACTGCTCATCCGAGCATTCTGTTCAACTATCTACAGCATGAGGATGATGTTGCGGCTTGGCGCCAGTGCATTCGTCTGACGCGAGAGATTATTGCCCAGCCCGCCATGGATGCGTTTCGAGGCGATGAATTGCAACCTGGTCTTGATGTGTCTTCGGACGAGGAGATCGACACCTGGGTGCGCGAGAACATTGAGAGTGCCTATCACCCCTGCGGAACCGCTCGCATGGGCGAGGGGGATGATCCGAATATCGTTGTCGACACAGCGTGCCGTGTGCGCGGTTTGCAAGGGCTTCGCGTGGTCGATGCATCTGTGTTTCCAACCGTGCCTTATGGAAACATCAATGCGCCAACGATCATGGTCGCGGAAAAGGCGGCAGATGCGATCTTGGGTAAACCGCCACTGGCCCCTCTTGAGGTGCCGTCCTGGATTGATCCGAATTGGGAAACGCAGCAACGAAATGGAGCGCCGGTGCGGGCCTGATCGTTTAACTGGCGACCAACTTAAACCGCAGCTGTTTGCAGTCTCTTGGCGCGTAGCTCGGCGAGCTGAGCTGAGAGCGAGTGTTCAAAATAGCGATCGCAGCCGAGGCACATATTTGCAATGTCTTGGCCGAGGCCATCCTTGGCTTTCGACTCTTCTTTAAAGCGCTCGCGAGACCATCCCTCGGTCTCACCCATTCGCTCCGGGTCCCCTTCGTTCAAAGCCCTGATCGCAGGAAGTGATGCGACACTGGTCAGGATGCTTTCCAATGGTTCCTCGGTGAGGTTTCCTAGAGGCGCTTTGGTTTTAAGGCAGCACGGATAGATCGATCCATCCGGTTCAATCGCCACTTCTGAACCCGCCTTGCCGATGTGCAGGAAGTTTTTCGCGCCGGACCATCGGGAGCAGAAATTCACGTCATACCCAGCCTTGCTTAAACCGTTTGAAAGCGCCCGCCCTCGCGGCCAAAGCTCGCCAATCCACAGATCTTCCTGGGCTCCAAAGAATAGGAAGGTGGGGCCTTCGAGCTTCCGGCCAGCGGCGACATCCGGTTCTTTCAATCGTTTGTCTTTTGCGCCGCCAAGAGAGACTTCGCGGACATTTCTACTCGCCATCAGTTCACGAATGCGGTCCATGAAGGCGAATTTTTTATCACCCTGCATACCGACATGATAATCATCGATTGAGGCGATTGCGATACTCTCGACGCCACGGGCAAGGCATTCATCCAGTATCTCAGGTGTCAGCACATCGCCGGTCGTTTGGATCGAGATTTTGGGCGCGTTAGAGCCGTACTTCTCCTTTAACGCATCCAGGACGGGGTAGAATAATTCTTCGCGCACGCCATCGATCAGTAATTCGCCACCAGCTAAAACGAGCAGTGTTCGATCTCGGACGTCGTTTTCGTCGACCCAGCTCAAATCGTCGGGCAAATTATCGATCACTTTTTGGAAGGCTGCTTGGCCTTCACCCACGACCTCCGTCAGGGCGTCACGGACATAAGGGCGAAAGCGATCATCATAGCAATGCTTACACTTTCTGTGACATGCCCAGGTTAGAACCCAATAGATCGCTTGCAACTGACTCGTCCTTCCAAAGCTTCGCTGTATCGCTAGCCAAGGCAAGTAGGGCTTGTCGACGGTTTTCGCTGCGTCTCGCGTCTTTGTGAACGCCCGGGTCTGAGCCATCCGAATGACCAACGCGAAGAATTTTTCACGCGAACGAGCTGGTGCGCATGTACAGGTCGTCGACAATCGGTGAAAAGAGATAATCCAAAGCTCAATACGGAAGACACTCTCATGCGGCGTTCCCTTTCTTGTATCGCGACACTTCTTGCCCTGATCGCAGTTCCGGTAACGATGAATGCGCAGGATGCGAGTGGCGGGCAGGCGGTTATGAGCTTCGAGACGAGGCATCATGACGTCATCGCTGAGTCTGGGATGGTCTCCGCTCAAGACGCCATCGCTGCCAGAGTCGGCCGGGATATTCTAGCGCAAGGCGGGAACGCGATTGATGCCGCGGTCGCGACAGGATTCGCGCTCGCAGTTACTCACCCTCAAGCCGGGAATTTGGGCGGCGGCGGCTTCATGCTCGTCCATTTGGCGGAGGATGAAAGTGTCATCGCCATAGATTTTCGCGAAACTGCTCCAGCTGGGGCTACCCGTGACATGTATCTGGATGAGCAGGGTAATGTCGATAATCAGCTCTCCCAATACTCCCGTCTCTCCGCTGGCGTGCCGGGCACCGTCATGGGCCTCCTGGATGCGCTCGAGCAACATGGCACCATGAGCCGCGGCGAGGTTTTACAGCCCGCCATACGTTTGGCGGCGGAAGGATTTCCCGTCAGTTACGCGCTCGCAAATAGTCTGGAGTCGAACCGCGAAACATTCTCGGCGGATGAAAGCTCGGTCACTTATTTTCTTGGCCGACAAGCGGGAAACCTTCTCGTTCAATCAGATTTGGCAGAGACCCTCATGCGCATTGAAAAGGACGGCGTTGATGGGTTCTATGCGGGACAGACTGCTGACCTAATCGTCGCTGAAATGCAGCAGGGCACCGGCGTGATGACGCTAGAGGATCTCTCGAACTATAAGACCGTCACGCGGGCTCCGGTGAAGGGGGAGTTTCGAGGACACGACATTTACGCGATGAGCCCGCCCTCGTCTGGCGGTGTGCACATCATTCAGATGCTCAATATTCTGGGGGGCTATGATCTCGAGGCTGACGGACACAATAGCGCTGCTTATCTGCACAAACTAATCGAAGCGATGCGCCGCGCCTATGCGGACCGGTCGAAATATTTGGGCGATCCAGATTTTGTCGACGTTCCTGTCAAAGCGATCACGTCTCTGGATTATGCCGACCGACTGAGAGACACGATTTCTCTCGATACGGCGACGCGATCAACCGAAGTGTTGCCGGGCGCGAAGCTGGCTGCCGAAAGCCCAGATACCACGCACTATTCGGTGATTGACCAAGACGGGAACGCCGTCGCGGTCACCTACACGCTGAATTTCTCCTTTGGCAGCGGCTATTCAGTCGATGGTGCAGGATTCTTGTTGAACAATGAAATGGATGATTTCTCAGCCAAGCCAGGCGCGCCGAATGGCTATGGTTTGATCGGTGGGACAGCGAACGAAATCGCGCCGCTCAAACGACCGCTCTCATCTATGACGCCTCTAATGGTCAAAAAGGATGGGGAGATCGTTCTGGTGACCGGGAGCCCAGGCGGGTCGACCATCATCACTTCCGTCATGCAGGTGGTTCTAAACGTCGTCGAGTGGGACATGAACCTCGCCGAAGCGACGCATACGCCTCGTCTTCACCACCAATGGCTGCCCGACTTGGTGTTCCCTGAGCCAGGCATCAGCGTTGATACGCTAAACCTCTTGGAAGAGCTGGGGCATATCTTCCCGCGGGATAATGACGGGAATATTAGCCGCACAGTCATCGGGCGCGTAAATTCGGTCGGGACGCGTGCGGGTAAGATCGTCGGCGCTGCCGATCCGCGCGGTCCCGATTCATTAGCGGTTGGGCATTAGCCCTAAGAAATCAGCTCTGTCGCGGGGAGTGTTGCAATGCCGAGTGCATCGCCGACAGCCTCATAAGTGAGATGTCCTTCGCAGACGTTCAGTCCGTTCAACAAATGCGGATCCTGCGCCAGGGCCTCTTTCCACCCGAGCCGAGCAATCCGCTTAGCGTGTACGAGTGTTGCTGCGTTCAACGCATAGGTTGATGTGCGTGCAACGGCGCCGGGCATATTCGCGACGCAGTAATGAATCACGCCATCTATCTCATAGGTTGGGTCATCATGGGTCGTCGGGCGAGACGTTTCAAAGCAGCCGCCTTGG
>JBCBGS010000121.1:0-7685 GCA_038526515.1 Pseudomonadota bacterium | reverse complement strand
GGTTGACGGTATGATGCGGGCCGATCGCAAATGGATCATGCACCTCGGCGATCACGCCTATAATCTTTTGCTCTGGGCCAATACAAAACTGAACACAGTAAGACGGTGGCTCAACTTACCCTATTGGTCTCTCTCTCAAGCTTTGAAGAAAAAGACCAAGCGCGCCTTGAACCACATTCACAATTTCGAGGGGCATGTCGCTGCCTATTGCCGTCGTAAAGGGTTTGACGGCGCCATATGCGGCCACATCCACGTTGCCGAAATGCGCGAGATCGATGGCATTACATATATGAATGACGGCGACTGGGTGGAAAGCTGCACCGCCCTTGTCGAGCATCATGATGGACGCTGGGAACTGGTGGAGCATACACCAGACGTCATGATCTCGACGCCTGAGCTTAAGCTCAGGCCCGTCGCTGCTTAGCGCCCCTCGCGTCGCCAGGCGAAGAGGAGCGCAAGCAAAATCAACCCAATCGCCAGGATGCCCGGCAAGAGTGGCAAGCTCGTTGAGCTGCGCACCGCATAGGCGCCGCGCTCTCTCAGGCCCAGCCAATTATTGCCGCTGGCATCGGCGCGGCGGGCAACCATGCGGACATCTGGACGCTGGTCGGGGCGCTCCAGGCCAAATACGCCGCCACCAGAAAGCGTGGTCAACGGCTGTAGGACCTCGCCGGTGGCTTCCAAAGCTGCGAACTCTTTCGGGTTGGCAGGGCCGTTCAGGGCGACGGCATCCAAGCCGCCGGACTGAGCGCGGTAGAGGCCAAGCTGATCGACCGGCACTTCCGCGCTATAGGTCCCGGGGCCGTCCACACGCCAGGCGGGTTCCAGGAAACTGCCGTCTGGGGTTTCAATGATGAGCGGCGCGGCGCGATCCGCCAGCGTTCGAAGATTGGCGCGGACGGTGTCGCCTTGGGCAATGATTTGGAGTTGCCGCTCATCCAATTCCGGCTCTTTCATCAGCCAGTGGACAGAGCGTCTGATCAAGTCAGAGAAAGGTCCGCCGCCATCATAGCCGCGCGCCCAAAGCCAGATCTGATCAGAGAGCAATTGCGCGACGCGGCCATCGCCCACGCGATCGACAGCAAACAGTGGCGCCCCGTCTTCGGCCCGCATCAGCACGTCACCGGTATCGGAGCGCGCTTGAATATAGCGCAGCCACTTGCCCCAAGTGCGGCCGGTGAAGTCTTCGGTGATCGTGTGGCGCATCCCTTCAGGCGAGAGGGTCGGCATGACGTCTGTATTGACTATCTCACCAGTCGGTAGCGCCGGGAGAATACCGGCAAGCGGGGTACGCGCGAGGCTGGCAGGACCGGCAAAGCTTTCCCCTGCCACCACGAGCAAGGCGCCGCCTTCATCGACATAGCGAGCCACGTCGGCGAGATAGCCCATAGTGATGACGCCGCGGCGCTCATATTGGTCGAAAATGATGAGATCAAAGCCGTCCAGTTTCTCTTCAAACAACTCCTCGGTTGGAAAGGCGATCAGCGCCATTTCCTCAAGCGGTGTCACATCGCGCTTGTAAGGCGGGCGGAGAATGGTGAAGTGAACCAGATCTACGGATGGGTCTGATTTCAAAAGGTCGCGCCAGACGCGGCCAGAGGCGTTCGGGCGCCCTGTAACCAAGAGGACGCGGAGACCATCGCGTACGCCGGAAATGGTCGCTGCGGTGCGATTATTGGCGAGGGTCAGCTCTTGCGGGCCCTCAGGGGTCTCAAAGACGATAATGTTGTCACCGCGACGCTCCACCTCAATGAAGATGCTGGTGTCTTCCCCGGCTTCGATATAGCGCGCCTGTGAGCGGCCGCCATTCATCGCATAGGTCAGTGGCACCGTGCCGCCTTCAGGATCATCGATCCGAATGACGAACTCGGCCTCATCGCCGACAATGTCGAAATTTGGGGTTTCGACCAGCGTAATCCGGCGGTCGCTGGCATCTGGATCGCCGGTGATCAAGGCGTGGACGGGGCCAAGCTCGCGCACGCGGCTGAGGTCGCTTGGCAGATCATGGACTTGCCCATCCGTGATGAGGATCGCGCCGGCAATCCGATCGCGCGGGACGTCCGCCATAAGGCCCTCAAGAGCGCCGATCAGGCGCGTGCCATCACCTTGAGTTTCAACTTCGACAACGCGTAAGTCGATGGACGGGTTAGCCTCCAGCTCGGTTTGCAGGCTCGCGAATGCTGCCGTGGCGATTTCCTCGCGGGCGCCGAAATCCATGCTGTCCGAGCGATCCACCACAATCGCTGCGACTGACGGTAAAGGCTCGCGTTCTTCTTCAACGATGGCGGGATTGGCGAGCGCGAAAAGGCCGAACGCTGCGGCGAGCGTGCGCGTCAGCCAGGCTTTACGGAACGCGATAATGTAGATGAGCAGCGCGATCACGCAGAGCGCGGCAAGACCCCAGAAGAGCGGCCAACCAATCAGAGGGTCGAAAGACAGGCGAGAGGCTTCGATCATGGCGCGTCGTCCTCTTCGACATCGAAATCGCCGACGCCTTCATCCTCTCCCAGCCGCTCTAAAAGGGCGGGAATATGGACCTGATCTTCTTTATAGTTGCCGGTCAGGATGTAGATAATCAAATTGACGCCAAACCGGATCGACATCTCGCGCTGAATATCACCGCCATCGACGGAATAGATCGGGCGTCCACGTTCATCCACGGCCCAGGCGGCGAGATAGTCAGCATCTCCGACAAACAGGCGGCTGACGCCATCGCCGCGACGCTCTGTCTTATCGGCGGCGCCGGTCGCTTCGATCCAGAGATTTCGGTTCTCATAGCGACCTGGAAAACCTTGGATCAGATAATAAGACCGCGTCAGCACATGATTGACGGGCACTGGGGATAGAGGTGGCGTATCAAGCCCGGGCAGGATTTGGTCCAAACCTTCAAAGCTGTTGCGCCCTCCAATCGTGCCGCCTTTGCGCGTATCGATGAACAGAGCGCCGCCATTGCGCATATAGGCATTGATGCGGGCCACGGCGGTGCTGCTCAGCGGCGTTGGGGTTTCCGGCAGGGAGAGGAACAGGACAGGGTAGACGTCCAAGGCATCTGTTTCCGGATCAATGGCATGTGGCGCGGCAGGTTCGACGCTGGAGCGTCGGAAGAGCACTAGGCTCAAACCTTCCAGCCCCGCTTTCGTGGCTCTATCCGCGCGCTCATCGCCGGTTTCGATATAGGCGAGACGCATCTCCAGCGCAGCTGCGATCTCCTTATCCAGCTCGTCTTGGGCGTGGACATCGCCGGGTGTGAGTACGGTGCCTGCACCCAACATCATGACCAAGGCCGCGGCGGCGCGTTTGAACCCCGGCAAACGCCCTGCAATCGCGAGCGCGACGATCAAATCCAAGCAGAACAAGACAATGGCGAGCGCCAAAAGGAGGCCGCCTAAGCGGAACGATTGGGCTTCGCTATCGCCGAGCAGCGTTGCGCTGGCGGGCCAGTTGGTCACAGCGATTGGCGTGTATTCGGCGGCGACGTTCAAAGCGCGTGTTCCAGCGGGACCCTGATAAAGCCCGGGTGGGTGGATCTCGGACGGCAGCACCGTCCCAAAGTCGGCGGCGCGAAGTGGTGTCGCGCCAGCACTTGGCTGGGTTAGGCGGCCCGCTCCGTTTAGGGTGAGTGCCGGAGAATAGAGCCCTTCCTCATCACTAATCGCTTCGCCGCGTCCGGCTGCGATGGAGCGGCGGAGCATATCCACGAAGACGCCAGCATAAGGGAGATCCGACCAATCCGGTCCGGCTGTGACGTGGAAAAGAATAAGGGTGCCTTCGCCGCGGCGATCCGCCGTGACGAGCGGGCTGCCATCCGCCAGGCGCGCCCAAGTTCGCCCAGCAAGGTCAGGGCCGGGACGTGCGAGCACTTGTTGGCGGACGCGAATATCGTCCGGGGCGCTGAGACCTGCAAAGGGTGACATTTCGGGGAAGGTGCCAAGCGGCTGCGGCTCTTCCCAGGTCAGCGTTCCACCAATCGCGCGAGATGATCGTCTGAGCGGCGCTGGGACCAGATCATCGGACCCGGCCATGGCTTGCGGCCCGGCCATGCGAGGGCCCGCAAACCGGATCAGGGCACCACCTTCTTCGATCCATTGGCCCAAGGCGTCGCGCGAATCGGGATCGATCTGACCGATATCAGTCAGGATAATCGCGTCCGGGTTCTCATCAATCAGATCGGTGAGTTCGCCTTCAGATATCGTGGCGAAGGGCTCGAGTGCTTTGCGGACATAGTGGATGTCGGACAGCAGCGGTTGGGCCGTACTATCGCCGCTGACGAGACCCACGCGGCGGGTTCGGTCCGCGCTGTCCCAAAGCCAGACGGTCCCGGCTGATGCGGCGCCGGTAACTTGAAACCGTGCCACGCGTGCGAGCGCAGCAGGGGGGAGGGTGAAGTTCGCGGTCGCCGCGTTTTCACCCGCATTGAAACTGAGATCCGCCGTCGCCAAGGCGGCGCCATCCAGCGTCAGCGCCGATACAAAATGGTCTGAGGCTTCTGCTGCCCGCGCTCTCTGCGCCGTCACAGCAACGCCTTGAGCATCACCGCGGAGCCGTGTCAGCGCTGCCGGACCACGCGGTGTGGCGGCATAGATGCTGAGCGGCGCAAGCTCATTCAGCGCGTGCGCGAACGGCGCCGCGCTTTCAGGGTCGAGACCGTCGCTAAGCCATAAGATGCGGCCAGGTCTCAACTGACTGTCTTCAAGGCGGGTGAGCGCGTCGTCGCGGTCTACACCCCAAGGCTGCGGCTGCAGAGATCGAATGCGCGCTTCGAAGGCGGCTCGATCTAACCGTTCGCTGGGATCCGTTGGCAGCGCCCGCGGCGCTGTCAGGAGAATATGCGCAGGCGTATCGCGGCTCTCTCCGGTCAGGGCTGAGAGCGCCGCAGAACGGATCTCGCCCCAGCGCTGAGCACTTGTCCAACCATCATCGACCACGACGAGGACGGGGCCTGTTTCGCTGCCAGGCGGAGATGCATTTGGGGCGTAAATGGGTTGCGCGAGACCGAGAATGGCGAGCGCTGCCGCACCGAGTCGCAAGAGCAAGATCCACCAAGGTGTCCGGTCTGGGGTTTCTTCGTTCGGCTCGACATCGTCTAGCAAGCGAAGGCTTGGCAATTGCGCCGTCTTCGGGGATGGCGGTGTCGCGCGCAAGATGAACCAGATGATTGGCAGAGCAATCAAGCCGATCAAGGTGAGCGGCGCCATGAAGAGGAAGGGTCCGAGGGTCACGCTTTACCCCCAAACTGCTCAAGCGCGGCTTGCATTGCCGCGGCGCCGCGCAGGGCGGTTTCATCGGTTCGGTGTTTAACGAGGGCCCAGCCCATGCCGATGGCGAGCTCTGACAGAGCGGCTTCATGGGCTTCAAGTTTCGCCAGATACTCATCGCGGACCGTTTCCGCGCGTCCGAAAAGACGGTCTAGGGTTGAGCCCGGACGCGAAAATTTGGTTCGGCCTTTGAAGGGGAAGGCGTGTTCGATTGGATCCGTCACGGCGAATAGGACGCCATGCCGGCATCTTTGCGCCAGCGGCGCCAAGCGTTTGCGCCAAACCTCGACGCCATCGTAAAAATCACTGGCAATCAGAGCTAAGGCTTCTGCGCGCGGGGGCTGAAGCGCGTTTTGGACCGGACCCAGCATGTCTTCTGCCAGTTTATCTGGCGCCGCTTTGCCAAGGCTCGGCGCGCGGCTGCCAGAGATGAGACCGATCCGTTCGCCTTCCTTGGCGAGCAGAATGCTAAGTGCCAGAAGGACGGTGCGCGAACGATCGGCTTTGGTTTCGCGGCCCGGATCGCTGGACCAATCAAAACCTTTATGCGGGTCGATCCACGATAAAACCGTACGCGCGGTTTCCAGCTCCGTCTCGCGAACAAAGTATTCGTCGCCTCTGGCACTGCGTCGCCAATCAATCCGGTCTGCTGCGTCGGTTTGGGCATATCGGCGATACTGCCAGAATTGCTCCCCTGAGCCCGCACGCTTACGTCCAGCTGCGCCAGGATGAATCACGTCGGCAGCTGCAGCCTGTAAAGACAAGCCGGGCAGTTGGCGGACCAAGGCTTCAGCATCCGCGCGAAGGGTGGATAGGGTGATCACGCTAGCTTCTGCCCCCAAACTCGCAGCTCTCACCGAGCGCGAGTGTCTCTGTCATGATCTCGACGGCTTCTGGATCCTCTTCTGGATGACGAAGCGCCGTCTCGATTTTTTGAAGGCGATGATTGATGTCGTATTCCAGGAAAGCATCATCCATGCGTTTCGAATATTTCGCCTTCAGTTGATCGCGGGCTTCGGCAATCTTCGCATCAGGAATGGCGGCCAGATCCTCTGCGGACGCACCGTTCGCAGTCCCCTCGCGAATGGCAGCGGTGATCGCGATCACGGTTTGCGACGCCAAGCAATCAATATCGGTTTTCTCTGCCTCAGAGATTGGGTCCACCGGGCTGCAGGCTGCGGTCAACGCCAATACCGAGGCAAACAAGGCAAGACGCATCGAGATTAGGCAGCCTTCTTCACAAGGTCGTCGATGAGATGCTGCAGGCCAGGTGCCTCACCGGTCGGGTCGTATCGCATGCCCATACGGTGCGCCAGGCACGGTTCGGCCAGCGCTTCAACGTCTTCAAGGCTTGGGGCAAGACGGCCGCGCAGCAGCGCGCGAGCGCGGCAAGCGAGCATGAGCGCTTGTCCAGCCCGCGGACTTGGGCCCCAATCAACAAAACGGCGAACGCGCTCGTCTTCCGTTTGCTCAGGACGCGCATCCCGGACCAGGCCGAGGATGGCATTCAAAACGCTTTCGCCGACTGGCATTTTACGGACCAAGGCCTGAAGCGCGATCAAGTCTTGCGCGGACAGTGCGGTCTGCACGGCTTTTTCTTCGCCGCCCGTAGTCTCGACGAGGATTTTCCGCTCAGTATCGAGATCGGGATAAGTCACATCGATTTTGAGCAGGAACCGGTCGAGCTGTGCTTCGGGCAGCGGATAAGTACCCTCTTGCTCAATCGGGTTCTGGGTCGCGAGCACGTGGAACGGCGCCGGTAGATCATAGCGGACGCCAGCTACCGTGACGTGCTTTTCCTGCATCGCTTGCAAGAGCGCAGACTGCGTGCGCGGCGAGGCGCGGTTGATTTCGTCTGCCATGAGGAGCGAGGTAAAGATCGGGCCTTTGATAAAGCGGAAGGCGCGGCTGCCATCGGCGCCCTCATCCAGGACTTCCGAGCCGAGAATATCGCCGGGCATCAGATCTGGCGTGAACTGAATGCGGGCATTATCGAGCCCAAGCGCGGTGCCGATCGCCTCCACAAGTCGTGTCTTGGCAAGGCCTGGGGCACCGATCAAAAGCGCGTGACCACCGGCCAAAATCGCGGACAAGGCCAATTCGATCACCCGCTCTTGTCCAAACACCGCTTTTGCGATCTCAGACTTCACTTTTTCGAGCGTGTCGCCAGCGGCTTTTGCCTGCGCCACTATGGCCGGATTGTCGGCTGCCATGAGCACTCCATCTTCACTATCTACATCAGTCGCACTAGGTCTAGGCGAGAAAAAGGCGGAGTGCCACATGAAAACAGATGGAAAATCTGTCATTTCCTTGGAAGAGGTTTTGAAAGCCATCGCGCCAGATGGCCTTGATGGACCATTGCCGCCTGTTCACCTGTGGAATCCGCAAAATTGCTGCGAATTTCCATTTGAATATCGCCGCAATTTTGCG
>JBCBGS010000120.1:0-7863 GCA_038526515.1 Pseudomonadota bacterium | reverse complement strand
AGACAATGGGTCAGTCTGTTTCATTGCGCCTGCGCGGCGCACGACTGGACTTTCAATACAATGGACATTTCTCGCGCTGAACAGCGCATCCTTCATTTGCTCGCACAAGGCGGGCGAATTGAAATTGAACGCGGTGAAAACCGCAAAATCGAACGCATTATCTGTATCAACCGAGATGGCTGGCGCGCGCCAGGGCTCGACATCGTCTTGTTTCGAAAATTGAAGCGCAGGCGTGCCATCGCCTCGAAACAAGGTCAGCCTTATCGGATCACGCGGCGAGGCCTGGAACTCGTGCGATCAGAGTTCGACAACCGATAATTGAGATCAATTGGCGGGAGACCACTTAAAAACGTGACTCTCCCGTCACATTGTCGCGATTTACGCCCGCTGCTGAAAATAAAGGCTTTCCTGGTCTGAGAACGAGTCTTAACTCCTTGGTAAGGCGACACAGTCGCATAATAGCCAACAACCGTTCTCTGGAGGCCTTCAGAATGATCCCTCGCTCAGTCGCGATCCCAAAAAACTGGAAGACATTTAGCTTTTCGAGCCTGTTCTCTGCCTTCTTGTATCCTGCCTTGGGGGTCGCGCTACTGATCACGATGGTCGTGCTGGGATTGGCCTTATCCGGTTTAACGCTTCGCTGGTATTATCTACCGCTCGGAATTGGCGTCGTCCTGTTCTCGATTTTTATTTGCAATGCTGGCATCGGTCCGTTGCACCGGATCATCCAACATAAAGCAGGTGAGCTGCGTGCGCCCGCCCAAATTCTCACAATGATCAATCTGATGATTGCGATGCAGGGCACGGTCCGCGACTGGGTCAATTATCATAGCCAGCACCATCGCTTCTCTGACCGACCAGGCGATCCGCATAATCCATTCGAGTCCAAACGTTGGGCTTGGGTCGGCTGGATCATTTGGCGAGACGCCAAAGACATGATGCGCCCCATGCCGCTTTGGCTCAAAAAACAGCCGATCGTTGTTTGGATGGACAATGCTTACAATTCGATCTCTCTGGTCCTGCATCTGTTTATCCCAGCGGTGATTTATCTGATCGTCTGGGCAGCTGGCGGGTCCCTCGTCCTAACAGCGATCATTCACGCCTGCTTCGTGATCGGCCGCGCTATTCAGTTCCACGCGACCGTGTACGGCATCAATGTGCTTGGCCATCTGCCGACGCCCAAATGGGCTGACCACGTAATTGGCCTGCTAACCGGTGGTGAGGCCTTTCACGACCACCACCATGAAGAGCCGCAAAGCGCCCTGCACCGCCCTCGCAAAGGTCTGTGGAACCGGATTGTCGACTATAATGGAACCATTCTGCTCGTTTATGAGAAGCTGGGCTGGGTCAAGAATCTGAAGATCGCCCCTCAGTTCGCGTAAGCTGAGGGCGTCGCCTCTCGCGAAGAGAGACTAGCGGCATTCTAAAAATTGAGTCTTGTTGACGGAAACGCTTTCTAAGAAGAGGTTCCGCATGCCCGATATCGCCAATGATCCGCGTCTCGATCCACGCTTGAAGGCGATGCTCGCCATGTTGCCGTCGGTGACAGAGGACCAAGATGTCGCCTCTCGCGAAGCGCAATTGGCGGAAACCAACACGCCCGAAGCGATAGCTGCGGCTGAGCAAGTTCGAATGCTGCTCGAGATGATGGACAATGAAGACATTGCGCCATCTGCGGGGCTGGAAATCTCGGAGCGAGAGTTCACCTCACAACCAGATGGCAACACGATCAAGATCCGGTTTGTGCGCCCTGAGGGCGACGAGAAGGTCCCCTGCGTCTACTATATCCATGGCGGCGGGATGATGACCTTCTCCTGTTTCTACGGAAACTATCGAGCCTGGTCGAAGATCATCGCGGCAAATGGCGTTGCCGTGGCCATGGTCGATTTTCGCAACGCCCTCACTCCGTCATCAGCACCTGAGGTAGCGCCGTTTCCCGCCGGCCTGGACGATTGTGTTTCAGGGGTGCGCTGGTTGCACGCCAACGCGGATGAGCTTGGCATTGATGCCGACCGGATCATTATCTCCGGCGAGAGTGGCGGCGGGAACCTCACCATCGCAACAGGCTTGAAACTCAAACAAGATGGCGACCTAAGCATCGTGAGCGGACTATATCCGCTCTGCCCGTACATTGCGGGACAATGGCCGCAGGACCACCTACCTTCATCCACTGAAAATAATGGCATCCTGATTGGCCTGCACTCAAACCGCGGGGCGATGGCTTATGGAATGGAGGCTTTAGAGGCTAAGAACCCGCTCGCTTGGCCACTCTTCGCCGAAGAAGACGATGTCCGCGGTTTCCCGAAAACCATGATCAGCGTGAATGAATGCGATCCGCTGCGCGATGAGGGGATCGAGTTCTACCGGCTGCTCATGCGAGCTGGTGTGTCGGCGCGCTGCCGAGAAGTGCGCGGAACCTGTCACGCGGCCGAATTGCTGATGAATGCGGTACCCGACATTAGCGGTGACACTGCAGCAGATATTGCACGTTTCGCAAAACTCGGCCGCTAATCGTTTAGAAAGTCTTGCACGCGTTTCAGAGCGATTTCGTCCAAAAATCAAAACCTATCGTTGAGAATTAGGTCGTTCCCCACGCGAATGATCCAATTCGAAACAGAATTACCAACGAGGCCCTAATCATAGTGTTTGGGTTGCGACTAATTTTCTCGAAAATTCACAGATCCAGCTGAAACTGACCTTAAGCCGGCTCCTGTATACCCCATCCTATCGCCACAGAACGTGGCATCGAAACCAAATTGGATGGTGGAACATGACGCAGAACACGCAATCTTTGAGCGTGCGCGGCCCAGATGGTCGCCCGCTCACTCTTTCAGACCTCCCAAAGCCAGGCATCACGCGCTGGGTGACACGCCGCAAAGCAGAAGTTGTTGCAGCGGTCTCTGGCGGCTTGCTGACAGAAGAAGACGCCCTTCGTCGCTATGACCTTAGCGAAGAAGAGTTTTCCTGCTGGCGCGCGCTTTACTCTAAGCACGGTCGCAAAGGCCTGCGTACAACGCGCCTTCAGCAATACCGCTAAGCTGCTCCACAAGGGGATTATCCCCTTGTTAAAGCGCCGTTTACGACGCCGCCCGTAAAAGACTACGGATCAGCCCGCATCTGCGTCGGGCGAGGGTATCGTGATGCGCGCAAAAGACAGAACGCCGACAACGCGTCTTTTGGCCCTCGCTGCTTTTGTTCTAGCTGCGGGGCTTTTGTCATTGCGCGCGTATGACTTATTTGGCGCGCCTGAAACGGAACCGGTTGGCGGCGCGGTCGAACGCGAGCTCACTTATTTGCTCGAGCCGTTGACCGGTGAAGACCGCATTCGTGTTTCCGTCACGGGGCATAGCCCGAAATCAGTCCTGGTGATGATTGATGGTGAAGTCGGAAGCGACCTCCGCTCCGTTCGCACGCAAATTGAAAACATCCTAGTCGCCTCGATCGGTTTCAACTTAGAGACTGACACCCTGACCCTGTCTCAGTTCCCGTTCGCGCGCGGGGTTGGCGCGAGCCTGACCTCATTCGAAATCGCTGAGCTGACCGGGCTTGGTTTATTGAGCCTGATTCTGCTCGGTGTGGCTTTCACGCCTGCCGGAGTTCCAACGCCAGCACCAACCGCGCCGACCCGTGAGCGCCCGCTTGAAGCAGCGCGCCAGCCCCGTCCATCGCCGCAACTTCTCGAGCCAAATCAGGACCTTGAAGCGGCCTCCTCACTTGCAGAAACCCAACCGAGTCAGACCGCCAATCTGGTTCGCGATTGGATGTCGTACCGGGAGGATTAGATGAGCCTCCCTGCCCTTTCTCGACCGCTTGATCGTCAGGATGGTATAACGCGTAGCGCCCTGCTCATGCGGGCGTTAGGTGCGAAAGCTGCCTCGGTATGGTCAGAGCTGTCGCCTCACGAAGCAGAACAACTCTCAGTCGCAATGCAAGCGCTTCCGGATGATGCTGAAGCTGAACAGAGCGCGCTTCAGGCTTATGTTCAATCGATGCGGCAAACGCCTTCGAGCCCGCAAACCAGCGTGTGGGCGAAACTGTCTCGGCAGGATGGCACACTGATCGCCAGCTTGGTGCAGAGTGAGAGCCCGCAAGTGATCGCACTCATCCTCTCGCGCCTCTCCCCAGACGCAGCAGCGAATACAGTTCGTGCACTCCCGCGCACTTTGGCGACCGATGCGCTTAAACGTCTTCTCAACCTAGGCGAGGTTCACCCAGCTGCCCTGCGCGCGCTTGAAATGGTTCTTGAGAATAGCCTAGCGCAGAACAAGTCTGGTAAACTTACAGGCGGGCACGAACATGTCGCGCGCATCTTTGACAGTTTGGACAGCGGCTCAGAGAGCACGCTTCTCTCCTCTTTGGACAGCGCAGAACCGGGCGCGGGAGAAAAGATCCGTGCGCTTATGTTCACTTTCGACGATTTGGCCGCGCTCGATCCAGGAAGTCTACAAACCATACTCGGCAGCGTTGACCGCGCCGTCCTAACCATCGCTCTGAAAGGCGCATCGCCAACCGTGTCCGATGCGTTCTTCAAGAATGTCACGCAGCGCGCGGGCGATCTCCTACGTGAAGACATTGCCGCGGTCGGCCCCGTTCGGCGCAGCGAGATCGATGCGGCCCGCGCCGAAGTGCTGCAAGTAGCTCGTGCACTGGTGAAACGCGGGGACTTGCTGCCGCAAAACCAAGACGATGAGCTGATCGAATGAAACGGCGGGTCGAGTCCCTAATCCCCTACCCGTTCGCGAGCGACTTTTCTGCGCCCGAAGGCAAGACACGCGACACCGTTCAGATGACAACCGAAGAGCTTGCTTTGCTCCTGGCCGATGCGCAGGCGAGTGGCGCCTCCATTGCCCGCAATGACACGCTCGCGGAACAAGCCGATAAGCTTTCGCAGGCCTCTGCGGATTTGAAACAAGTGCTGGCCAGCATTGTCGACCTAGCTGCGCATTTGGAAACCGCAGCGATTGATGAGAGCGATCGCGCCGATGCGCTCGACCGTGTGTGCCGCCTGGCCGCAGTTGTGATTGAAGGCCAAGCTGACTTATTTTCGTGACGACGTTAATTTATTCATATCTCGGCAACCATTCACCGCCAGTTTGAATCTTCTCAACTATAAAAAGATAAGAGCCTCATGACCGTAAACCGCGCCCTCGAAGATTCACTGATGGATGCTCCAGTTAAAGTGGATGTCGTCCTTGGCGAAGCGCGGATGCCGATGGAAGAGCTTATGGGCCTCTCTGAAGGTGAGATTGTTGAGCTGGAAAACCAAACCACGGACCTGGTTGATATATATGTCTCTGACCGCCTGATGGCGCGTGGCCGCCTGGTGGTTGCAGACGGCCAACTTGGCGTCACGCTGAGCGAAATCGTCGATAGCCGCACGCCTAGCTTCGCCTAAACCAATCAGCTCGATCGCCTTTCAGGGCGTCCTCGAAAAACTCTAACGTCGCGCGCCAAGTCTTGCTTTGAGCCTTACCCAAAATCGGACGGGCCTCATCCCCTTCATAAAGAAGCACGATTGGGTTCTGCCCGTCGCCGATCAATGCATGCCCCGCATCTGGGAACACCAAGAGTTCGGTCTCCAATCCAGCCTCAGCGCGGCGCTCCGCCATATTCTGTGACATATGACCCGCGGACCAAAGGTCGTCTTGCTCGCCACCGGCAACGAGCACCGCACCCTCAAATGTCTCAATCGGGATGCGTGCAGCGGCAACTCTATCGAGATTCTGCCAGCGCCCTTCATCCATGGGCGTTCTCAAACGGCCGCGTTCTCCGCGTCCAAACTTAGAGGTTTCTCGGTACCAGTTATCGCTATACGGGACGTAAGCGAGGGGTTCTCCGTCCCATGAATAAGATGAGGTCGTTCCGAGTTTCACCCGGTCGCCCCATCCTTCCCAGACCACATCTGACGGCGCGATGGCCGCCACTGCATCCACCCAATCAAACCGGGTCGCGGAGAGCAGCACGAAGGCTGAATTGCGCGAAAACCCATAGAGGCCAATTCGGCTTTCATCGACGCCTGGCTGCTCAGACAGCCAATCGTAAACGCCTTGAAGGTCATCAATCGGGATATCCACATATTGTGTCGGAAGCTCCTTCACCGAGGGCTCAGACGGGCCGTAAATGATCTCATAGTTCGCGAAATAGAACACAGAGTATCCCTTCGCGACGAGCTGCGGCATGGTGGTTTCGCGGTTGATGCCCAGCTTGTCAGCACCGCCGACGATGATGATCACAGGATGGTCGCCAGGATTTGGATTTGGCGCAAAGTAAGAGCCCGGAAGCGACGGCACCTCCATGACCTCATAACCTTCTGGCGCTTGGGTGACATCAAAACGGGTTGAGGCAACGATTTCACCATCGACCAGCGCCTCTAGATCTATGCTAGTGCTCGCTTCCGTCGTTTCATCGCCTTCGGGGCGCATGGACCAAAACAGTCCGTTCGGGTCCACACCCGTATAAGAACCGTCTGTTGCAGCGCTCGTCGACAAATCGATGCGGCCATTCTCATCTGATAAGAAGCGCGCCGAAGACGCATAAGTCTGTGTTGGCGCGCCTGGCGCATAGTGGTTCTTGATGGCACGATGCGCCCGCACTTCAACCTCTGACTCGGGAACCAAACCGGAGATCACAATCTCAATAGAGTCTCCGGCATATCGGGTTGCTTGCGTATCGATTTCGAAGTTTTGGGCTTGAGCTGCGCCTCCAAAAGCGACGGCTGTCATTAGGCTCGTTAAGAGGCTGAGCGCAGTTGTTTTATGCATGAGTATAGATCTCCAGATGTGATGGCGCCCGTTTGGACGAGAAATCCCATCTGACGCTTATTTTCCTGCAAATAGACACTGAGCGCCGGTGAATCGACAACACACTCATAAGTGGCGCTTGAATTGACATACGCACCATATGCGGTTTTCTGAGCATACTCACCCGGGGACCCCGAATGGACACCTCACAAGGAACGAAACGCCACGCGCTTAATTTTCCGGTCGTCCGCCGTGACCGCGTCGAACAGCTATTGAAGTCTAAGGCGTTCAAATCCGAGACGATGTTGTGGGCCACAGCATTTGTCTTGCTGGGATTTGCTTACTTTATGCAGTTCCAATTCGTCCGGGATGAAACGATCCTACAGTCAATCCGAACGACGCTCGTGAATGTCGTGCCGATTGTTTTGATCGGCGTCTCGGTCAGGCTGTTGGTTCGCCGCTATTTGATAAACCTGCCTTTGGTCGGCCAATTAGGGGCGCACTTCCTTTTGGCGATCGTGTTCACGCATGTTTGGTATCTTCTCATTCTAGTGACCGCGAGTTTTAGATTAGACTGGCTCACCTCGGGCATTACGCTTTCTCCGTTTTATGAGTCAGCAACGCTCTGGCAGCTCTTACAAGGCGTCGTCATCTATGCCGCCATTCAGGGCCTTATTTATGGGCGATGGCTACAGGAACGGCTTCGCGATACGGAACGCCGATTGGAAGAAGCCCTGCAACGTGCGCCAGAGAAAGCAAACGCTGAGACGGCGGCGGTCTTTGTAAAAACAGATGGCGAGTTCAGACAGATCGATCTTGAGGATTTGTCGCATATCGAGGCGAATGGGGACCAAGTCCTTCTGCACACCAGACTGGGGCAGTTCAGCTGCAACAAATCCCTATCTGAGTACGCAAACAAACTTGAGGATAGCGGATACATACGGATCCACCGGTCTCATCTGGTTCGCGCGACCGCCATCATCGGGGCTGAACCAACCGGTGACGGACGGCTCTCAATCCATCTGGACACCGGAACCAGCATTATCGCGTGAAGTCTTTGAAGGCGCGTGTTCCTGATCGACTTGCGATGATGCTGTGAAGTCTTTGAAGGCGCCTCTTGAGC
>JBCBGS010000119.1:0-8030 GCA_038526515.1 Pseudomonadota bacterium | reverse complement strand
CAAACAAGCCCATGGCGTCCAAAACGAAGCGCTCCTGGTGGCCCACTTGGAGGACCAGATCTTTCTCATCCGCCAGCTGCGCCAATTGATCCGCGGCGTGGCCTGTCAGCGCGAGTGGCTTTTCGACCATCACGTGACAGTTCGTGGACAAGGCGGCGCGGACGACAGCCTCGTGATACGTCGCTGGGCATGCAACCAGGACAGCGTCGCAGGCCTCGAACAGCGTATCCTGAGATGAGAAGCTTTTCACACCATGCTTGTCCGCCAGCGCAGCGGATCGGACCTGATCGGGATCAAACACACCTATAAAGTCAGTCTGATCGGATGCCGCGATTTTTCCCGCGTGGTATCCGCCAAAGACACCGGCACCGACAAGTCCCGTCTTTAATACTGACATGGGCTACTCCACTCTCTGAGCGCTCCATCGCATTTTGATCCGGTTAGTTGCAACTGAACTTATCGGTAAGGTCCATCAAAACGCATTGCGAAATCTTTCAACCGCCCCTTTGCTTCCCAAGCGGTATCGTCCACATAGCTAGGAAAACCTTCAGGAAGGATCTCAAATGAACGCCATCACCTCTAAAAACTGGACCCTCGCGAAACGCCCTGTGGGTGAACCGCAAACCGATGATTTTGCGATGGTGAACAATGAAGCACCGGCACCAGGCGAAGGGCAGATCCAGGTTCAAAACTCGTGGATGTCCGTCGATCCTTACATGCGCGGACGGATGTATGACCGCGAGAGCTATGTCCCGCCATTCCAAATCGGGGAAGTGCTGCAAGGCGGGGCCGTTGGGCGCGTGACCGCATCGAGCCACCCTGATTATGCGGTTGGGGACCTGGTCCAATCAATGGCAGGCTGGCGCGAAGCTTGGACGGCAGCGCCTGAAGTGGTTATGGCGCAGAAACTGCCCGGCGACACAGGTCTACCAGACAGCGCATTCCTCGGGATTGCGGGTATGCCCGGCCTTACCGCGTACGCCGGTATTCTCCGTGTCGCTGAACTGAAAGAAGGCGATGTGGTCTTCGTCTCTGGCGCAGCAGGCGCGGTCGGCTCTGCGGTCGTTCAGATCGCAAAGATCAAAGGCTGCACCGTGATCGGTTCAGCGGGCGGCGAAGAAAAGTGCGCCTTGGTCAAGTCTTTGGGCGCCGACGCTTGTGTCGATTATCGCGCGGCTGGTGACTATCAGGGTCTGCTCGCCGCGCTGCGCGCAGCTGCGCCAAAAGGCATTGATGTCTATTTCGACAATGTTGGTGGCGACCATTTCCAGGCCGCGATCGAGTGCGCGCGTCCGTTCGCGCGCATGGCGATTTGCGGGATGATCTCTCAGTATAATGACACAGAGCCACGCCCGGGCCCTAACAATGTCATTCAGATTGTCGGCAAGCAGCTACAAATTCGCGGCTTCATCGTCTCGACGCATGCTGACATGTTGCCGGACTTCCAGCGTGATATGGTCACTTGGATTACAGGCGGCCAAATGAAGTTTGAGGAGACCGTTATGGAAGGCATCGAGAACGCCCCGAACGCCTTTATGGGCCTCTTTTCCGGCAAGAATACAGGCAAAATGCTGGTTAAACTCAGCTAACGTCCTTACCGCCATGCGCCAGTCTGTTTTCGACTATATCGACAATCTCGACACGCTTTTAGCGGTGATTGTCGGAGCCTTATTGGCAACAGGCGGCGCAATGGCGGCGGAACTTGTTCAAGATCGGCTGGGCCGCAAACGCAAAGAGCGTGAGGCGGCCCGCTTTTTTGGTGAGATCCTAACGTCTGCCGACCGTGTTCTGGATCGTGCCTTCGCCTCACTGGAAATTGGCGAAGAATGGGGTGCAGTCTCGAAACGCCTGTTTCGAACAGCGCTCGATGAGACGGCGGTTTATGAGCGCAATCGAGAACGCCTCTTCGATATCCGAGACATCCCGCTCAGGCGCGCCATTCACCTACATTTTTTGGAGGAAACGGTTCCGCTGGTAGCACTGGTCGAAACCTGGGATGAGATCGACGAGATCGAAAAAGAGCTGAGAGCTTCTGACCATCTAAGCGAAGCGCGACGGCAATATTTAGAGGCTCAGCTCGAGAAACTGCGGGATGGGAGAGCCGGTGCCCTACAAACCACGAAGAACAAACACGCAGAAACTGAACAGATTTGCGAACTGTTAGAGCCTATTTCCGGCGTGTCTTTTTAATCCATGGCTCGTCTCTTTGACGCTTACATAATTGTCGATTGGAGCGCATCCGCGAAACCTGTCTCAGGCGCAAACTCGATTTGGGTTGGTGTGCGGGCCCGGGACGCACGGCTGAAGTTTAAGTTTACCAGCGCCAATCCGCGCACCCGGTTGGAAGCGAGGGGGGTGATCGCGGATCTTGCTGAGAAGCTGATCGCACGCGGCGACAAAGTGCTGATCGGGTTCGACTTCGCGCTTGGCTATCCTTCTGGGACGGCCGCGGCGATTGGATTGGATACCACGAACGGGCCGCCTTGGCGCGCTATGCACAACCACCTAACTTCTAAAGTCAAAGAGCGGGAGGACAATTCGAATGCGCGTTTCGCGCTCGCTGCCAACTTAAATTATGCCATCTCTGAGGGGCCCCATCCGTATTGGGGCTCACCTAAGAAAGATGTCTGCTCAACCCTGTCTATGAAAAAGGGAGACTTCTCATCCGCGGGATCCCTCGCGGAGCATCGAATTTGTGAAGGCTGGATTAAAGCGAATTTCAAAGCGAGCCCAAAATCCGTCTGGCAACTTCTGGGCGCCGGATCGGTCGGCTCACAGGCGATGCTAGGCATTCCCACTGTCTCATATCTTCGCGAGCGAATAGCGCGCTCCACGATCTGGCCGTTCGAGACGGGCTTCCAGATATTCGCGCCAGAATTGCTCGAAAACACTGATTGTGTCTTTGCCGAAATCTATCCCAGCACGGTCCCCGTCGCCCCTAAACCAGGGGAAATTCTGGACGAAATACAGGTCAAAACGCTCTCTGAGCGCCTCGAATCACTTGATTCGGCGGGGGAATTGGCGGACGCATTCGGTCCTCCGAACTCAATTTCTGATGGAGAAATTCACAGAATTACCGCCGAAGAAGGGTGGATTCTGGCAAAATAACGCTGAATCGCCCGTATTTATTGGCTTTTCGGGATTCACGACGGATTCGAATCATGAACAATGCCCCCAACGGCAACTTCCGCCGTTGAACTAAGGGAGAGCCCAATGAACAAGGGTGAACTGACCAAAGCAGTCGCAGAAGCAGCTGACATGTCTCAAGCCGAGGCAGGCCGTGCTGTGGACGCTGTTTTTGATTCTATTGCAGGCGCGGTAAAAAGCCGTGACTCTGTTGCTATTGCCGGTTTCGGGACGTTCGTTGCGAAAACGCGTGGCGCTCGCGAAGGTCGCAACCCAGCGACTGGCGAGACCATCAAAATCAAAGAGAAAACTTCAGCTGCGTTCCGACCAGCTGGTGCTCTCAAAGACATCTAAGGTCACTCGCGAAAGCGATCCTATTAAACGGCGTGCTGCTTCTCGCGGCGCGCCGTTTTCCATTCCAGCAGTCCCCATTGTAAACCGCCGGCCACAAGAAGCGTGATCGTCACCGCTTCCATCATCCCTTGGGCCCCGCGCTCCAGGGTCACGCCCATGAAGTAGCAGAGCGGGATCATCAGCAAGAAGAAAGACGCCAAGTGAATAGCTGACGGCACCCAAACAATGCCTTGCGCCCGGAGCGCCATAGACGCCGTCGCTTGAAGTCCATCAAACGTTGTCGCGAGTGCCGTATAGAAAAGCAGGCTGGAAATCGCGACCGCCAGCATCGTTCCATCAATGCTCGCTTCGGAATTGACGAGCAGCAACGCGACACCGTCCTGAAAGATCAGGATCAAGATAGACAGAAACACGCCCAGCCCAAACGTCGCGGCAACGCCGAGGCGCGACGCGTCTTTCACGCCTTGCATATCTCCTCGCCCATAATGCTCTGCTACGCGTACGCTGGTGGCGGTTCCGATGCCCAAAAAGAACATAAAGCAAAAGCCCATAACTTGAACGGAGTAGCCATACACCGCGTTCGCTGCGACGCTGATAAAAGCCGCAATCGTATAGGTCAGGTTGAACCCGCCCCACTCCGCGATGTTGGAGATCGCCGTGCCCCCGCCAACTTTAATCTGTCGCGTGGCTTCGTCTTCGGGGCCTGGCTCTGATGGCTTGAGTGCAGGTGTCAGCCAAAGCGCAAATCCAATCAGTGCGAGCGTAATCGCCCAGCGTGAGCCAACCGTCGCCCACGCAACACCCTCGCCGCCCATTTGCGGCATACCCCACCAGCCAAGCACTAATGCGAGATCAATGACCAGATTAACACCGACACCAAGATAAGACGTGATTGTCACAATCAGCGGCCGACGAAGCGCTTCAAGGTAATAGCTACAGACAGTCGAAATCATGAACCCCAACAGACTGAGCGCCAGAATTTGGGTGATCAATGCCGTCTCATCCGCGAATTCCTGCGGGGTCATCAAGGCGCTGATGTCTTCATTGGGATTGATTTGAACGAATAGGAAATTGAATAGAGGGGTCGCTAAGACATAGACCAGCGCCGTGACCAAGAGTCCAATCCCGACGGCCCAAGCCATGCCGCGCCGAAAGATCCGTCCGGATAGATGTTCTTCACCGCGCCCGACCAGTTCGGACGTCAGAACTTGCACGCCCAGCAAAATGCCCATCCCGAAGCCAAGGGTGATGCCAATCGGCAGCCAAGAGTTCAGAATGAAGGCGAGCTCGTGTTCCTGGCCTTTAATCTGGCCAAGCACAATCGCATCCGTCAGGCCCATAAGCATCCACGATAGACGTGAAATCGCAATCGGCCCTGACAGCCGCAACAGGTCTAGAATTTCAGAGGCCCGCGCCCAAGCGGGCCATGCCCGCTGGGTCATGGTAAAAGTCCTGCTTATCCGGTTACGCGTGATGGCATTGGGGAGGCGTCCTTAATCTCAAGGAGCTTCTCTGCGATCAGGAAGGCAAGTTCAAGAGCCTGCTCACCATTTAGGCGAGGATCACAATGAGTGTGATATCTCGATGACAGGTCGGCTTCTGAAATGGCCTGCGCGCCGCCAATACATTCGGTGACATCCTGGCCCGTCATTTCAAAATGAACTCCGCCTGGGACACAGCCCTCGGCATTCAACACGTCAATGAAGCCGCGAACCTCAGTGAGGATGCGATCCACGGGACGGGTCTTGAAGCCTGAATCCGTTTTCAGCGTGTTGCCGTGCATTGGATCACACGACCATACGACCGTGCGGCCGCTGGCTTTCACGGCGCGCGCAAGCGGGGCGAGCCCCTCTGCAACGCCCTCTGCGCCAAAGCGCGAAATCAGCGTAATCCGACCCGCTTCGTCTTCCGGGTTCAGTGTTTCGATAATCCGCAAGAGCTCATCGGCCTCAAGGCCCGGACCACATTTCATGCCGATCGGGTTTTTGACGCCCTTACAAAACTCGACGTGTGCATGATCCACCTGACGTGTCCGGTGGCCGATCCAAAGCATATGCGCCGAGGTATCGTACCAATCGCCTGATGTTGAATCGATCCGCGTCATCGCCTCTTCATAGCCCAGCAGAAGCGCTTCGTGAGAGGTGTAGACTTCGACTTGCGCCATCTGCGGCACACTTTGCGAGGTCACGCCGCAAGCGCGCATGAAATCGAGCGCATCAGAGATCTTATCCGCCATTTCGCGGTAGCGTTCTCCAAGTGGAGACCGGTCCACAAAGCCCAGCATCCACTGGTGGACATTGGCGAGATCCGCATAACCGCCGCGCGAGAAGGCACGTACCAGGTTCAACGTCGAGGCAGATTGAGAATAGGCCTTAATCAGGCGCTCTGGATCAGGCGTCCGCGACGCTTCTGTGAAGTCCATCCCATTAATATTGTCACCGCGATAAGATGGCAGCGTCACGCCATCTATCTCTTCGATCGGTGAGGAGCGCGGCTTCCCGAACTGGCCCGCCAGGCGACCCACTTTGACGACGGGTTTAGACGCCGCATAAGTCAGAACGACCGCCATTTGCAGCATCACACGAAGCGTGTCGCGAATGTTGTCGGCGCTGAACTCTTTAAAACTCTCAGCGCAATCACCGCCTTGCAGCAAGAAAGCTTCACCCGCAGCGACGCTGGCGAGGCGCTGCTTCAAGGTCCGAACTTCACCCGCAAATACGAGCGGTGGAAACGCAGCCAAGCGTGCCTCAACATCAGCGAGGTGATTGAGATCCGGATAATCTTCCGGAATGTGCTTAGCTGGGCGATCGCGCCAGCTGCTTGGCGTCCAAGTCATGGGTTTCTCCTTAAGGTCGCGCTTTATGCACAGGCAATCCTCGACAATCAAGCGTTCGAACGCGGATATGACATGAAAGTGTGGCCGTTCCGCGCTAATCACGCTAGCAAATAGAAAACACCTCCCAGTCGGATTTGTCTGAATGTCGCAGCTCTTTATTGCTCATGGTCATCGTGATGTGGACTCTGTCCTCCATGTTCATGAGGCTATGCGGCGTGCGTCTATCCCGACTTGGTATACCCCACCCGGAAGCAAAGAAGTCGATCCGGAGTCGGTGAATGAGGCGATCGATAGCGCCTTCGGCATGGTGGTCTTAGTTTCTGCCTCCTCCATTCGATCGAAAGCCGTTGAAGCACAGCTCGCTCGAGCGCAGCGCCTGGGCTTAAAACTCTTTCCGATACGCGTCGACAATGCGCGCCTTTCGAAACCCTTTAAGTCCGCTCTAGCTGATCAACTGACAGACTCCCTCGGCGACGAAGGTGCTCTTGAGCGTCTCGTTGAAGCGGTGAAGACGCGGTATGAGCGCCGCTGCCCGGTCATCGCAGTGATGAACCTGAAGGGCGGCGTGGGCAAAACTACGATTGCCAGTCAAGTGTTTGGCGCCTGGCATGCAAACCTCGGCGGACGTACCCTGCTCATCGATCTGGATCCGCAGTACAATTTGACCGAGACCTTCTTTGACATGGAATATGCTGACGCGAGCTCTTCGCGCGATAAGTCCGTGATCTCGCTCTTCGAACGGTCGCGCTTGCACGCTTATGACATGACATCGCCAGGCGACAGTTGGTCAAAAATCAATACGGAGCCGTTCGATCCGGTCAGCCGCGAAACCATCGCTCACAGCCTACTAACGGGCGATAAGGCCCCAGAAGGCCGCTTCGATTTGATCTCCGGACAATTTGAGATTTCTAAATATGCCTTCGCAAGCAGCCCAGAAGCACTCGCGGTCGTTGGCGCTAATTTCAGGCGCATGATCGATTATTATCGCAGCGAGTATGATCTCATCGTCTTTGACACCAACCCGAACGCCACCTTCCTCACCCGATGTGCCTTGGAAGCGGCAGACCGCGTGCTCACTCCCATGCATCCGGACATTTATTCGCTGCGCGGTGTGAAGCTGCTCAATCAGGTCATTCGCGAACAGATCAGCGAGGACAAGCGTCCGGATCTCTCGGTTTTGTTCAATACAGTTGGACGGTCGGAGCAGTCGAACTTTGAAGCAGATGCGCGCAATGGCGCGTTTGATGAGCAGGCGGGATACGCTTTGTCGGAGTCTCTCCTCGCGAGCGCCCTCCCCCGATCGGGCCACCTCGTCGTTCGCGGCGCAGGGGCTGATGATTTGCCGTGGCAACGTTTGGTGATCCACCGCGGACGTGGCGGCGGCCTGAAGCGCATCCGGCAAAGCCTCACCGGGATCGCCGGTGAGTTGAAGCAATTGATGGAAGACTAGCTAGTCTGCTCCCTAGGCGTGTCGAGCGCCTTGGATTGAAGCATCATCCGTAACAAGCAGACCTGTAAACCCAAGACAACGAACAGTGCCGGCAGTCCCCCGACATTTGAGAGCATTCGTACACCGTCAATGCCGCTGAATGCGACCATGATCCAGGCCAAGAGACAAAGCAGGATCACCCCCAGGATCGTGAGGCGCGGCGCACTCCGCACGGACTCGTCCACTTCACTCATCGGCTGCGTGTGGGTTTTGCAGATCTGAGAA
>JBCBGS010000118.1:0-8494 GCA_038526515.1 Pseudomonadota bacterium | reverse complement strand
TTGGGAACGGAATTACCACTTCGTCGGTACCAAAAAAAGACTAGCCCTATCTGTAATCAAACGCGGGCGACCTAATTGGGGGTCACCTTGGCTTATCACCGACCAATGGACGCGTTGTGGTTAGCCCCAGCGACTGTTGTGGGGCGAGTTTAGGACGCTGAGATATTGTCTGTTTCCGGACTTAGAGCGGACATGCATTTCTGCCTATGTTACACGTAGCGCATGATGGAGTTGAATAAACACCAAAAGGTGCTTGAGGATCGAGGTCTCGTAAAACTGGAAGGATTTGTTCCGAAGGCGCACGTCACATTAGCGCGCGATCTAATCTGTGATGTCGCCGAGAAATATGGACTATATTCAGAGGGTATATGGACGCGTTCAGCAAGCCGCTTCAGCGATGCCAAGCCGTTTCGCGCGGCAATCAATGCCCTTAATCATGCAGACTTTTTTCCTGATTTGATCAGTGAGGACGTGATGCAGATTGCCGGCGAATTGCAGGGCGAAGCCGTTGCATCTCTTCCCCCGGGGCAGCAGATCCTTTTCACTCTACCGAGCACAGTGTCATGGTCAGTTCCAAATGATGTTTGGCATGTCGACATCCCGCGATTGGGCAAACTTGGTGCCCCCGGTCTGCAGGTTTTTATCTTTCTCGACGATGTCGAACCAAAAGGTGGAGGCACGCTCGTACTGTCCGGATCTCACCGATTACTCAACGGATCCCGCGTCATGCGCTCAAAAGAGCTGAAGCGTTCGCTCAGCAGGGATCCGTATTTCCGAATGCTTTTCGATCGCGACCGGACCGAGATAAATAGACTTAAGGACACGGCTGGAATCGTGGATGGTGTCAATCTCGAAGTCGTTGAACTGACGGGCGCTCGCGGCGATGTCTATTTCATGGATTTACGCACACTTCATACACCCGCTCCGAATAGTTCCAATACCGCTAGACTGATGTTGACCTGCCGTCTTCCGAGAGCCGCCATTGCCTCGATATGTTTGAACCCACCTGAGGCTTGAACTGCGACGACTGCGAAGCACGAAGAAACGGTGCTAGCAGCTGTTTTGGGGCGAGTTTAAGAGGCGCCATAAGCATGCTTACGATTTAGATTTCGATCGCTGTTTCAAGTTTCTTCTGAGACCACGCAACGACAGTTGAACATCGTTCGACGATTGAATTGCTCATTAATTCTGCTTTGCACCAGCTTTCATACCATTCGAGCGTGGGGCCATGGACGATCATTACATAGTCATCGTCTCCGGCCACATGGTAAGCCATTTTGACAAAGGGGTCAGCGGCAATGAAGGCATCAAACTGCTCGTAAGCGTCCACAGTTTCATCTGCAATTCTGACGCTCGTGATGAGTGTAACCCCCGCCTTGTTGGGATCGAGTAGCGCGACTTCTTTTTGAATGAGTCCATCAGCTTTCATCCGTTTCAATCGTCGACGGACCGATGAGGCAGACAGGTTGACCATTTCGCCGATGGCTTGATGTGGAATAGAATTGTCACGCTGAACGATTTTGAGAATCAAGCGATCGAACTGGTCTAGGTTGGCTAATTTCTGCATGAGACGCATGATTTTGAAGAAAAACGCTGTACCGATAGCGAAAAACGCCGAGATACGCCAGGCGAAATATAGTTAAGTGCGAGCATGCTTACCTCTCATAAAACTCGTTGCATCATTCCGGCTTTGGTCGGTGTGCTGGCCATCGTCTCTGGCTGCGAAACAGTGTCTGGCGAGAACTTTTCCGCGCAACAGCCGGTTCAAAACAATCCATTATTGTCTGGCGCGATTTGGCGCTCCGATGGGTATGGCCTCGTGATTGATTCCTCGACCACCCCGCTCAGAGCGTACGAAGTCACGTCGCGATCCTGTCTTGAGATTGAATTAGACGGGGCTGAGCTTGCAGATTTCTATGACCGGGTCTCATTTAGCGATGACCTAACCGTGGTTCGGTTTCAAGACACGTTTGACGATCACACCTTTCAGTATCGGAAGCTGGCATCGCTCCCTCAACTTTGTCAGACGGGTTCGGCTGAGGCCGATCCACTTTCGGTATTTGATCAGTTCACGGCCTACTTTGAGGAGCATTATGTCTTTTTCGATCTTTATGATGTGGATTGGGCGCGGCGCACGGAGGACTTCAGACCGCAAATCAACTCTGAAACAACAGAGAGCGAGTTGTTCGATCTGTTTGTTCAAATGGTCGATGGCATCAAAGACGCTCATGTCGAAATTGTCGGTGAAGTCGACGGCGAACGACGAAAGTATGATGGAGATGAAGGCGATCTACCGCGCTATATAAACGTGAACGCGGACCTTAAAGGTCTCGATGAAGAGGCCGCAACCGGTGCTTTCTACTCCGGTTATCTCGATACGAATATTAGCGACCGCATTCTTTCACGTGAAGGCGCCATGTCGGCCAATAAATATCTGCGCTACGGAATGATTGATGAGTCTGTCGGCTACCTTGCCGCATTCCATGTTGGCCCATATGCGACTGGCGATGATGCTACGGCGGTCGACCAGCGCGCGGCCATCGGCTCGGAGATGGATAAAGCGATCGCTCTATTCAACGAAAGTTCGGCCACCGCGGTGATCATTGATCTGTCGATCAATTTCGGTGGCTATGACTTTGTCGCCCGCGAAATTGCGCGTCGATTCGCGCCAAGCCCGGTGACCGCCTACTCTAAGCAAGCCTTGGATACGCAAAACCGCATCGAGCCAACGATGTATGAACTCACGCCGGCAGATCAGGCCTTTGTTGGTCCCGTTTTCTTGCTGACAAGCAATGCGACTGTTAGCGGCGGGGAGATCCTAACGATGAGTTTGCGTGCCTTACCGAATGTCACGCACTATGGCGAAGTCACGCGCGGAGCGCTTTCGGATAAGCTCGAAAAGCCTCTATCGAACGGTTGGACCATTACGCTTTCCAATGAGGAGTATTTGGATGCCGACCAAAAGCTCTGGGAAGGTAAGGGGATCCCGCCAGATAATCCGTTGGTTGTTTTCGAAAGTGAGGATCCGCTCGCGAGTCATCTACAGGCCGTTGAAACGCTTGCAAATGTAGCAATAAGAAACAGATAGCTTCGCCCGAAGTGGAGACGGTTCTTCAGTCTTTGAGCGTCCGTTTCGGGGCGAGTTTAAGCCGCTCCAACAGTCTACAAGTTGGTTGTTTCGCATGGAGACTCTGCGAGCGACCGGTCCGGGGCGATAAGCCGCTCAGCTAATGACTCCTCTCGGCGCCAAAGCGGACAGCGGATGAGCGCCTAAAAGCACCCCACTTGGGTTCAATGGTGCACGCTCTCTATAAGCACCGGTATGTACTGCTCTACGAGCCTATTGAATGATTCGAACTGAATTGAATAGTCGACTATAGCTCACGTTCCGAAGGGTTTCGGGCGTTCCGCAGCACCAGGTAGGGAAGCCAACTCTTGGGCTTGTTCTACCCAACGATCCCGCGTGATGCGCCCTTGATATCCCGGTAGAAGCGCATCGACGCTATCGACATCTTCGGCGCTCCACTCAGCAATCTGCCAATAATAAAAAACACCGGTATCGTTGAGCAATTGGCGTAGCATCGGTCCGATGCCTCTAATCTTTTCAAGATTATCGGCTTGCCCAAATCCGGGTTCCAAAAGGAGATTGCTGGTCGCCTCCTCCGCACGGATCATGTTGATTGGATCCAGAGGGGCCTCCGGCGGTCGAAGCGATGATTGGCTGGCGAAAGCATAGTCTTTTGGCGGCTCGTGGAACGGCTCTCTTTGGGGCGCAGGCGGGATTTCTAAGTTTTGCTCCAGCCGAGAACGCAGCATGTGATGGGTCGCCGCCAAACCGTACTCGATCGAGGTTAGCCGGTTCTCAACGCCGACAAAGTCAACGCGGCCTTCGATCGAACGAATGGCATTGTTCAAGGTCGCGACATCCCGCTCACGCAGATTGAACACCATTTGCTGTAGTCTTGTGAGATTTTGCTCGAGCGGCTCGAGGCTCGCCATGGTCGCCATCGAACTGCGTAAAGCTGCAACATCTCCGGCCGTTCGGTCGAGTTTCGAGTCGACACTCGTGAGATCAACCCGCCGGTCAAGCGTGGTCACAAGGGAGCCGATCTGATCCATGCGTTGTTTGATGGCAGCAATCGTCTCGTCGAAGCCGATTAGCTTTTGATCGAGATTGGCGATTGCGCGGTGATTGCCAAGATTGACGTTCATTCCGGGCGTGACTTGGTCGAGCTTTTCTCCGATTGGGCGCACGAGGTTTTGGGTTCGCGCCAATTGTTCTTCGATTGCCTGCAAGCGATCTTCGAGGCGCCGCGTTTGGCCTTCACTTTCCGGCGACTTGGAGGCGATCGATTGCAAGTCTTGTTGTATGGACCGCAGCATGCCATCCGATAAACTTGCAAAACGTTGATCTAGTCGCGCGATTTCTGCCTTCAGTGAGGCGCCTTGAGCCTCCGACAAATCGGTCGTTTGTTTTGACAAGCCCCCAACTTGGGTTGGCAAAGAGGAGAGCTTTTCGACCTGTGCCTGCGTTTCATCAAGGCGGGAGAGCATTGGTCCTAGATCGAGGTCTGGTTGGGCGTTCATCGCATTGTGAAGTGGACCGATCGACTTGTTTATCGCATCAGACAGACTTGTTGCGAGTGCATCCAAGCGCGCCGACATCTCGTCGAAACGATCCTGATCTGGTTCGCTCGCCTTAGCATCGGCTTCAATGGTTGCGAGCCGCTCATCAATGCTTTGAGAATAGGCTTCTGAGCGATCGCTCGTCGCCTGGATTTCGGACAAAAGCGGCGAGAGCTCAGGCTGGAGATTGGGGAGATCATTAGTAAGCGCCAGAATCTGCGCCTCGAGCGGCGACAAATCGGTATTCTCGAGGCGGTCAATCTTTCTCGAAAGCTCGATCAGGCGCGCGTCTAGATCGGAGCGCTCCATCAAATCAGGGCCCGGCTTGGTGGTGGACATCAAACTAGAATAGGTCTCGGTGACATCCTCATACCGCCCCTTCAACCACCAGTAGGCAAGTCCGGCTCCACAAAGAGCGGCCAGAGTGAGCAAGAACAGAATTTGAAACCAAAGATACCACATAATTCCACCTTCTCGAGAGAAGCCTCTTTCTAGTCTTGCGGATCGCTAAGCGATCTCACTTGAAACTCAATCCGCCGATTTTGTTCGCGCCCTTCTGGGCTGTTATTATCAGCGACTGGACGGTCCTCGCCATAACCTTCCGGAGTCAGCAAGTCTGCTGAAACGCCTCGAATGACGAGCGCGTCCCTTACGGAAGCGGCTCGGGCAAGACTCAAGCGTGCGTTAAAATCTGACGACCCGGTCGAGTCGGTGTGGCCTTCAATCACGACCCTGAGATCGCAGCCTTCGATTGCGCGCGCCAATTGGTCCAGCAAGCCCGAGCTTGCGAGAGAGATCCGTGCGCTGCCAGAGTCAAATTCGATTTTTGAGTCGATCAATAAGTTTTTCAAATTTTGGTCGCAAGCGGCAACTCGTTCGCGCTCAGCAAGGATCTCTTGTTCTGCATCTTCCGGATCGTGATTTGGATTTTCCTCCAGGGCGACGGTCTCTGTCGGCTCTATTTCAGGCGGTATCGGTCCGGCTTCATAAGGACTGGCAATTATGGTGCGATCGATTACTTTCGTTACTGGGCGCACGCGTCCAAAAAGAGTTCGGGCCCGCGCCTCCCGCACCTGTTTCACCGCCGCGGCTGCTTGCTCTGCACTTGGCGCTTCTCCGGACAGCGTAATCCATTGTCCAGAAGCAGAAACATTGGCCCAGCCTTTACCCTTCTCTCGCAAGGAGGCGAGGGCTGCTTGCTCGGCATTGTCCTCAATCCAGAGCGATGCAAATGGCATAAGCGCGAAAAGGCTTAAGAGAAAGAGCGCCAAGGCGGGCACGAATCCATATGGAAAGAACGCCAAACCGCCGCCATGGATCCGTCGAGCGTATCGGCGCGTATTTTTTGTTCGCTCCGTTTGCGCTTTCTGATCGTTCTCAGACACCGCCATCCCCTTTTCATTGACTTTACCTAACCATCCTAAACCTTCTAGGTCTATGATAGTCTGGCAGTTTTTGCTCACACTCGCGACGGAGCCGTAGATCGGTCGAGAAAACATCAACTTTCTCGCGCGAGAACAATTGACGTCTTGAAATCAACGATTTGAAAGGTGTGAACGAAATAGGCTCACACCGGGCCGGTCGCGCATGGCTGATGTCCACTCCTGACCCAATGCAAACACCATGAGCGTCCTCTCTAGGGCGTTTCCCGTCTCTGCGCTAATGTCTGCTAATGCTCGCCCACCAGAATTCACCAGAGGCTGGTTTGGGGCGAGTTTAGGACTCTGAGCAATTGCCTACTTTCGGCGTCAGAGGGGACGTTGGCCATTCTCTTGTGAATGCGATACTCCGAAGATCGGTTCGAAGGTGCAAACTCAATGGATGTAATAATTCTGCCGGGTCTTGATGGAACAGGTGACATGCTGGCAGACTTTGCAGCGCACCTTGGCGAAGTGCACAATGTCCATGTCGTCAGCTATCCAAAGAACGAAGCGCTGAATTACGACAATCTCTCCAAACTGGTCTCTGCGGACCTTCCTACAGACACACCGTATTGTC
The DNA here is from genome assembly GCA_038526515.1 of Pseudomonadota bacterium. Classification (GTDB taxonomy): domain Bacteria; phylum Pseudomonadota; class Alphaproteobacteria; order Caulobacterales; family Hyphomonadaceae; genus Henriciella. The sequence continues at coordinate 1,870 of JBCBGS010000118.1, read as the reverse complement.
TGCTCGCGGAGTCATTCTCTGGACCGATAGCGACGCGCCTGGCGGCGGAGAAACCGAGAGGTCTGCAAGCAGTTGTCTTTGCCGCATCGTTTGTGAAGAAGCCTTCGTACTTCCCGACCGCATTTGCCAGCTTTGCGAACTTAACACCCGCCAATTCTCCGACCCTATTGAAACTCGCCACACCAATCACGTTTGGCAAGTGGAGCACAAAAGAACTGAATGCGTTGCTGGTTAAATCTGTACGCGCGGTTTCTTCGAGAGTCCTTGCCTACCGTATTCGTGAAGCGATGGGGGCGGATGAGCTTTGGCGGTTCACCGGTTTGGACGTTCCGATGCTGTACATCCGCCCGTCTCACGATCGATTGGTTTCAAGCTCAGCTGCCAAAGAGATGAATCGATTGAATCCAGCGCTCTGTGTCGTGGATGTCGAAGGTCCGCACTTTATCTTGCAGGCGAAGCCTGCGGAGTGCTCTGCAATCGTGGCAGATTTTCTGGATAGCACTCTTCAAAGATAGTTTTTCGTGTCCGCTTTCGGCGTCGAAGCTGACGTTAGCTAGAGCCCGTTCGGTTCACGTGGATATGGATGCACCTTTAGTCCCCACCAGGATAAGGAACGACGATCCAAAATGACTTCATCTTGTGATACTTTAAACAGTAGCGATACGTCATCGACGCCCGCGATTGTTAGCTCGATCCAACAATTTGTTGTCGAATTGACCAGAAAACGATCGCCACTCACTTCGCGCGCTTGATGATAAATAGGCGCGCGATTGTAGTGCGAGATAGCCTTATCAACCCGCTCCGCGCATTGGTCCGCTTGCCGCGTCAGCTCCCAAGATTCGCCATCAATATCCACATATCTTGTTGACTGTTGAGCGGCGGCACTCGCCAACATTATTGCCGCTACAATATGAATGAGAATGAGCGATCTATGCATCGGAGGTTTCCTCATTCCAGTTATCGCTTTGTCCAGCATAGTCGTTCGAACATACTCGAAGTATTTCCGAACCCAAAGCCCTCAAAGAAATTCTGATGTCCGCTCCTAACCCGAAGAAGACATTACGAGCGACCGTTCTGGAGCGATTTTAGGACACTGATCTAAGCTCCTATTTCGGGGTCAGAGCGTTCGTTAACGTAATCGATACTCAGTGTGGAGGCGTGGATAAAAAAACTCGCTGGTGCGCAGTATCACCCTTGAGGGTGATTGGAGAAAGCGTGGCATAAGCTATCAAGATACTACTTGGGACGGGATGATCGATGTCTTTCCGATTTATAGCCTTTATCGCATTGATTGCCGGACTTGTGATCTGCGGCAGCGGGAAAGCCGACGCCTGCGAGCGTAAAGACATTAAGCCAATGAGTTTTGAGGGCGCGCTTGAGCCCGTAAACTGCCCACGCGGTGTCGCGTGTAGTGGAAAGGTCAGCCGCGCCTTTAACGTTCCGAATGTTGATGACGCGGGATATAGCGTCCGTCGACGCAGCGTGACGCGCGTCTCTTACTGCACACGACAAGAGCTTAAAAAAGCGGTGGATAAGCTTCCTCGAAAACTGCGCAAAGCTGACCGTGAGACCCGCAAGAATCTACAAGCTGTTATAGACGCCCAAGGCCTCACTACTCCACTCGATGAACTGTACAATGAAATTCTCGGACTTACCGGCAATGACAGTCTAAAACTTTTGGGCCTTGAAGACGGCGAAGGCAATCGCCTTCTGCGCGCTGAGTATCGCTGGATGAAACCGCTCTCAGATCGGTTTGTCTGGGTTTGGGATCTGGATCGTCGTAACCGCATCATCGATCTGCAAACGGGCGAGAATAAGCCTTTCCCAAAATGGGATGAGTACGGTTTCAATGGCCAAAACGCCCGATACA
>JBCBGS010000117.1:0-8550 GCA_038526515.1 Pseudomonadota bacterium | reverse complement strand
CCCAGCAGCGTGAATCGCGCCCGTCTTTGAGCGGGAAGAGTTGGTGCCTTTAGACAGTCTGTTTCATAGCCTTCCGCAGTCACGGCTTTAAGAACCTGGCGATGCAGGTTCAGGTCTGAAAATGTAGTCACGCAAAATCTTTCGTCTGGTGCGATCGAGAACGGCCTGCGTGAACAAGGGCGCTTATGAAATAGACTGTCTAAAGGCACCAACTCTTCCCGCTCAAAGACGGGCGCGATTCACGCTGCTGGGGCCATGCGCACACATTCGCGCAACGACGCGCGCCACATGGCGCTGATTGGGTTAAAGGTCAATGAATACGGCGCAGTCTTCGGAGTCCGATTATTCATCATCCTGGATCTTGCGCGCTTCCTTTTTCAAACGCGCAAACATTTCGGAGACGTCCTCGTCTTCTTTTTCGGCAGTTTCGTCGTCACCGGATAAAGCTTCGAGCGTGAGCTCGTCCTCTTCATCAATGACGAGTTCTGCTTCGACAGGCTCGCCTGACGAGTCTTCCTGCGCCGCTGGCTCAGTCTTTTCGGCCTCATCTCGTTCAAAAAGATCACTGCTCGCACCGCCAAAACGTCCGATAATCGTTTCTGATCCGATCAAGGTCTGTCCCGGGACCGGAAGCACGTCCATCTCAGCCGGAATGTAGAGATCATACCATCCGCCCATGCGAAGAGTTCCAATCCCTCGGCCCAGTCGAACAGCATCGCCAGCTTCTTTATCAATCTCAAGGCGCGGTCCGAGGCCACCGGTGGCGTAGCGCATTCCGACCGAACGCTCTCCGCTCTCAAGCGCGACATAGGCGAGCGTCAGGCCGGGTCGGTCTGGCTTTGTCGCCGCAAATGCCGCTGGATCGCCCGTCTCGCGGATCACATGGTCGATGGCCCCATCCATTGGCGCGCATATACCATTGGTCTTAGTTGGACCGACTGAGACGCGAACTCTGGTCCAGCCGGCCCCTTCGAGACGTAATTCGTCTGGCGGCGTTGCTCCGCCGATGGAAACAACCATTCCATCAGACGGCGCTACAACAATATCCTCTGCATCTGGCACGGTTCGCTCTGCTGTGCGTGTCGCCAGCAAAATGACGATGGCAGCGATAAATCCAATCCAAAATAGCGGCGCCCACAAGATACCGAGCAAAATTCCGACCAGCCAAGCTGCGAGCGCGCCGACATATCCCTCCAAGTCAAACCCACTCCGGAGCCAGGGAAAGGTTTCGCGGCTTAAATCTGTATCGGACATCGGACCCAAGTCTCCTATTCAGCAGGAACCGCGAGCGCATCGCGCTTCGCCTGTCGTGCCCACATATCGGCATATTCGCCTTGAGCTGCCAAGAGGTCTTCATGCGTCCCGCGCTCGATTACGCGGCCGGCTTTGAGCACGACAATTTCATCGGCGTTCTGCACGGTTGAGAGACGGTGTGCCACCATCAAGGTTGTGCGCCCTCTCGACGCTTCGTCTAAGGCGTCCTGTACCGCAGCTTCAGTCGCGCTATCGAGCGCGGATGTCGCCTCATCGAGGACCAAGATCGCGGGATCTGCGAGGATGACTCGGGCGATACCGACGCGCTGTTTCTCACCACCCGAGAGTTTCAATCCACGCTCACCAACTCGCGTGTCCCAGCCATCTGGAAGGCTCTCGATGAAGTCGAGCAATTGGGCCCGGCGAGCCGCGTCGCGGAGTTGTTCCATCGTGGCGTCAGGCTTTGCATAACTGATGTTGGATTTAATCGTTTCGTTGAACAAAACCACGTCCTGAGGCACCAAGCCCAGCGCTTGTCGCAAACTCTCTTGGGTTAGGTCCCGCACATCCCTGCTGTCGACAAGCACACGTCCGCTCTGCACATCGTAAAAGCGGAACAAAAGCTTTAGCAGCGTTGATTTACCGGCGCCGGAGGTTCCGACGAATGCGATCTTCTTGCCGGCGGGAAGGTCAAAGCTAATGTCTTGAACACCGACCGCGCGGGCGTCATGGGTGAAGCCAACATGCTCGAACGTGACGCTGCCTTTTGGTGATTTTAGTTCGTCGGCCTCTGGCTTATCCGCCACTTCCGGCTTCATACCGAGCAGTCCGTAGAGCTTCTCTAGATCTACGGCGCCCTGTTTAATCTCACGCCAGGCCCAACCGAGGATGTTTAGAGGGGCATAGAGCGATAGGAACATGGTCATTACACCGAACAAATCCCCGACCAGCATGGTTCCTTGCGAGACATTCCAAGCCGAAATGACCAATGCCGCAAGCAAACCAGCGTTCATCGCGAAAGCTTGCGTCGCGTTTAGAACATACATCGACCGCACCGCATCAACGTAGCGATTATTGTAATTGCGCATTGCGTCATTGAAGCGCCCGGTTTCACGATGCTCCGCCGCAAATGACTTAACCGTTTCGAAGTTTGTCAGAATGTCGACCGCGATGCCTCGAAACCGCGTGTCAGCTTCATTCATCCGCCGGCGCTGACGAACACGCCACTCCGTGATCATGATCGTGGAAACAGCATAGATGACGATGGTTATAACAGCGACCAAAGCCAGCAGCGGGTCATAGGCAAATGCCAGAGCGATCGAAGCGAGAACCAAACGCACAATGGTCGGGCCAATATTGAAAGCCAAAAAGCGAATGAGATAATCAATCGCGCTCGCCCCGCGTTCGATGACACGGTTTAGTGCGCCGGTGCGCCTGGTCTGGTGAAAGCCAAGCGAAAGGCTTTGCGCATGCCCAAACGCATCGACACAAGCGATACGCTGCGCATCCTGGCTGACGGGTGAAAACAACCAGTCTCGCAATTGCGGCAAGCCTGCCCCCAGGAAGCGAACACCAAGCGCAACCGAAAGCCAGAACATGGCCGCGCCGAACCCTGCAACGAAACCGTCGTCGTTGGTGACGAGCTGATTGATGGCATAGCCGAGCAAGAGCGGCGCCGCCACTTCCAGTACCGCTGCGCCGAGCGTGAGCAAAATCGCAAGCACCATAATCGGTCGCCATTTCGCCAATTCAGGCCGCGCAAGAAGCTTGAGGATGCGGCCAATCGAAACGCCGATGCCGCCATCAGCACTTTCAATTTTGTCTGGATCCGCAGTTTGTATCTGAGTACTCATAGCCCGCCATATGGGGCGAGCCGGTCATTCTGCATAGGGTATGCTTTAAAAAGAAACTGCCATTAGGAAAAGAAAATGCCGCAGACCGAAATCGGCCTGCGGCAGCTGGGAGGAAACGCTAGAAACGACCGCTGAGGGTAATTTTAGCGTTCAGAGGCGCACCAACAGTCGCTTGGTGCGTGCTGTGCGAAGTTGGGAAGTACAGCTCGTCTGTCAGATTCTCGACATTCAACTGGATCCGAAGATCGTCTGAGATGTCGTAGTAAGCTGCAGCATCGATACGTGTGTAGCTCGGCAAGGTTGGGTGAGGACCCGTATCGCCAATATCAAAATCGGTGATGAAGGACTCATCCTGATAAGTTGCGCCGAGACCAAAGCCGAGCTTATCAGTGACCTGATAAGCGCCCCAGACAGAGAAGGTATTCTCTGGCAGTTCACGCGGGATTTCAGCACCATTGTCGGTTTCGCCATCGAGATAGCTATAGCCAGCTGTTACGAAGAGCTGCTCGGTGACGTTGCCTTGAAGCTGCATCTCGAAACCGTCGATTTCCAATCCACGAACTTCAAAGTTCTCGCCAGTGAGATCGTCACGATCCGCGCGAACCTGCTCGTTCTGGAAGTAGGCTGCAGTGAAGCTCATACCTGGAACGAAATCCCACTTCACACCGATTTCAGCTGTTTCGAAAACGTCTGGGTCAAACGGGTCGCCGCCGCTAATGGTTGCGAACTGTTCGCCAGAGCGAGGCAAGAAGCTCTCGCTATAGCTGGCATAAAGAGAGACGTTCTCTTGCGGTTTGAAGATCAAGCCAGCACGAGGTGACACACGATCGTCTGTGCTAGAGCGCGGATCAATCGACAGCGTGCCTGCGTTGAAAGCGCCACGATCAACGACATCGACAGCAAAATCAAAGCTATCGAAGCGCAGTCCGAGGACGATATCGAGATATTGGTTCACTTCGATCTGGTCATTCACGTAGAAAGACAGAACTTCGACTTCTGCTTCAGAGCGATCGTTTAGGTCTGCGGTGAAATCATTCGTCGTTGGGTTTCCGTCGAAGTTTACACCAACGCCGCCGCGGAAGTTCAAAGGACGCTCAACCAAGAAGAACTCAACATCGTCTTGGGAACCAGACCAGAACGCGTTGAAGCGATCATTATCATTGGACGTGTCGATGTATTCTGCACCGACAACAAATGTGTGACCGATTGAACCGGTCTCAAACTCACCAATCAGGTCACCTGTCAGCGTGAAGCTTTGGCGCTGGGTGGTATCGACATAGCCATCAATGCCAACGCGGGTCGGATTTGCGGCTTGATCGTATGAGGACGCGTAGAAGTTTTGATAGAGCTTATCATAATCGCTGTAGGACGCTGACACCCGCGTCTTCAGCGTATCACTGATTTCATGCTGAACAGTCGCGCGGAGCAAGTGTGCTTCCAGCTCAGTTGTGTTCAAATCTGCGTCGCCAAACACGATATCTTCGAATGCTTCTACAGGCTCGCCATTGGCACCTGTTGGGATACCGCGATCAATAAAGCGCTCGTGATTGATATATTCATAAGAGAGATCGAGCGTCGTCGCAGGTGACAGCTCGATTTTGGCCGTCGGGTTCAAACCAAAGCGGTCGCCGTCATAAAAGTCGCGATGGTTTTCTAGGCGCTCATACATGGCATTGATGCGGATCGCAGCCGTGTCGCTGACGGCAAAGTTCGTATCAACCTGGCCTACAAACGCGCCGAACGAGTCGATGCTCGCCTGATAGCCCGTAAACTGTTCGTCGAGTTGGGCTTTTTTGGTGACACGGTTGATCAAGCCACCTGTGCCGCCGCGACCGAAGAGAAGCGCGTTGGCGCCGCGGAGAATCTCGACCTGTTCCAGATTGTAAAGCGGTCGGTAATACTGAACGTCGTCGCGAACCCCGTCGATGAAAAAGTCGGCGGTTGAACGTACACCGCGGAATACAACCGCATCTCGGTGACCTTCGCCTTGGGACGAGTTTACGCCAGGTGTGTAGCTGATCAGATCCGAAATGCTGTCAAAGCCCTGCTGCAGAATTTGGTCTGCAGTAATAATAGAAAGGCTTTGTGGCACGTCGATAATCGGCGTTGGCGCCTTCAGAGCATTGATTTGGTCGGTATAAAGATACTGCCCGACGACGACCACTTCGTCTTGAACGAGCGCCTCTGTTTCTGCGGGTGATTGTGCAAACACTGCTGGCGATGCAATGAGCGCAGAGAATGCTACGGCTGAGAGCAAACGCGATTGAATTCGGTTCATAATTTCCAATTCCTGTGAAGAAGTTGGAGCTCGCTTACGTCGACCGTAAATGAAAATCAATCGCAACTAGCACCGAAAATGACAATCAGTCGCAAATATATCACACCCTAGTATTGCTGCTCCCATTGTCTCGAGTTTCCAATGATATCGGAGAGGTTTTTTCTGGTTTTTCAACCAAACATCCATTATGGCTCCAAGGGTTTGAATCGAAGGCAAGAATAATGGGTAAGTTGAAGTCTGTTTGCGTTTATTGCGGCTCCTCGAACGAGGTAAAATCTGACTATCTGCGCTTGGCGCAGGATCTCGGTCGCACCCTCGCCCACCAAGGGATAAAGCTTGTCTATGGCGGCGGCGGCGTTGGTCTTATGGGGGCCTGTGCGCGTGCGACCCACTCTGAAGGCGGAGAGGTGCTTGGCATCATGCCGCGTTTTCTGCTGCAAAAGGAAAGAATCTTCGATGAAGTCCCACATGAAATCGTCGAAGATATGCACACCCGCAAACAGCGTATGTTTGATGAAAGCGACGCTTTCGTAGTTCTCCCCGGTGGCATTGGCACGCTCGAAGAAGCTGTCGAGATGCTGAGCTGGGCGCGCCTTGGCTTGCACGCAAAGCCTATGGCATTTCTCGACGAAGATGGCTTCTGGGCGCCTTTCTTCGAGCTGATGGATCACATCATCGATGGAAAATTCACACCGGAAGAGTTCCGCGCTGCGCTGGTACATGAACAAACACCTGAGGCAGCCATCCAGGCCCTCAGCGATCGTGTTGTGAAACTCGGCGATTAGTTTCCTCAGAAAAGCTTGGCGCACCTGCATACGACCTGACTGATGCCAGCGGACAAATGCCGATTGCTGGATTACACCGTCCATCCGACAAAATGATCAAATCAATAATGGGAGAGGTTAAGCCGATCGCTCCACAGCCGCAATTTTTGCGCTCTTGATGGCGCAATCTCTTGACCAGGTTCTTATATTCGATATTTCACGAATTATGGAATTGAAAGATTCGATCACACGCCTTACGGCACTCGCTCACGAAGGACGACTGCTGGCATTTCGCGAGATTGTTAAGGCCGAACGGCCGGGGGTTTCAGCTGGAGACCTTGCTCGGAAATTAGGGGTTCAGCCGAACACGCTATCGGCGCAATTGAACATCCTCTCAGCGTCAAATCTGATCGCTGGCACCCGTCATGGCCGCTCCATCATTTATCGTGCGGATTTGTCGGCGCTGAATGACCTGGTTCTTTACTTAATTGAGGATTGTTGTGATGGGCGTGACGAAGTGTGCGCGCCAATTCTGGACGCGATCCAATCGGTCAACTGCTGACATGTGGATACGTCTGTTCAGTTTACTCGTCATTCTGATGGCCGTTTCGGATGCTGCTCGCGGCGAGGATCGTATCGACCCTACTGGTGCGGGCATGTCTTCAGACTGGCTCTCAATCAGTGGAGAAGTTCGCGTCAGGTATGAGAGCCTCGACGGGCAGTTTCGTGCATCGCGAACTGGAAGCGATCAATTGCTTCTGTTCCGGAGTTTGCTGCATGCAGAAGCCGATACGGGCGCGGTTTCGTTCGGGGTCGAACTTCAAGATAGTCGAACTTATCTCGCGGACGAAGGAACGCCGCTCGGGTCGAGCATCGCAAATCCGCTAGATGTTCTGCAACTCTATGGACGATTCGATGATCTGCCGGGCTTGCTCGGTCCGGGATCCAGCAGCACCCTAAAGCTCGGCCGTCAAACCGTCTCCATCGGCTCGAAACGCCAGATCGAGCGCGTCGATTTCGCCAACGTTATTAAGTCATATACAGGGCTCAACTTTCGATCTGAGAACGCGCGCGGCGATGAGCTGCACGCCATCTATGTTGTGCCAACGGCCAGGTTTCCAAATACGAGACCGGCGCTCGATGATAATGAACTCTCAGGCGATGAAGAGCAGTGGCAGCGCCATATCTTCGGCCTTCATTATCGACGTGCCGACATTCTGCCACGGATCGCGCCAGGCTTATGGGCGGAGATCTTCCTGTATGGGCTTGAAGAACAGGACACCGAAGCATTCCAAACGCCTGACCGGTCCTATGTTGCCCCAGGTTTCAGGCTGTACCGAAAACCAGGCGTGAACCAATGGGACATTGACCTGGAAGGCGCCCTTCGACACGGCACGCGCTATGCGACGAGCGATCCTGCAGACACGCAAAGTCTTGAGGTCAATGCTTCAATGCTCCACGCGGAGTTCGGCTATACGTTCGATGCCCCCTGGCAGCCGCGCCTCGCATTTGAGTATTATTGGGCGAGCGGCGATGACGATCCGAATGATTTGAAGTTTGACCAGCATGAGCGTCTGTTCGGGTCGAGACGGTCAGATCTGAACAATACATCAATCCACGGTCCTTTGACCCCGGCCAATCTCAATGCACCCGGGTTTCGGATTGAGGTGAAACCAAATGAGCGTTGGGATGGTCGCTTCTACTATCATGCGGCTCACCTGGCTTCGGATACAGATTCCTGGGTGATCGCGCGTAGACGCGACCCGGCCGGAGAATCTGGCATTTTTATCGGTCATGTCTTGGATGCGAGAGCACGGTATTGGGTCGTGCCGGATCGGCTCAGGTTTGAACTCGGAGCTTCGGGTTTGATCTATGGTTCGTTCGCAAAGACTGTGCCCGATGGCCCAGAAGGGAATGGAACAATGTTTGGCTACGCTCAATTGACATACAGTTTTTAACGGATCGATCCATAGCGCACTTGGGCGCCTTAGGCCGCAGAGCTAATGACTACTTTTACGCGCCGAACTGACCAACTTGCGGTGGCGACCCCTGCAGGATTCGAACCTGCGACCGTCCGATTAGAAGTCGGGTGCTCTATCCAACTGAGCTAAGGGGCCGTCGACGGCTTGCCTTAATCTGAATGTTAGAAAATTTAAAGCCGTGATTTGTGGTGCGGACTGCATCCAATCGCGCTCCTCGGCGCATCTTCTTAATACGCAGCGACGGAGTTGGCCTCACTTATCGTTAAACCTTTGTCATGCCCGACGATAAAAGTTCGGCTGACAAAAATTCGTTTATTAAGTGAAACAACGAACACTGCGAGAATGTACTAGGGAGAACGGGATGCATTCAATGAAGTTCAGACGCGTTGCCCAGAGCGCGGCGCTGGCCCTCGTTTTGG
>JBCBGS010000116.1:0-8623 GCA_038526515.1 Pseudomonadota bacterium | reverse complement strand
GTCGTAAGCGGTTTTCAGACCGCGAACCTTAATCGCCAGCTCCGTCACAGGCCCATCTCCATATAGAAAATGGCAAACAGCGCATCGATGACAATAATTGCGAACAGCGCCTGCACGACGGATTTCGTTGTGTGGTGCCCGAGGGATTGAACGCTGCCGCCCACTTCCAAGCCTTGGCGACATCCGATCAGCGCGATCGCGAGGCCAAAAATCGGAGCCTTCGACATGCCGATCCAGAACTGATCGATCGGCACATTATCCTGCAGACGATTGAAGAAGACGGTTGGATTGATGTCGAGCACTAGCCAACCCACGGCCATACCGCCGGCAATCGCCGTCAGCATGCCAATAAAGGTCAACACGGGCACCATGATCATCATGGCCAGCACGCGCGGTGCGACAATCACCTGCATAGGGTCAAGCCCGAGTGTCTGCATCGCATCCACCTCTTGGCGCATTTTCATCGCGCCAATTTGCGCCGTGAACGCTGAGTTCGTTCGCCCGGCGATGATGATCGCGACCAGCACACCGCCAAGTTCCCGCAAGACTCCAAACCCAACCAGTTCGACGACAAAGATCGTAGCGCCAAATTGGGAAAGCGTCGTCGCGCCAATGAAGGCGACCACCATTCCGACAAAGAAATTCAAGAACGCGATGATCGGAACCGCATCGAGTCCGGCGTCTTCCATCACCGCAACGAGCGCTGTCCACCGCATCTTCGCTGGGCGCACGATGGCCGCCGAAAGCGCCACCAATGTCCCGCCGAGGAAGGACAAGGTCTCTAGAGATTCATGCCATAAATGCTCGGCGCCGCGGCCTGTGCGCTCGAGGAGATCGACAAATCCATGCCCCTCTTCGTGAACGGGCGGGGCGTGTTCTTCCTGAGTGGCAAGCGCGCGCGCTTGATGCAGCAAATCGAGGGCTTCGGGTTCAGCGCCAATGATTTCGGGCGTGGACGGGGCAAAGTTTCGAAGCGCGCGGTCCGCCAAATAGGCGCCCGCCGTATCCATTCGTTCCAGTTCGCTGAGGTCAAGCTCAGCGAGCACGTCTGACCCGTGAGAATTTGAGAGCTGTTTCAGCTGTCCATCGAGGCCCCCTAGCGCCGTCACCACCCATGCGCCGCGCAGCATAAGCCGCGGACGCGCCCCTCCAACATATTCAAAAGAGGGCGAAAAAGATGGATCGCTCGATTTCGACACTATTTACCTTAACCCACCAGCGTTTAAGACAGCCCCCAAAGCGTCATTCAAATTTTACCATTCCGGCAAAGACTTCATCCATGCGCCAGATGACCATCACCCCTGTGTCTTCGCCGTTAAAAGCGGCCTTTGCAATCTCTCGCGGCTCGAAAACCACGGCCGAGACCGTCCTGGTCGAGATCCGAGAGGGCGAGCATGTCGGGCGCGGAGAATGTGTTCCTTATGCGCGATACAAGGAAAGCCGGGTCAGCGTCGTCGCGCAACTCTCTGGTATCGAACGCGATATCCAAGAGGGACTCACCCGTCAGGACTTGCAAAGGCGTCTCCCGGCAGGGGCCGCGAAATGCGCCGCCGATTGTGCGCTTTGGGACCTGGAATCCAAGCTCACGGGCACGCCCGTTTGGGAGCTAGCGGGCTTGCCAGAGCCGAAGCCTCTCCCAACCACGATGACGATCAGTTTGGATGAGCCCGAGGTCATGGCCGAGGCCGCGAAGGCAACCCACGCCAAAATTCTAAAACTCAAGCTGGGCGGGCCGGATGACATTGTCCGCGTCGAAGCCGTGCGCCGAGCGAGACCGGACGCGAAACTCGTACTTGATGGCAATGAAGGGCTCGATCCTGCCGAGTTTCCAACTCTGGCGGCAAAAGCTGCAGATCTTGGTGTGGTGCTGATTGAGCAACCTTTTCCAGCAGGCGACGATGACGCTCTTACCCGTCGCCCCGGCCACGTCGCAATCTGCGCAGATGAAAGCATGCATACGCGCGGCGACGTGCAAGCCCTCGCCAAAAAATATGATGCGATCAATATCAAGCTCGACAAAGCGGGCGGCCTGACCGAGGGCCTGCGGATTATGAAAGAGGCCAAACGCTGCGGCATGAGCACAATGGTCGGCTGTATGGTCGCGGGATCGATCAGCATGGCGCCTGCGATTTTACTCGGACAGGAAGCCGATTTGATTGATTTGGACGGCCCGCTCTGGCTCGCAAAAGATGTCCCGCACAAGCTGCGCTACCATGATGGCACCGTCTCTCCGCCGAGCCGAGAGCTTTGGGGTTAAACGCGAATTCTATTTCTCAAATCGCAAGAATCGGGTGGCTATCGTCGGAGAATGTACCCACGCAGGGTCTGCCTTAAAATACAGGAATGGTCCTTATGAGCGGTTTTGCGAACACCCCAGAGCCCCCTTATTACGCGGTCATCTTCACGAGTACGCTCGGAGATGACGACAATGGCTATGATGCGATGGGTCAGGCCATGGTGGACCTGGCCGAGCATCAACCTGGCTTCCTCGGCATCGAAACCACGCGCGGCGCTGATGGGCTCGGCATGACAGTGTCATATTGGAAAGATGAGGCCAGCATTCAGGCCTGGAAAGCGCAGTCTCAGCACATGCTGGCACAGAAAAACGGGATCGAACGCTGGTATTCCCACTACGAGCTTCGCGTCGCCAAAATCGAACGCGCTTATAGCGGCCCAGACGGGCGTAGCGTCGACTAGATCGGGTCCGCAGTGATTACGTAATCAGACCCATGTGCCAAGCCATTCTCGGACGCGATGAGGGCCATTGCCTCCTGGCGTAATGCTTCGCCCCATTCTGCGAGCGCCTGCGCGGCGTTCTGATCGCGCACGCGTTTCAGTGCTGCGAGACTGAGATCAATCTGTGTACGGACAAACCGTTCTTTATAGCGTGTTGGAAAGTGTTTGATGCCGCGCGGCTTGAACCCAGACCGGGTTAACTGATCGAGCACCCAGGCCGACGGATACTCGCGATATGGCAGCTCACCAGATAGGAGCAAGCAAGCATCACGAAAGCGGCCAATTTGCCAGACCAAACGCCCCGCTTCTGTCGAAGGCTCATTCTCCGGCACATATGCCTCCGCGCCCGTGATATAGAGGACCTTCCCCGTCACAGGGCGTAGGCGCGCAAACAAATAGGGTTGGAAGTAAGGTGCAAACCCTTCAACCGCGCCGAGCAAATAGTCCGCCAAGACCGTATCGTAGACCTCGCCTTTCAACAGATCGGCTTTCGCCCAATTGCCGAGCAGAATTTGGTCTTGGGGTCGGCGGAGACCATCGGTCGCCTCGCGCATCCTATCCGCGTCTCGCGGCGCACCCGTAACAGCCGTCCATCGCGCCGTGTCGAGCTGTGCCACCCAGCTCAGCGAATGCACGCCAGATCCGGCATCCAAAAAAGATCCCCAGGGACGTTGATCTTGTTCGTCCTCAATGTGTGAGAAGAACTTTGACGGCCGAACTTTTTTCACAGGGCGTGTCATTCGGCCGACGGCTCCACACGAGCCGGTTCTGTTGTGTTTGGCCGCGAGTCCGTGCGCCAGAGAAACAGGCCTAATCCGATCAATCCAAATTGCACCAGAATGCGGATCGATGCCGCGACCGGAACCTCAAAGACAGGGTCTGGCCGAAAGAAATCCCAGACGTGAAGCGGCAAGAAACCGACACACAGTATCGCAAAACAGAGACCCGCGACCGCTCTTAATTTTGGAACTAAAATCGCGGCTCCAATCGCGATCTCGATCACACCGGACACATAAACGACCATCAGTTTTGGAAACATATCTGGGACGATTTGAAAGAAGAATTCCGGTGTCACCAGATGCGCAACGCCGCCCACAAGCATCCAGAGCGCAATGATAGAGATCGCAAAAATACGCATAGAGACTCTCCGGTAATCTTGATCAGCGTTAGACGGCCGACGTGATATCCCGTGTAGCGACGTCATTCGCAATCGCAAAGCCACGAGAGTGATTTGAGCAACTTATATCTCGTTCAAATTTCTGGCATATTGGACTTGAAAAAATGCATTCGATCTAAGGGGCGTTTCATGCTCGATCTCATCATCAGCAGACTCTTTTTGGCAAATGCGATCTGGTACGGATTGGGATTTGTCGCGTTTTATCTTCGCCGGGACGTGTTCGCCAAAGTTGTTGTTCCCATCCAAGCTGATCGCAACAATTCAGCGTATGAAGCGGTGATCGAGTCAGGGCGCTTCATGGGCGGCTTTAATTTTGCGCTATCCGCATTGAATATCGCTTTGTTCTTCAATGTTGGGGGTATGGAAACACCGGCTCAGCTATCGCTCATCCTAGCCTTCAACGCTCTGGCGCATGGGTCGCAATTTTTTGGAAATGTTCCGATGGCGCTCAAAAACATGCGGGGCGGCGGACTCTGGAACGTGTTCAAGGGCGTTATGCTGCAGATTTTTGTGTTCGACTTTGTTTTGATGGTCGGGAATTTCTCGATGGCCATAGCGCTCTTGGTTTAGATCCGCCGTCAGATCGATAAGCGCCGCTAGGCGTCCGTCAGAGCCTGCTGAACACTTGCGCGATAAGACCGGCTCGTTTGCTGCTCACTGCCATCCTCGAGCACGATAGAGGCGCTTCCATCCCCATTTGGGTGCAAAGCCTTGATATCGGATTTGTGCACGATGCAGGACCGGTGAATACGGATATGATTCTGCCCCGCCGCTGCGAGGAGCTGCTCCAGGTCTGACAGCGTCATCCGAACCAGGAGTTCTTTATTCGCAAGTTGTATCTCGACATAGTTCGCCGCCGATTTCGCCAGACGCACATCCTCCGCATCCACAACATAAATCCGCCCCCCAGATGTGAGCGTCAGGCGTCCGCTTTCCTTCGCCTCGGCCTGACGGCCTTCTTTATTGAGGCGTTGCCGGGCGACGAAACGGCCAAACCAAAAAATCGAGGTCAGTAGCAGGAACGTGTAAGCGTCTTTCTGTAGCTCGTAGAACCAGATGAGGGGCTGATCGAGCCCGAAAACATAGGGTCCATCAAAGAGGATCGGCCATCCGATCTTCCGAAGGGCAACCATGGCAAGGACGTGAAGCGTTCCAAAGATCAGAAAACCCATCGCGAACCCAAAAACGGATCTCTTCCAGGACTCTGTCGTCAGCGGAAACCGCGTCAGCAATGCCGGAACAATCAAGGCCAGCAACGCGACGATGATATGACTGGTCAGTTGGGTGAACCAAAACACGAGCGCGGGCTCGCTGCTCCCGGATCGGACAGCATCAATTTGCGTGGACGTAGAGAGCGTGATCCAGGACAGGAACGTAAACGCAAGAACCAGTTTGTAGCTGGTCCGATCGGCCTGCTTTTCAGCCGCAATATCCTCAGAGATCACACTCATAGTTTGCCTATGCCGTGTCTTGAATGAAGTTCGCAAGTAGGCCCTGTCTGAATTTCATCCCAGCCTGCTGTATTTCGTCCCAAACGCGCTCCATTCGTCCCCCCCACCTGACACAGGCCCCATTTGGGATGACGGGAAACGCCCGGCTGTCGATAGTTATCAGATCGAAAAGGAGACCGCCAAATGTCGTCAGTTCAACAGCGCCGTTATGATCTAGATTGGTTGCGCATCCTCGCGTTCGGACTTCTGATTTTTTATCATATCGGGATGTTCTTTGTGAGCTGGGACTTTCACGTGAAGAGCGTTCATTCGGGCCCGGTCATCGAACCGGCGATGAAGCTGGTCAATCCATGGCGTATGACGGTCCTGTTTCTGATCTCCGGAGTCGCTTTGCGGTTTGCAATGAACAAAGCCCCCCTCGGTCACTTTGCGTGGGCCAGGTTCTGGAGACTCTTTCTACCGTTGGTCTTTGGCGTGCTTGTCATTGTGGCGCCGCAGTCTTGGTTGGAACTGTTGGAAAAAGGGGAAACCCAAACGGGCTTTTTGTCCTTTTACGGGGACTACCTCTCCGCCAGCACGGACTATTCCATCATTCTGCCGACCTGGAACCACCTTTGGTATGTCGCCTATCTGATCATTTACACGTTCATTTTGATCGCGCTTTACCCCCTCGTGACGCGACTCTCGCGCGCCATCGGGCCTCTTACGTCTCGCTCACCGCTGCTGTTTCTTGCGGTTGCCCTTGTGCCCGTTGTCCTCTTCGCCCTGCACGATCTCTGGCTGGAAGATGTGTTCCCTTCGACGCATGCGCTGGTCGATGATTGGGGCAATCATGCGCTCTATTTCCCGTTCTTGCTGATCGCATTTCTGGCGGCAAAGTCAGAGCGCATCTGGGCGATAATAGATCGGTTCTACAAACCAGCGATCGTTCTCGCCATTACACTCGCGGCTTGGCAGCTTTTTGTGTGGTCGCTGAGTGAAGCCGACATTGCTGATGTCCCATTCCTCGAGCTCATCGCGCTAGCCCACATGATGGTCGAGCCCATTTATGCTTGGGCATGCATCCTCGTCGCATTTGGTCTGGTTCGACGTTTTGCGAACCGGCCCAGCAAAGCGCTCAGCTATATGACCGAAGCGATTTTCCCATGGTATATTTTGCATCAGACCTTCATCGTGATTTTCGGGTTTTGGCTGACGCGCCAGGGGCTCTCACCGATGCTGGAATTTGGACTGATAACGGTACTGACGTTCGCCAGTTGCCACTTGGTCCACGAATACATCATCCGTAGATCTGGGGTCTTACGCCCGCTCTTTGGATTGAAGGCGCAAGGCGCGAAGGAGCGTTTGATTTCTAAGGCAGCGACCAGCTCAGTTTAATAGGGCGCGGTGCACTGACATGGCCGCCTGCAAGTTGGGACAATGACCCCAGACATTGTTCCAGCTTCTGTTCCTTGCTTAGTTGGGCTGGGAAGCGAGGAGGCAGCCATGACCGATTTCGAAATCGTCAATCAGATTACGGATACGATGAGCTTATTTCTGCAGGGGTTCGGTTTGTTGAGCTCTGTGATTTTTGCCTACATCACCGGCGCATTTTACTTTCTCCACCGCGCCCCGTTCTTCACAAAGCTTGTCTCGTTTCTGTTCCTCGTGTTCGCGGCGACCTTCATCCTGATCAATATGCTTGGCGCGTTTTATCACTATATGGCGCTGGCCGATCAGGTGGATCAACAAGTTGCTCAGGGGTCCGTTTCGCTGCTGATTGAGGCGGTTCAAACAGGACATACACGCCCAATGGCCATCGGTGGTTTATGGACCGTTGGACCGGTGATCTTAGGGACGCTCGCCATGTGCTTTTGGATGACCTTCTTCTGGGCCCCTCCAAAATCCGAGAAGTCAGATACAGATTCAGAGAGCTAAACCTGCTTCAGCGTGAGCGTCTTACAACGCCCTAAACCGGTCGCCTGTAATGCACCGTGAACTCAAAATCGGTCCAAAAATCAGAATTGTCTTTGATACGCTTGCCACCGGCCTCAAAAAGCTCGATCGAAGCACATGATTTGGTTCTCTGAGGTAGAAAATTGAAGCGCCGCAATGCAATCCTCCAATCGACTGTCACCATCGCAAGCGCTCTCTGCGTCGGTGCGTGCGCGGGATTGTCGAATTTGCACGTTTCAAGTTCAGACACCAGCAACACAAAAAGCGGGGTGGCAGTACAGGCAATGACGAAACAATCCTGGATAATCGTCACCCCGGACAAAACGCAGCTCAGGGCGGAACGGTTTGGCACCCCGCAGCAACCAGCTGTCATCTTAATCTCGGGGGCGGGTGCTCCCGGTGCTTTCTGGCCCGATCACTTTTGCCAATCAATCGCGAGTCTCGGGTACCAAGTCGTGCGCTTCGATCACCGCGACACCGGCGCATCTACTCACATGGATGAGCAATATCCAATCTCGACGCTGGTGGATGATGTTCATGCCGTGATCGAAGATCTGGGCGTCAGCGAGACACATCTCGTTGGTCACTCCATGGGGGGATACATTGTGGCGATGATGCTGTCCGGCGACCTACGCACACACATCGCGACCGGAACTGCGATTTCTGCCGGCCCGACAAGCGACATAGATCGCTACGCAGAATTAGGAATGAGCACCGTTTCGGATGAGACATGGCGCGCGCTGATCGGGAATGAACCCCAAGGTCAATTTGAAACTGATCTACAGGGCTGGCTGTCGACTTGGCAGTTTCTGAATGGTGACCGCGATTTCGATCCAAATCTTGCAGAAGCCTATACTCGCGAATTGTACTCGGGCGATGCTCGAAACGCTCAAGTCGCGGTAAACCATGTTCACGCCATGACGACGGTTCCATCTAACCTTCCCGAACGTCTTGCTTCGATTTCTGCGCCGTTCCTAGTTGTGCATGGGTCGAAGGATATGCTGGTTCCCATTGACAATGGACGTGCACTCAGCCGCTTGGCCAACAATTCGACATTCCACAAGCTGGATGGCGCCGGACATATGTTTTTCCTCGATGAGACCTGGGATGAGATAGGCGAGGTTTTGGTCGCTCATATGGAATAACGCGTTCTCGGTGGATCGTACGAGGCAATTTGAAAGTATCGAAGTCGAATACCCATTTATTCAGTGGCTTAAATTGCCACAGAACGGTCACTCACCCCACCCCCAAATCCGACCCAGTTCCGCGCCCGGTACAGTGCTGCGCATCTCCTCCTGATGAGAGGCTAGTCCGGATCGGCTGG